>NZ_JAMYUO010000026.1:0-95306 GCF_040323125.1 Mesorhizobium sp. M0062
GCCGACCTTCGTCAGCAGTCAGACCGCTGCCAGCGCCTGCGTCAGGTCGGCGATAAGATCGTCCGGATGCTCGACGCCGATCGACAGCCTGACCGTGGTCTCCAGCACGCCGATGCGCTGGCGCACGTCGAAGGGAATGCCGGAGTGCGTCATCGCCGCCGGGTGGCTGGCGAGTGACTCCGTGCCGCCAAGGCTCACCGCCAGCTTGAATATTTGCAGCCCGTTGAGAAAGGCGAAGGCCGCCTTCTCTCCGCCCTTAATATCGAAAGAAAATGTCGAGCCGGCGCCGCTGCATTGCGCTTTGTAGGCCCGTCCCGCTGCCGTGTCCTCGCCCAGGAACGGCAGGTAATGCACCTTTTCCACCTTGGCGTGATCGCGCAGGAATTCAGCCACGAGCCGCGCATTGTCGTTGGCGCGCTCCATGCGGATCGACAGCGTTTCCAGCGAGCGGCCGAGCATCCAGCAGGAATGCGGATCGAGCTGCGTGCCGATTGCGCCGCGCAACGCCTTGATTGGCTTGGTCACCGCCTTGCTGCCCATCGCCGCACCGGCGATCAGGTCGGAATGGCCGCCGACATATTTGGTCAGCGAATAGACGGAGACATCGGCGCCATGTTCGATCGGCCGCTGGAACACCGGGCCGAGCAGCGTGTTGTCGCAGACGATGATCGGCGTTGATCCTTGGCTTGCGCCGATCTCGTCGGCAAACTTCCGGATCAGTGCGATGTCGACCAGGCTGTTGGTCGGATTTGACGGCGTTTCGATGAGAATGACCGAGACACGCCCCTTCGCCACCGCTGCATCAGCAGCGGCCCGCACCGCCTTCTCGTCGACGCCGTCGGCGAAGCCGACAGCGCCGATGCCGAAGCCGGACAGCGTGCGCGTCAAAAGCGTCTCAGTGCCGCCGTAAAGCGGCTGCGAATGCAAGATGACATCGCCCGGACGGGCATAGGCGAGCAGCGTGGTGGCGATCGCCGACATGCCGGACGAGAACAGGATGCAGGCGTCCGTTCCCTCATAGACCGCCAGCCGGTCCTCGACGATCTCGGAGTTGGGATGATTGAAGCGCGAATAGACCAGGCCGGACGCCGTGCCGCTCGGCGGCTCCTTGCGGCCGGATGTGTAGTCGAAGAAGTCGCGCCCCTCCTCCGCCGATTTGAACACGAAGGTCGAGGTCAGGAACACCGGCGGCTTGACGGCGCCTTCCGACAGTTGCGGATCGAAGCCATAGCTCAACATCAACGTTTCCGGATGGAGCTTGTGGTTGCCGATGTGGGTTTTCGACGGGCGCGGCGCGGTCATGGCTTTTCCTGCGTTCTGGAGGAGTCTCGTCCAGCAATTTATGCGATCCCGGTCCACCAGTCCTTGCTATTTTCGGCCTCGCATGGCTGCATTCCGGCAACAAATTGCCGAGCGAGAGCAAAAGTGCAACAGAAGATAGCCGACGATTTCGACCGCAAGATCCTGCGCGAGCTGCAGGCCGACGCCCGCATCACCAACAATGAGCTGGCGGAGCGCATCGGCCTGTCGCCGTCGCCATGTTTGAGGAGGGTACGCCGGCTGGAGGAGGCCGGCATCATCAGGGGCTATACCACGCTGGTCGACCCGGCCGCCTTCGGCTGGAACATGGTCGCCATCGCCACCGTCCGGCTCAGCCGCCAGAACGAGGACGAGATCGTCATGTTCGAAGACGCCATCCGCGGTTGGGAAGAGGTACTGGAATGCCACCTCGTCACCGGGTCACGCGATTATGTGTTGAAAGTGGTGACCGGCAGCCTCGAACAGTACGAGCGCTTCATCAAGGAAAAGATCGCGCGGCTGAAATGCGTCGCGTCGATCGAGACCAGCTTCGTCATGAACACCATAAAGGAACGGCGCCTCTGACATTTGGTCAAAGGCGCCGCTCTCGAGGTCGAAATTGCCTGGCCAGGCTTATTTGATCGCCTTGTCGGTGATGGCTGTGGTGTAGGCGCCGGTCGGCGCCTTGGTGATGATCTTCTGGTCGAGCAGCGCCTTGGCGGTGCGCTCGTAGGTCGCCGGGTCGAGCTTGCCGTCGGCATTGTCGATCAGCTTGGCGACTTCGCTCATCATCCGCTTCTGGTGGTTTTCGTCCTGGCCACCGCCGTCCATGACAATGCCCGCGGCCTCGTCATTGTTGTCGATGGCATATTTCCAGCCCTTCATCGAGGCGCGCACGAAACGCACCATCTTGTCTTCGAAAGCCGGATCCTTGAGCTTGTCTTCCGAGGCATAGAGCCCGTCCTCAAGCAGGTCGTTGCCCATGGCCGAGTAGTTGAACACGGTCAGTTGATCCGGCTTGTAGCCGGCATCGATCAGCTGCCAGTACTCGTTGTAGGTCATGACCGAAATGCAATCCGCCTGCTTCTGGATCAGCGGCTGCACGTCGAAGCTCTGCTTCAAAACCGTGACGCCGTCCGGGCCGCCTTCGGTCTTCAGGCCGAGCTTGTTCATCCAGGCGTAGAATGGATATTCGTTACCGAAGAACCAGACGCCCAGCGTGTGACCCTTGAAATCGGCTTCGGTCTTGATCGGGCCGTCCTTCGGGCAGACCAGCTCCATACCGGCCTTCTTGAACGGCTGGGCGATGTTGACCAGCGGCACGCCCTTTTCGCGCGCGGCGAGCGCCCCGCCCATCCAGTCGACGATGACGTCGGCGCCACCGCCGGCGATCACCTGCTCGGGTGCGATATCGGGACCGCCCGGCTTGATGTCGACGTCGAGGCCTTCTGCTTCATAAAAACCCTTGGCCTTGGCGACATAGTAGCCGGCAAACTGCGCCTGCGTGACCCATTTCAGCTGCAAGGTCACCTTGTCGGCGGCCATTGCCTGGAACGCGGCCAGCGACATCGCGCCGGCCAGCATCGGAATGATCAGTCTTTTCATGTTTTTACCCTCTGAAGTTAACACCCGAACCCACCGCCCTATCCACCACGGACAGAGGGATGCCAAAACGTGACGGCTCTCTCGACGAGAGCGACCACGCCATAAAAGACCGAACCCGCCAGTGCTGCAACTGCGATTTCGGCCCAGACCATATCGATGTTCATCCGCCCGACCTCGGTCGAGATGCGAAAGCCCATGCCGACCACAGGCGTGCCGAAGAACTCGGCGACGATGGCGCCGATCAGCGCCAGCGTCGAGTTGATCTTCAGCGCGTTGAAGATGAAGGGCGCTGCCGCCGGCAGCCGGAGCTTCAAGAGTGTTGGCCCGTAGCCCGACGCATAGGTGCGCATCAGGTCGCGCTCCATATGGCCGGAGGCGGCAAGACCGGCAACCGTGTTCACCAGCATTGGGAAGAAGGTCATGATGATGACGACCGCGGCCTTGGACGGCCAGTCGAAGCCGAACCACATCACCATGATTGGCGCCACACCGATGATCGGCAGCGCCGAGACCATATTGCCGATCGGCAGCAGACCGCGGCGCAGGAACGGCACCCGGTCCGCGGCGATGGCCACCAGGAAGCCGGCGCCGCTCCCGACGATGTAGCCGAAGATCACCGCCTTGAAGATGGTCTGCCTGATATCGGCGCCGAGCACCGGCAGGGAACTGGCGATGCGCACACCGATGGCGCTCGGCGGCGGCAAAAGGATGAAGGGAATGCCGGCGCCACGCGTCACCGCTTCCCATATGATCAGGATCCAGGCGCCGAAGATCGCCGGGATGATGAGGCGCAGCGCCATCCGCGCCCCTTTTGCCATAGGCCGAAGCCCCGACAGCACCGCCACGCAGCGCCAGGCCAGCAGCCAGGCAGCCGCGAGCAGCAGGAAATAAGGCGCCATTGCCGTGCCTTCGAACCCTGTAATGCCCGAGATCAGCATCCAGGCGACAAGGTGAGCGCCGATAAACAGCACCGCAGCCTCGGCTACCGCCGAAATTCTGATCATCGAGATCAGCCCCGCCAGCACGGCCAGGCCGATCATCGGGGTCTTTATACCGAAATAGGGGTAGTCGAAACTTGCCGTCGGGTCTGCAAGGGTGGCCGCTTCCGGCTTCGACATCGCGCCGAGCGCGACGGCGACGAGGCACAGCGCAATGGCCAGCACGGCTTGCCAGGAGGGCTTCAGCCAGTTCATGCCGGCCTCCCGCCCATCGCGCGGTCAACGAGGCGCCCGGCTATGCCGACCACCATGACCAGAAGGGCCGCCACCACCGAGCCCGCCACAAGGGCGGACCAGATGTCGATGGACTGGCTGTAATAGGCGCCTGTCAAAAGCTTGGCGCCGATGCCGGCGACAGCACCGGTCGGCAGTTCGCCGACAATGGCGCCGACCAGGCTCGCCGCCACCGCCACCTTCATCGAGGTGAACAGGAACGGCACCGAGGCCGGCACCCGCAGCTTCCAGAAGGTCTGCGAGACACTGGCATTGTAGGTGTGCATCAGGTCGAGATGCATGAGTTCGGGCGAGCGCAGGCCCTTCACCATGCCAACCGTCACCGGGAAGAACGACAGGTAGGTCGAGATCATCGCCTTTGGGATCAGACCGCTGATGCCGATCGCCCCCAGCACGACGATGATCATCGGCGCCACCGCCAGAATGGGAATCGTCTGGGAGGCGATGATCCACGGCATCAGGCTGCGGTCGAGCGTCGCCACATGCACGATGCCAACCGCGATGACGATGCCGAGCGCCGTGCCGAAGGCAAAGCCGAGCAACGTCGACGACAGGGTCACCCAAGCATTGTAGACGAGGCTTCGGCTCGATGTGATGGGCCGCAGGAAGGTGTTCTCGAAGAAGTTCACCGCCACCTGATGCGGCGCCGGCAGCGTCGGCTTGGGCTGCGACAGCGTCTTGCTGATGAATTCGACGGTGTCGTGGGTTTCCCCGGCGCGCCGGTCGAGGTCGCGCTGGAAGGGCGCGTTTAGGATGACCGCGAAGACATACCAGAGCACCACCACGCCCAGGAGGATGGAGGTCACGGGGATGAATTTTTCGCGGAAGGTGTCCATCTAGCGCGCCTCGCCAGCGGGGCGCCCTCCTCTCCCCAACGGGGAGAGGGTGGCCGGAGCGAAGCGGAGGTCGGGTGAGGGGGTAGAAATCTTTCCGTCGAGACAAGCCAAGATCGTATCCAGGACCGCTCGGCGCTCAGCCAAAACTTCGTGATTCCAGAAGCGCAGAACCGAATAACCTTGTCCGTTCAGCCAGGCTGTCCTGGCGGGATCGGTCAGTGAATCCGCGTGTTGGCTGCCATCAAGTTCGACAATCAGCCCCTGCTCGCGGCAGACGAAGTCCGCGATGAAAGGTCCGAGCGGCACTTGCGGCACAAATTTGTAGCCGTTGAGATGACGTCCTCTCAATTCCCCCCAAAGCCGGTATTCAGCTTCGGTCTCGTCAAACCGCAGCTTTCGGGCGCGAGCGGTTGCCCCGACATTTCTCTTGGTCGGATCCGTCGGCGCCGCTCCCTCACCCGACCTCCGCTTCGCTCCGGCCACCCTCTCCCCGTTGGGGAGAGGAGCCAGCCGGTCGTTCGCCCCCTCAATCATCATAGCTGTGCCCTGCCCTCAAGCCATCGCGTACCCTGGCCGCGATCGCCAAAAATTCCGGCGTCTCGCGGATATCCAGTGGCCGCTCTTTTGGCAGCGTCGATTCGATGATGTCGGTAACCCGACCTGGGCGCGGCGACATGACGACGATGCGCGTCGACAGATACACCGCCTCGGGGATGGAATGGGTGACGAAGCAGATGGTCTTGTTGGTGCGCGCCCACAATTCCAGAAGCTGTTCATTGAGATGGTCGCGCACGATCTCGTCCAGCGCGCCGAAGGGCTCGTCCATCAGCAACAGGTCGGCGTCGAAGGCGAGCGCGCGGGCGATCGAAGCGCGCTGCTGCATGCCGCCGGAAAGCTGCCAGGGGTATTTCTTCTCGAAGCCGGAGAGGTTGACGAGCTCCATCGTGCGCTTGATGCGCTCGGCCTGCTCCGCTCTCGAAAGGCCGATGATCTCCAGCGGCAGCGCCACGTTACGCTCGATCGTGCGCCACGGGAAAAGGGCTGCCGCCTGGAAGACGTAGCCATAAGCGCGTTTCTCGCGCGCCTGTTCCGGCATCATGCCGTTGACCGAGATCGTGCCCGATGTCGGTTTTTCCAGATCGGCGATGACGCGCAGCAAGGTGGTCTTGCCGCAGCCCGATGGGCCGATGAAGGAGACGAACTCGCCCTTGCCGATGGTCAGGTTGACATTGGAGAGCGCCTCTACCGGACCGTCATTGGTCTGAAAGGTAAGGCCAAGTCTGCTTGCCGAGACGACGGCTGGCGATTGTCCCGTCATCACTTGCTGCCTGCCTCTCGCAGCCGCCCAGGATGAAATGCCGTTGCATTCGCGTTGATGTTGCTTTCCACTCGTCCAATCCCACCCAATCGACGCCCGGAGCCTTGCCGATGTCGCCCAAACCCACTTGTCACCTTATCCGTCCTGAAAGCACTTATGAAGGCAAGCAGGGATTGACCTATTTTGCCGGCATTGCAGCCGAGACGGTCGGCTCGTCCGGCATCTGCATGCATCTGCTCACCCTGCCGCCTGGCGCCCGCGCCAAGGCGCATCTGCATGAAAGCCATGAGACGGCGATCTATGTGCTCTCGGGCGAGGTCCACACATGGTATGGCGACAGGCTCGAGAACCACATCGTCGTCAAGGCCGGCGACCTCTTCTACATCCCGGCCGGCGTACCGCATCTGCCGGCCAATCTGAGCAACGCCCCGTCCTCGGCCGTCATCGCCCGCACCGATCCCAATGAACAGGAAAGCGTCGTCCTGTTGCCGGAACTGGATGCGCTGGTGGCCTGACGCTGACGGGACTGCCGTCATTTGCACCGCGCCACTTCGCCCATGACATTGCCGTCGTCGTCGGCGACCGTCAGCTTCTTGGCGTTCTTGGCGCTGCGCTTGATGGTGAATTTGGTCGGCTCCTGTCCTTCTTCGCCTTCCGCCTCGCATGTTGCCGTCACCACCAGCGACCCATCAGCCTGCGCCTGCTTGTCCGTGAAGGTGCATGCGCTGGCGGCGGTGACCAATGCCTCGTCGGTCAAAAGCAGCATCCGATCGGCGGCGACTTCCTGGCCGTTGCGGTTGATGCAGCCATATTTGTCCCCATAGGGTTTCGTCAGGTCGATGCCTGCCGCAAGGGCCTGACCCGCAGCCAGAACGACTACCATCGCAACAGACGGCCCCAAACCGCGCGCGCTCATTCCCCCAGCTCCAACGTCACGAACACGGTTGCAACGGCCCCATTTCTTCAAGACCGGGAATGGTCACGAAGAACCCACCCTCGCCCTTGTTGGTGACCACAACGGTTTCAGCCGTCGTCCCCGCCTCGCCTTCGGCGGAACAGGTCGCATCAAGCGATTGCGTGCCCGGCGCCCACGTCAATTGCTGCGCGAACCGGCAGCCGCTGCCATAGGTCTCGATGCCTTCGGCGGTCAGCACGATATAATCGTCCCGGCCCTGAAAACCGGCCTTTGCAAAGACACAGCCGGCATCGTTGCCCCAGGAGCCGGCCAGCCTCTCGGCCCCTGTTGCCGGACCAGCGACCACCATCGCCACGACCAGTGAAATGAGCGCCCCCGGGCTCCGCAACGTCAAACGCCTGTCGCCGGAATGCCGGTGCGTTCCACCTTGCGCGGCGCGGTAATGTCCTTCCAGGTCGACAGCGCCCGGTTGACCGCCGCGTTCGGCTCGCGGGCGACGAATTCGCCATGGCCGGGCTTGGCCTTGACCTCCGCTTCCTCGACCGACAATTCGCCGCGCGAAAAGACGAAGCGCGGCAGCCCGGTCACCTCAAAACCTTCGAAGACGTTGTAGTCGATCAGCGATTGCTGCTTCTTCGAGGTGATGGTCTTCTTGGCGCTGGGGCCCCACACCACGATGTCGGCGTCCGCGCCTTCGACGATGGCGCCTTTCCTAGGATACATGTTGAGGATCTTGGCGATGTTGGTCGAAGTCACCGCGACGAACTCGTTCATCGTCAGCCGCCCGGTGTTGACGCCCGTCGTCCACAGCACGGGCAAGCGGTCTTCAAGCCCGCCGGTGCCGTTCGGGATCTTGGTGAAATCGCCGACGCCATTGCGCTTCTGCTTGGTGGTGAAGGCGCAGTGGTCGGTCGCCACCACCTGCAGCGATCCCGCCTGCAGGCCGGCCCACAGCGAATCCTGGTGCAGCTTGTTGCGGAAGGGCGGGCTCATGACGCGGCGCGCCGCGTGGTCCCAATCCTTATCGAAATACTCGCTTTCATCCAGCGTCAGATGCTGGATCAGCGGCTCGCCGAAAACCCGCATGCCCTTCTGGCGGGCGCGGCGGATGGCTTCGTGGCTCTGCTCGCAGGACACATGCACGACATAGAGCGGCACGCCGGCCATGTCGGCGATCATGATGGCGCGGTTGGTCGCCTCGCCTTCCACTTCCGGCGGCCGCGAATAGGCGTGTCCCTCGGGGCCATTATTGCCGGCGGCGAGCAGCTTTTGCGACAGCGCTGCAACCACGTCGCCATTCTCGGCATGAACGAGCGGCAGCGCGCCGAGATCGGCGCAGCGCTGGAACGACGCGTACATCTCGTCGTCGTCCACCATCAGCGCGCCCTTGTAGGCCATGAAATGCTTGAACGAGGTAATGCCTCTGTCGACGACGGTGGCCATCTCGTCGAACACCTGCTTGCCCCACCAGGTGATCGCCATGTGGAAGGAGTAGTCGCAGGCAGCCTTCGAGGTCTTGTTGTCCCACATCTGCAACGCTTCCAGCAGCGATTGCTGCGGCGCCGGCAGGCAGAAATCGACCACCATCGTGGTGCCACCGGAAAGGGCCGCACGCGTCCCGGACTCGAAATCGTCGGCCGAATAGGTGCCCATGAACGGCATTTCGAGATGGGTGTGCGGATCGATGCCGCCCGGCATGACGTAACAGCCGCTGGCGTCGAACTCATGGTCGCCATGCAGGTTCGAGCCAATGGCGACGATCTTGCCGTGCTGCATCAGCACATCGGCCTTCCAGGTGCGGTCGGCGGTGACGATGGTGCCGTTTCGGATGACTTTGGTCATTGTCGTGTTCCCTTGTTCTCTTCGCGCTTCTTGTGAGCGTCGTTTTGAATACAGATCTTAGTTCACGCCACGATCCCCGCTGTCTCTACCACCGCATGGAACAGCACGTCGGCGCCGGCGCCGGCCCATTCCTTGGTGATTTCCTCAGCCTCGTTGTGTGACAACCCGTCAACGCAGGGGCACATCACCATGGCGGTCGGCGCAACGCGGTTGATCCAGCAGGCGTCGTGGCCGGCGCCGGAGACGATGTTGCGGTGGGAATAGCCGAGCCGATCGGCGGCGTCGCGGATCGCCTTGACGCAGCCGGCATCGAAGGTGACCGGATCGAAAGCGCCGACCTGCTCGACCTTGTACTGGATGTCGAGCGCCTCACAGATTGTGTCGATGCCTTCGCGTATGCGCCCATCCATCGCGTCCAGCACTTCCTTCTCGGGCGAGCGGATGTCGATAGTGAAGACGGTGCGCCCGGCGATGATGTTGCGCGAGTTCGGAAACACCTCCATGTGGCCGACCGCGCCGACGGCGTCGGGCTGGTAGTCCATGGCGATCTCGTGCACCAGTTCGATGACCCGAGCCATGCCGAGCCCGGCATTACGGCGCTTGGGCATCGGGGTCGAGCCGGTATGCGCCTCCTTGCCGGTCAGCGTTACCTGCAGCCATTTCAGGCCCTGGCCGTGGGTGACGACGCCAATGTCGATGCCTTCGTCCTCGAGGATCGGCCCCTGCTCAATATGCAGTTCGAAGAAGGCGTGGATCTTGCGATCACCGACTTTCTCGGTGCCTTTCCAGCCGATGCGCTCCAGCTCCTCGCCAAATTTCCTGCCCTGTTTATCAGTGTGCTGATACACGTCCGCCTGATCGAGCACACCGGCGAACACGCCGGACGCCATCATAGCCGGGGCAAAGCGCGAGCCTTCCTCATTGGTCCAGTTGGTAACGACGATCGGATGCCTGGTCTGGATGCCGAGATCGTTAAGCGAGCGAATAATCTCCAGCCCGCCGAGCACGCCGAGCACGCCGTCATATTTGCCGCCGGTCGGCTGCGTGTCGAGATGGCTGCCGACATAAACCGGCGGCAGGCTGGGATCAGCGCCTTCCCGGCGGGCAAACATGGTGCCCATTTCGTCGAGCCCCATTTCGAGCCCGGCCGCCTCGCACCAGCGCTTGAACAGATGCCGTCCCTCGCCGTCCTCGTCGGTCACGGTCTGGCGATTGTTGCCGCCGGCAATACCGGGGCCGATCTTCGCCATCTCCATGATGGAATCCCACAAACGGTCTGAATTGATTCGCAGATTCTCGCCCGGGGCGGCCATTCAAAGTCCTCTCATTTCATATAACCAACCGGGCGGCGGTTCCCGCCGCCGCCCGACTGGCTGGATAGATTAGTCGATCGCCCTCAGCACTTCTCTGACATGGTCGATCAATTCGTTGATCTGGCCCTTGGTGATGATCAGTGGCGGCGACAGCGCGATGATGTCGCCGGTGGTGCGGATCAGCGCGCCGCGCTCGAACGCCTTGACGAAGGCCGAGAAGGCCCGCTTGGTCGGACTGCCGGCGATCGGCGCCAGTTCGATCGCGCCGATCAGGCCGATATTCCTGATGTCGATGACATGCGGCTCGTCCTTCAGCGAATGCAGCGCATCTTCCCAGTAGGGCGCCAGTTCCTCGCCGCGGGTCAGCAGGCCCTCTTCCTTGTAGGTGTCGAGCGTGCCGAGTGCCGCGGCGCACGCAATCGGATTGCCCGAATAGGTGTAGCCGTGGAAGAACTCGATCATGTGCTCGGGGCCGGTCATGAAGGCGTCGTGGATTTCCTTCTTCACGAACACCGCGCCCATCGGGATGACGCCGTTGGAGACGCCCTTGGCGGTGGTCATGATGTCGGGCGTGACGCCGAAATAATCCGCTGCGAACGGCGCGCCGAGACGGCCGAAACCGGTGATGACCTCGTCGAAGATCAGCAAAATGCCGTGCTTGGTGCAGATCTCGCGCAGTTTCTGCAGATAGCCCTTCGGCGGCAGGATGACGCCGGTGGAGCCGGCGACCGGTTCGACGATGACGGCGGCGATGGTCGAGGCGTCATGCAGGGCAACGATGCGCTCCAGCTCGTTGGCGAGTTCCGCGCCATATTCCGGCACGCCCTTGGAGAAGGCGTTCTTTTCCGGCAGATGCGTGTGCGGCATGTGGTCGACGCCGCCGAGCAGCGTGCCGAACATCTTGCGGTTGGTGACGATGCCGCCGACCGAAATGCCGCCGAAATTGACGCCGTGATAGCCGCGTTCGCGGCCGATCAGGCGGGTGCGCGCGCCCTCGCCCTTCACACGGTGATAGGCGATCGCCATCTTCAGCGCGGTTTCCACCGATTCCGAACCGGAATTGGTGAAGAAGACATGGTCCATGCCCTTGGGCGCGAGGTCGACCAGGCGGTTGGCCAGTTCGAACACGATCGGGTGACCCATCTGGAAGGCCGGCGCATAGTCGAGTTCGGCGGCCTGATGCTGGATCGCCTCGGTGATCTTGGGACGGCAATGGCCGGCATTGACGCACCAGAGGCCCGCGGTGCCGTCGAGCACCTTGCGGCCGTCGCTGGTGGTGTAGTGCATGTCCCTGGCGGACACGAACATGCGCGGCGCCTGTTTGAACTGCCGGTTTGCCGTGAACGGCATCCAGAATGCGCTGAGATCGTTCGGCGTGACTTTCAGCCGGTTGGACATGACCAAGACTTCCCCTTGTAACCTGTTTCGGTGCGGCTAACGCTTGGTCTTTCCAAAGCTTGGTCTTTGCTGCGTTTTCATGCTACGCAAATTTTTGACCGATTGGACAAACGTTAGCACCGCCCTGTCGGCGGTCAAGGGATTACTAGCGGAAATGCGGCCTGCGAAGTGCGCTCCACGGGTAAGAGAAAAACTGGTCCAGAGAATTGGTCCAGATGACCCGCTCGGCCAAGGCTTGCAGGGGTGAGCGGCGCCATGGAAGGCTCAGCCCCTCGCCGCACCCGCATCCAGCAGGAAAAGCGCGAACTGATCCTGGAAGCAGCGCTCGAAGTCTTCTCCACCAACGGCTTTCGCGGTTCGACCATCGACCAGATCGCCGAGGCCGCGGGGATGTCGAAGCCGAACCTGCTCTATTATTTCCGCCGCAAGGAAGACATCCACGAAACGCTGATGGAGCGGCTGCTGGCGACCTGGCTGGCGCCGCTACGTGAACTCGACGACATCGGCGACCCCCTGACCGAGCTCAGGAGCTACATCCGGCGCAAGCTCGAAATGGCGCGTGATTTTCCCAGGGAGAGCCGGCTGTTCGCCAACGAGATCCTGCAAGGCGCGCCGCGCATCATGCCGCTGCTGGCGGGTGAGCTGAAAACGCTGGTCGACGAGAAGGCCAACGTCATCAAGGGCTGGATGCGCGCCGGAAAAATCGCCCGCACCGATCCCTGGCACCTGATCTTTTCGATCTGGGCGACGACGCAGCACTATGCCGATTTCGATGTCCAGGTCCGCGCGGTGCTCGGGCCCGACCGCGGCAGCGACGGCCGCTTCGAGGATGCGGCGCGGTTTCTGGAGCAGTTGTTCATTGATGGGCTGAAGCCGAAGGGCTGACCTTGGGCGTCAGGCGCTGCGGCGCTCCGCCGGCATCGCCTCAAGCAAATTCTGCAGCTTCTCGATCGAATTCTGTTCGGCCAGCGGCGTGTAGACGATCAGCTTCATGTCCGAGCCGTCGTCGATCGACAGGCTCATATGCTCGAACGTCATGGCGCCGGCGCTCGGATGTCGGACATGTTTCACCCCCGACAATCGGCGTGCCACGTCGCGTTGCGGCCACCAGTCGCGAAACTCCGGACTTGAGCGCGTCATAAGCACGATCAGCCGCTCGAAATCCGCATCGCCCACATAGCGGGCGCTTTCCGCCCGGAACGAGGCCAGCACGGTGCGCGCCAATTGCTCCCAGTCAACCAACAGGCGCCGGTGATGCGGATTGGTGAACACCATGTGGACGATGTTGCGGGCGTCGCCCTCTAGCAGGCCATAATCACCGAACACCGCTACCGCCGCCGGATTCCAGGCCAGCACGTCCCAGCGCCGCCCGACGACATAGGCCGGCTGCAGCACCAGGCTCTCCAGCATATGCATCAGCGGGCCATCAACCTTTTCCGGCGCAGCCACGCGGTTCTCCGGTTGCTGGCGGCCTGCCAGGATGAACAGATGCCGCCTTTCAACGGCGTCGAGGCGCAGCGCTTCGCTGAGCGCCGCTAGCACCTCCACCGAGGGTCTGACCTCGCGCCCCTGCTCTAGCCATGTGTACCAGGTGGTGCCGACGCCGGCGATCATCGCCACTTCCTCGCGACGCAAGCCGGGCGTGCGTCTCCGCAGACCGGTCGCGATGCCGGTGGCGGACGGCGTCAATCTTTCGCGGCGCGAGCGCAGGAAGGCGCCAAGCTCGCGCCGGCGGCTGTCTTCAGCGGAGTGCGTGGGGGCATCCATGAGAGCTATTATAGCAGTATTGATACCAGGATAAAGTTTGAACTGTTTGGGCTGCGTCAGGCGCCCCATCTTCCATCCAGAGAGATGGAGGCTCTGAATATGGATCTGAAAGACAAGACAATCCTCATCACCGGTTCGACCGACGGCGTCGGCCGTGTCGTCGCGCAAAGGCTGGGCGCCGGCGGCGCGCGCGTGCTGGTGCATGGCCGTGACGCGGCTCGCGGCAAGGCAACCGTCGCAGAAATCGAATCCGCCGGCGGCAAAGCCGAGTTCCTCGCCGCCGACCTCGCCTCGCTAGCCGAGGTCCGCCGCCTTGCCGAGGCCGTACGCGCAAAAACCGACCGGCTCGACATCCTCATCAACAATGCCGGCATCGGCACGGCCGGCGCCAAGCGACAGCTCAGCGCCGACGGCTTCGAACTGCGCCTTGCGGTCAACTATCTCGCCGGTTTCCTGCTGACCTCGGAACTGCTGCCGCTGCTCAAGGCGAGTTCGCCGGCGCGCATCATCAACGTCGCTTCGGCCGGCCAGCAGGCGATCGATTTCGGCGATGTCATGCTGACCCGTTCCTATGACGGCGTGCGCGCCTATTGCCAGAGCAAGCTGGCGCAGATCCTGTTCACCATCGACCTGGCCGGAGAGTTGAAAGGCAGCGGCGTCACCGTCAACGCTCTGCATCCAGCGAGCTACATGAACACCACCATGGTCCGCCAGGCCGGCGTGACGCCATGGAGCTCGGTCGAGACCGGCGCCGACGCCATTCTCAACCTCGCGACATCGCCCGCGCTGGAGGGCCGCAGCGGCCTCTATTTCGACGGCCAAAGGGAGGCCCGCGCCGACGCACAAGCCTATGATGCCAAGGCCAGACAGCAATTGCGAACCCTGAGCCTCGACCTCGTCGGCCAGGCTTCCCCAAAATCGAAGGAACAGCATTCATGACCGGCAAGATCGAACACACGGTCGTCATCGGCGGCTCATCCGGCATCGGCTTGGCAACGGCGCGAAAACTGCTGGGCCCAGGCATGAAGGTGACCATCACCGGACGAAACCAGGACAAGCTCACCAGCGCCTGGAAGAGCCTCGGCGGCGCCGCCGAAAAAGCTGCCTTCGATGCTTCGAAGCCGGACGAAGTTCGCCAGTTCTTTGGGGAACTCGGACCGTTCGATCACCTCGTGCTGGCCGCCAGCGGCGGCAAGGGACTTGGGCCGTTCGAAACCCTCGACCTCTCAGACATCGCCGGCGGCGTCGACGAGAAAGTCCGGCCGCAGCTGTCCTGCCTGCAGTCTGCCTTGCCGACGCTCGACAGATCGGGATCGGTCACCTTCATCTCGGCGGTGTCCGCCCAATTGTCGGCGCCCGGCGTGGCTGGCATTGCCGCCGTCAACGGCATGCTGCTGACGGTGGTGCCGATCCTGGCGGTCGAACTGAAGCCTCTGCGCGTCAACGTCGTGGCGCCCGGCGTCATCGACACGCCATGGTGGGATTTTCTGGCCGAAGACCAGCGGCAGGCGGTGTTCAGCGAATATGCCGGCAAAACCCCGGTGGGCAGGATCGGCCGCGCCGAGGACGTCGCCGGCGCAATCGCCTTTCTCGTCTCCAACGGCTTCATGACCGGCCAGGTGCTGACCTGCGATGGCGGTTTGCGCTTCGCGGCGTGACCTTACAGCGACTGTGCGATCAGCGTGAGAAAGCCTCCGGCCAGGGCGACGTTGCCGACGAAGCCGTTGATGCGCGAGGCCCGGTCAGGGCCCTGATGGTCCCAGAAATTGTGGAACATCGGCGTCGCGACAATGAGGAACAGCACCAGCACAGCACTGGCGATCGCGGTCCACAGGCCGGCCATCACCAGCGCGCCGGAAACGGTCTGCAGGACGATGCCGGCCCACAACGCCAGTCTCGCCTGCGGCACGCCGCGCGCGGCCATCAGCCCGGTCAGGAACGCCTCGTTTTGAACATTGCGCAGGCCGGCGAAAACGAAGGCGCCGCCGAGCAACAGGCGGCCGAGAAACAAAAAGGTCGAAGGCAAATCGACAGGCATGAAATCTTCCCCGTACTTAAGCATGAAACAGGTGGAGCGCCGCCCTTTCGACGGCGCTCCATACTAACCGGACGGTCAGGCTGCTTTGGCAGCCGGCATCGGGTGAATGGCGTGGAACGGGATGCAGAGCCGGTTCCAGGTGTTGATCATTCCGATCGCGACCGACAGCTTGACCAGTTCCTCTTCCGAGAAGTGCTCTAGCGTGCGGGCATAGAGTTCGTCCGAAACGCCATTGTTGGCGATCAGGGTCGTTGCCTCGGTCCAGGCAAGCGCCGCGCGTTCGCGCTCGGAAAACAGCGGCGATTCCTTCCAGGCCGAAACCAGATAGAGCCGTGTCTCGGTTTCGCCATCGCGCCTCGCCTCGCGGCTATGCATCTCGACGCAGTAGGAGCAGCCATTGATCTGCGAGGCGCGGAGCTTGATCAAATGCAGCAGGCTCACTTCAAGCCCGCATTCGTCGACCGCCTTGTTAAGCGCCGACACGGCTTTCATGATCTCAGGCGCCTTGGCGAAGAATTGCAGTCTCTGTTTCATCGTCTTTCCTTTCTGTCTGGCGGGGGGTTAACTTTGCTTGGCTGCAGCGGGTTTCTGCGGCCGCTGATGGCGCGCGACAAAGGCACAGCTGGCGGCAAACGATCGCGGATCGCCTTCGGCCTTGTAGTCAGCCACGATGTCGGACAACCGGGTTTCCGCAAGGGCCGCGCGATAGGCGCGCTCGGCTTTCAGCATCGCGGCATTGATGCCGCACGGCTTCACATAGGCCGAAGCATCGATCTTGACCGGGCCGCGCTGGCGGATCTCGCCGCAGCGGAAGGCCGGCTCGCGACCCTCGACCGCAAGCACGATATCGAGCAGCGTGATGCGCTCGGCCGGACGCGCCAGCCGGTAGCCGCCCGCCGGTCCCGGCACCGATTCCAGGATGCGCGCAGCCGTCAGCTGGTTCAGATGTTTCAGCAGATAGCTCGGCGACAGGCCGAAGGACTCTGCCAAAGCAGCACCCGGTATCGTGCTGTTGCCCTCCACGCTGGCCAGTGTGGCCGCGCAATGGATGGCCGCTTCTACACCCTCGCCCAGTTTCACGATGTTGCGCTCCTATTCATGGATATCTTTTATCCTAGATAGATTTTATCTGCAATAGTAAAATGAAAAACGGCGCTCGAAAGCGCCGCTTTTTTCTTCGACCCGTTCCCTACTCTGCGGCCACCTTGGCCATCGGGTTGTTCGGGTGCGTCGTCCAGTTGGCATAGATCGGCGACACCGGCTTGCCGGTGCGCTGGTCCATGACGCCGGCGGCCAGCGGCTCCATGGTGATGCAGTTCTCGACCGGGCAGACATTGACGCACAGATTGCAGCCGACGCATTCGGCCTCGATCACCTCGAAATGCCTGACGCCGTCGACCATGTTGGTGATTGCCTGGTGCGAAGTGTCCTCGCAGGCGATGTGGCAGCGGCCGCATTTGATGCAGGCGTCCTGGTCGATATGCGCCTTGGCGATGTAATTGAGGTTGAGATACTGCCAGTCGGTGACGTTGGGCGTGGCGCGGCCGACAATGTCGTTGAGCGAGGCGTGGCCTTTCTCGTCCATCCAGTTTTCGAGACCGGCGATCATCTCCTGCACGATCTTGAAGCCGTAAGTCATCGCCGCCGTGCACACCTGCACATTGCCGGCGCCGAGCGCCATGAATTCAGCCGCATCGCGCCAGGTGGTGATGCCGCCAATGCCGGAGATCGGCAGGCCGCGCGTTTCCGGATCGCGGGCGATCTCGGCCACCATGTTCATGGCGATCGGCTTCACCGCCGGGCCGCAATAGCCGCCATGCGAGCCCTTGCCGTCGATGGTCGGCTGCGGCGCGAAACTGTCGAGGTCGACGCCGGTGATCGAGTTGATGGTGTTGATCAGCGACACCGCGTCGGTTCCGCCGGAGAGTGCGGCGCGCGCCGGCTTGCGCACATCGGTGATGTTCGGCGTCAGCTTGGTGATGACAGGCATGCGGGTGTTGGCCTTGCACCAGCGCACTACCATTTCGATGTATTCAGGCACCTGGCCGACAGCCGCGCCCATGCCGCGTTCCGACATGCCGTGCGGGCAGCCGAAATTGAGCTCGATGCCGTCGGCTTCGGTCTCCTCGACCACCGGCAGGATCGCCTTCCAGCTTTCCTCGACGCATGGCACCATCAGTGAGACGACGATGGCGCGGTCGGGCCAGTCCTTCTTGACCTGTTTGATCTCGCGCAGATTGACCTGCAAATCGCGGTCGGTGATCAGCTCGATATTGTTGAGGCCGAGCAGGCGCCGGTCGGCCCCCCAAATCGCGCCATAACGCGGGCCGTTGACGTTGACCACCGGCGGACCTTCTTCGCCCAGCGTCTTCCACACGACGCCGCCCCAGCCCGCCTTGAAGGCGCGGATGACATTGTAGGCCTTGTCGGTCGGCGGCGCCGAAGCCAGCCAGAACGGATTGGGCGATTTGATGCCGACGAAATTGTTGCGGATGTCTGCCATGGGTCTTTCTCCTCTGGCCGTGGCGGGCTTACCGCCACCTTAAAGCGTTGCCTATCGGATCATTCCTCGCATCGAAGAAAAACCGATGGCGGTTCACCTTCGACCGTTACCGTGATCTGGTCCGGATCGCCCTTGCGCGCTTCCAGCCCGACCATTTTTTCATCCATGCGCACGGTCTCGTCCCCGTTGAGATAGACGCTGGCGCATGAAATCCTTGTCTCAACATGATCGCCGCTTGGCGGCCCGGATGTCCATTGGCAGATCGTGTGCTCGCTGAAGCCGACACCGGATGCCTCGACGGACATCCGCTCTTCACCCTTCGCGTCACACCATTGCGTATAGAGCCAATAGTCCGGTGAAGCCGCCGGCATTGCCGCGGTGCCGATGACGGCAGCGAGGATCGGCGCGATCATCGCAGTGCCCGGTTGATCAAGCGGGTCGGCTTTACCGAGGCCAACCAGAACGGATTGGGCGATTTGATGCCGACGAAATTGTTGCGGATGTCGGTCATAACTCTCTCCGCTAGCTACAGATCACAACAAGAGTCATCTGAACTGCTACAGGCTCACTCGAAACGTTTCGGACGACGACCTGCCACACATGGTCGCTAAACGGATAACTTGCCGATACAACCAACGCAGTAGGGTTGGCCGGCGGGATATCAAGCGCGTAACCTCCAGAGATGAGCTCCTCGTTCCCGCACCCAAGCATAGGAGAGAACGCCTCCCCTGCGCGAACGTCCGGTTGATCAAAATATCTGGTCACACGATGAGCCGCCGAGGCGTTGGCAGAAAACAGCAACAGGCTCGTGCTTAAAGCTCCAACGAACTTGACGACGTTAGGCATTCCAGCTTCCTCCAGCCAGTGCCCGGTTGATGCTCTCCGCCGCGTCGCGGCCTTGCGCGACGGCCGAGACCGTCAAATCGTCGCCGCCGAAGATGCAGTCGCCGCCGGCCCAGACATTGGCGAGCGAGGTGCGGCCTTCCGCATCGACCTTGATGCGGCCGGCTTCAAGATCGATCGAGGCGCCGCTTCCATTAAGCGCGGCCGGCACAAAGCTCTGGCCGATGGCCTTGAACACCTGGTCGGCGGTAAGCGTCAGCGTCTCGCCCGTGCCGGCAAGCCTGTCCCCGTTCATGGCGGTGTATTCGAGCTCGATGCCCGACACTTTGCCAGCCTCGGCGATGACCCGCTTCGGCTGCAGCCAGTGGCGGATGGTGACGCCGTTGGCCGCGGCCAGATCCTGCTCGAACTCGGAGGCGTTCATGTGCTCCTGGCCGCGCCGGTAGCAGATCGTCACCTCCTCGGCGCCGAGCAGCTTCGACTGCACCGCGGCATCGATCGCCGTCATGCCGCCGCCGATGACGACGACGCGCCGGCCGACCGGCAGGCTCGCGAGATCGCTGGCCTGGCGTAGCTCGGCGATGAACTCGACCGCATTGACAACGCCATCGGCGTCCTCGCCATCCGCGCGCAACGCATTCACGCCGCCTAGCCCCATGCCGAGGAAGACGGCATCGTAATTCAGGATCAGGTCCGACAGCTGGTAGTCGCGGCCGAGCGCCTTGCCGTTATGGATATCGATGCCGCCGATCCCCGTGACATAGTCGACCTCGGCCTGGGCGAAATTGTCGGTGCTCTTGTAGGCGGCGATGCCATATTCATTGAGGCCGCCGGCCTTCGGGCGGGCTTCCAGAATGGTGACGTCATGGCCCTGGCGGGCGAGCCGGTGGGCCGCGGCAAGACCGGCCGGTCCGGCGCCCACGACGGCGACCGACTTGCCGGTCGATTCAGCGCGCGGATAAAACTGCTTGTGCTCGGCCATGGCGACATCGGTGGCGTAGCGTTGCAGGCGGCCGATCTGCACCGGCTTGCCTTCCGCCACCTCGCGCACGCAGACCTCTTCGCAAAGCGTCTCGGTCGGGCAGACGCGGGCGCACATGCCACCCAATATGTTCTGGTCGAAAATCGTCTTGGCCGAACCGATCGGGTTGCCGGTCGATATCTGGCGGATGAACAGCGGAATGTCGATCGAGGTCGGGCATGCATTCATGCACGGCGCGTCGTAGCAGAAATAGCAGCGATCGGATTCGACCAGCGCTTCGTGGTGATCGAGCGGCGGATGCAGATCGGAAAAATTCTCGGCGTACTGGTCGGCGGCAAGCCGGCCGCCGGCAATGCCGTCCTTGAACTGGCCTTCTGGCATCGTCAGTTCCCCTGTTTTCGTTTTGGGGAAGGCTAGCACGTTTTATTTTTTTATCAATTGGTCAATTTTCGACCCAAGCCGCTGAAAAGATTAGCTGATAATATGATTTAGTTGCTCATGTTATGAGTGACGGTTGCGTCCTCCAAGAGGGGAGCGCGACAAGCTCCAAGTCGCGGCAAGCTGTTCCAGGCCAGCGCGAAATGATAGGGCGCTTGAGCACGATGCGCGGCTTTCATTCAACGGAGAAGGCGATGACCGATGATAGGGAGACGGCTCACCGGTGGGAGCCCGTGGGAGATTTACCTCTGGCTGCCTGTCAGGTGTGGCGTCTAAAATCCGACAATAACTTTGAGCTGACCGTCGAAGGCGACTTCGGGACATCGGAACGAACTCTCAAGATCGATTTTCAAGGGGTAGTAGCCCTGGCTGCCCATGATGACATGCTGGGACTGACCAAAATCCGTGCGGACACCTCGATCCCATTGATTGGATCTGGCAGGCAAGCCTCCTACAGGTGGCCGATCCTGCGAGTGGAGAACTCGCACTGGTTGCGATCGACACTTGGCCCGACAGAAGACTGTACGCATTTTCTGCTGCTCAGTCTCGAATGCACGGTTGAGGTCATTGCTCGTGAAGCCACTCCTTCTTGGATCTGATCACCCGGGGAGCGAAACGCCTTGAAACCGCATACGCTCCGGCACAGGCCAAGATTGGTGGCTGTTCGCTACGAAGGTGCCAGCTGTAGGCTGGCATCTGAGCGGCCGCCATGGATCGACCTGATCTCGTCGGCAACCAGTTGCTGCAGCCGCCACAGATTGCGGTCGCGGATGCCGAATTCCTCGAGGTGGCTGACGGTGTTGTAGAGATATTCCGCGCCCGAGCCGACATGGCCGCAGGCTCTGGCAAGCACCCCCGCCACCGTGTCCAGCGGCTGCCCGAGCGACGTTCCCCTGCCGGTCACCCCGACCCAGAAGCCGAGCGCCCGTATCCGGCCCTGCTCCGTGCGCACGGGAACCCACCGGACCGAGCTGACACTCTCATGGTCGTCGATCTCGCGCCGCAGCAGTCTTTCGATCTGCTGCGGCTTGTCGCCGTCGGGCAGGCGGTAGATGACGCCGTCGCATCGGCCGCCGCGTTCGAGCGCCATCATCAGCCCCGGCTGCGCGACGCTGCCGCGCCAGCGCACCATGTCGAGGCAGAAGGAGCGATGCCAGCCAAACGCAGTGGCGCGCTGGCGTTCGACGGACTCGAAAGCCGGCTTCCAGATCAGCGAGCCATAGGCGAACACCCATAACGGCCCCGCATCGGCTTCGTCGGAGAGCTGTAAGGCAAGCGTGCGAAAATCCTCGTCGTTCAGCTGCGTCCAGCTGCCGTCCGGCCCGGGATCGACCTCTTCGCGATGACACAGTGACACAAGCTCAGGCGTGAGCGACATAAGGCGCATGAAACGACTACCCTTCGTTTGCCCAAGGAAAGTCGAAAACCGCCGCACGTGCAAGGCGTCGAGCGGGACGAAGTGCGGAACGATGTGTCAACGCAGCCGTTGAACTTTCTCCGCTTCGCTGTCGGATTCGCGTCGCTGAAAACGTCCTTTGATGGATCGGACGACGATCTATGCATGAAGGTGAGGAGACCGAAAATGCCGAAATCCGCAATGCCCTTCTTCTGGTACGAGTTGATGACCAGCGACCTCGATGCGGCGCAAGCGTTCTACACCACCGTGGTCGGCTGGCGGGCCGAGCCCTTCGACAAGGCGCCCGGCATGCCGCGCTATATCGTGGTGAACTCCGCCGAGCGTGGCGTCGGCGGGCTGATGACCCTGCCCGAGGAAGCAGCCAGGACGGGTTTGAAGCCGGCCTGGTTCGGCTATATCCACACCAGCGATACCGATGCCTCGACCGAGGCACTGAAAGCCGCCGGCGGGGCTGTTCACCGCGAACCCGACGACATTCCCGGCGTCGGCCGTTTCTCCGTCGTCGCCGACCCGCAAGGCGCCGCCTTCATGTTCCTGCAGCCCAATGGTCCCGACCAGCCCGTCCTTCCGGCAACGACGCCGGGCCATGTCGGCTGGCACGAGCTTTATGCGGCCGACCGCCAGAAGGCCTTCGATTTCTATTCAAGCCAGTTCGGCTGGACCGATGCCGGTAGCATGGACGTCGGCGAGATGGGCATCTATCAGACCTTCTCGGCCGGCCCTGAATCTGGCGGCGGCATCATGAACAAGCCGCAACAGCTGCCGGTGCCGGTCTGGCTGTTCTACTTCAATGTCGGCGCCATCGACGCAGCCGCCAAACGCGTCACCGACAATGGCGGCAAAATTGTCATGGGTCCGATGCCGGTGCCGACCGGCCAATGGATTGCCCAGTTCACCGATCCGCAAGGCGCTTATTTCGCGCTGATCGCGCCGGGCCGCTGATCCCCTCCGGTACTCGCCTGCACGGAACTGCTCTCATCGCGCCGCCGGTGCGATGAGAGGCGCGTCCGGGCGCGGTCACTCTGGCGCCAGCACCGCAACCTTGAGGTTCTCTTTCCTGGCGCCGCTGAGCTGGATCGTGGCTGCGCCAGGCGTCAGCTTGAAGCGCACGCTCTTGCGGATGCCGGGGCAGGTCTTCACGCCGCTGAAACCGGCTGATTTCACGGCCTGGCCATCCTGAATGACGTCGACCCAGGCCTCATCGGACAGGCTGATCTGGAGCTCTCCTTCCGTTGGCACGGCCACGTTTGCCGTCGCGCCGAACGTGCCGGCTGCCGGCGCGCGTTGCGGTGAGACCGTGAAGCTGACCGCATCGACCGGCTCCAGCGCCATATCCGCGGCTTCGCCGAAAGCAAGAGAGGCACCGGACTGCGCGGCGGGCGCTGCCGGAAACAGTTCCTGCTCGCGTGTCACCGGCCATTTGAAGGCATCGCAGCCAGCATCAGCGGCCATGGCGAAACTGGTGCTTGCGAGGATTGCGAACAGGCTGATGGCGACTTTTTTCATGGCGAAGGAACCCGTCTGGTTTGGAGTGTCTACACGCAGATATACAACCTTAACGAGATGTATGCAACCATAACGAGAGCAAATTTCGAAGTCAGACTGGAAATAATTGCAATCACCGATTGTTGATGACAGGCCATGGGAAGTGAATGGTCCAGCGTCGGGTGATGATTTATGGCCGGGCCACATGGTTGGAAAAATGGAGTTTAGATGAAGCTTTTTGACGGTCTCGCCAGATTTCAGCCGCAGGCACTCGGCGTCCTGCGCATCATCACAGCCCTGCAGTTCATCGAGCATGGCTCGCAGAAACTGTTCAATTTTCCGGTCAGCGCCGAGCCTCACGCTCTTACCGGCCTGACGGCGACGGCAGGCATCCTGGAATTCGCCGGTGGCATCCTGCTGGCGCTCGGTCTGTTCACCCGCCCGGTCGCGTTCCTGCTGGCCGGCGAGATGGCCATCGCCTATTTCATGGCGCACTACCCGCGCGACTTCTTCCCGGTCAACAACAGCGGCGATGCCGCGATCTCCTTCTGCTTCATCTTCCTCTATCTGGTGTTTGCCGGCGCCGGCGCCTTCGCGCTCGACAACCGCCGCAGCACCTGACGCGCCTAATGCATGTCGCCCAAAAGTGCGCAGCGGTTTTGGGGTAACGACTTGCACAAAAAACGACTTGCACAAAACAAGAATCTGAAGCGCCTCGGCGAAGCCGAAGCGCCTCAGGCGCGCATTCGCTCGAAGTTCGCGTCAAAGAGCGGCGCTGCCTGAACGC
Source organism: Mesorhizobium sp. M0062 (assembly GCF_040323125.1). Classification (NCBI taxonomy): domain Bacteria; kingdom Pseudomonadati; phylum Pseudomonadota; class Alphaproteobacteria; order Hyphomicrobiales; family Phyllobacteriaceae; genus Mesorhizobium; species Mesorhizobium sp. M0062. Next base: position 24,020 of record NZ_JAMYUO010000026.1, read on the forward strand.
GCGCCGCGTGGCGCTTGCCCAAAAGTTCGATTTCGAAGCCGTCGCTCTTGTCTGCGATCTCCTTCGGCACATAGCCGATGGCGACGGATTTCTTCGAGTGATGCGCATAGCCGCCCGACGTCACCCAGCCGCGCACCGCGCCATCGTACCAGATCGGCTCGTCGCCGATGACATCGGCATCGTCGGCATCGAGGATAAATGTGCGCAGCCTGAGCTTGCCGCCCTGCTTGCGCTCGGCAAGAGCGCCGGCCTTGCCGACGAAATCGGCATCCTTGCCATAGGCGACGAAACGGTCGAGCCCGGCCTCCAGCGGCCCGTAGATCGGCCGGTATTCGCGCGCCCATGAGCCGTAGTTTTTCTCCAGCCGCAGCGCATTGAGCGCGCGCGAGCCGAACAGGCCGAGGCCGAATTCCTCGCCTGCCGCCATCAACGCCTGGAAGGCAGCGCGCTGATATTCCGGCGCCACCCAGATCTCGTAGCCGAGATCGCCGGTGTAGCTGAGGCGGCCGACCAGGCACGGCGCCGTGCCGATGTCCATTTTCGCGACCGCCATGAAGGGGAATGCGGTGTTGGCGACATCCGCGCGGCTGACCTTCGCCAGCACCTCCCTCGCCTTGGGTCCGGCGATCGCCAGACCGGTCAGTTTCTGCCCCAGCGCCTCCATGCGCACTGAGCTATCCGCAGGTAAATGCGCCTCGAACCAGCGCATATGATACTGCTCGGCGATACCGGAGCCGGCGATGAACCACTCGGTCCCGTTGGAATTGGGGGCACCGATATTGGCCAGCGTGAAATCGCCGATGAGCTTGCCGTCATCCTTCAGCATCGGCGCCAGCGTCATGCGGCCTGGCTTGGGCAACTTGCAGGCGAAGATCCGGTCGAGCCAAGCGGCCGCCCCTTCTCCCGTCACCTTGTATTTGGCGAAGTTCGAAATCTCCGCCAGGCCGACGCTCTCACGAACCGTCGCGACCTCATTGGCGACATGGGAAAAATCGCTGGACCGCCGCCACGAGAACTCGTCCTTGACACCCTCGGGCGCAAACCAGAGCGGCACTTCCAGCCCATAGGACACGCCCCATTGCGCGCCCTTGGCCGACAGCAAATCGTAGATCGGCGTCGTCTTCAGCTGCCGCCCGGCGGGCAGCTCCTCATTGGGGAAACGGATCGAGAAGCGGCGCGAGTAGTTCTCGCGCACCTTGGCGTTGGTGTAGGCCATCGTCGCCCAGTCGCCGTAGCGCGCGACATCCATCGCCCAGATGTCGGCGCCGGGATCGCCCTCGATCATCCAGTTGGACAGCGCCAGGCCGACGCCGCCGCCTTGTGAAAAGCCCGCCATGACGCCGCAGGCGACCCAGAAGCCGGGAAGGCCACGCACCGGCCCAACCAGCGGATTGCCGTCCGGCGCGAAGGTGAAGGGCCCGTTGATGATCTGCTTGATGCCGGTCCTCTCGAAGGCCGGGAAATGCCTGAAGCCGACTTCGAGCGACGGCGCGATGCGGTCAATGTCCGGCTCCAGCAATTCATGGCCGAAATTCCATGGCGTCTGGAATTCGGACCAGACCTTATTGGCCTTCTCGTACGTGCCCATCAGCATGCCGCCGCGCTCCTGGCGCAGGTACAGCTCACCATCGAAATCGACGGCATGGATGATCTCGGTCCCGGTCTTGGCGTTCCACGCCGCCACCTCGGGCATATCCTCGGTGATCAGGTACATGTGCTCCATTGCCAGCACCGGCAGCTCCAGCCCGACCATGCGGCCGACCTCGCGCGCCCATAACCCGCCGGCATTGACGACATGCTCGGCCACCACTTCGCCCTTGTTGGTGACGACGCGCCACATGCCGTCGGGCCGGCGCACAATGTCCTCGACCTTGGTGAAGCGCTCGACCTCGGCGCCCAGTTTCCGCGCGGCCTTGGCATAGGCATGGGTCACGCCGGAGGGATCGAGATGGCCGTCCTCCTTGTTGCGGACGGCGCCGACGAATTGTTTCGGGTCGAGCAGCGGCATCAGCTCGGCCGCTTCATTGGCCGATATTTCTTCGAGCTCGATGCCGAGGTAACGCCCTTTGGCGACGACGCCGCGCAGCCAGTCGAGCCGCGCCTCGGTCGCCGCCAGAAGCACGCCGCCCGTCAGATGTACGCCGGTCGCCTGTCCCGACAGCTCCTCGATGTCCTTGTAGAGCGAGATCGTGTATTTCTGCAGCTTGGCGACGTTGGGGTCGCCATTGATCGTGTGCATGCCGCCGGCCGCATGCCAGGTCGAGCCCGAGGTCAGCTCGTCGCGCTCCAGCAGCACGACATCGGTCCAGCCATGGCGGGCCAGATGGAACAGCACCGAACACCCGACGACGCCACCGCCAATGACCACGACCTTTGCATGCGATTTCATGAGTTTTGCTCTGTTATCAATGAGTTGAGGAGATAAGGTGAATCAGAAAGGCAGCGCCGCGCGCCGACGCTGAAAAAGTCACGGCTCGCCCTGCCCGATCGCTTCCTTGCGCCTGGCCACATACGCCTCCAGCGCCTCGCGCACGGCGATATCCATTACCGGCTCGACATAATCTTCCAGCGCCTTCTTCCACAGCCGCGTCGCGCGCGCCGTGGTGTCGAGGCCGCCGGCTTCCTGCCAGGCCTCGTAATTCTGCCAGTTGGACAGCATCGGCTGGTAGAAGGCGGTGGCATAGCGTTCCAGCGTGTGCGGTTCGCCGAAGAAATGGCCGCCGGTCGGCACCGCGCCCAGCGCCTCGACAGCAAGCTCCGCCTCGTCGACGACGATCGGGCGCAGGAATTCCATCATGTGCTGGATCATCTCGACATCGATGATGAGCTTTTCGAACGATGCCGTCAGCCCGCCCTCCTGCCAGCCGGCGGCGTGGTAGACGAGGTTGCCGTGGCCGAGCACAGCGCCCCACAGCGCCATCAGCGTCTCGTAGGCGCCTTGCGCGTCCGCCGCATTCGATGCCGACCCCGGTGTCGTGCGGTAGGGCAGATTGTAGCGCCGCGCCAATTGCCCCGAGGCGATATTGGCCTTGGTGTTCTCCGGCGTGCCGAAGGCCGGCGCGCCCGACTTCATGTCGACGTTGGAGGTGAAGGCGCCGTACATCACCGGCGCACCGGGGCGCACCAGTTGCGTCAGCACCACGCCGAACAGCGCCTCGGCGTTCTGCTGCGCCAGGGCGCCGGCGAGCGTCACCGGGCTCATCGCGCCCATCAACGTGAACGGCGTCACCGCCACCGACTGGCCGAACTCGGCCATGGTCATCAGCCCTTCGGCCATCATTTCGTCGAAACGCCGCGGCGAGTTGACCGAGATGATGGTGGCAATGCCGGGATCATCGCGCATCTCGTCCAGCGTCAGCCCGCGCGCGATTGCCATCATCTCGATGCCGTCCAGCGCCCGGCCTCGTCCGATCGCCGAGACATGGAAGGATTTGTCGGTCAGCGTCAGATTGGTGAAATAGGTATCCATGTGCCTGGTGTTCGCCGGCAGTTCCACCGGCGCGCAGACCTGGTTGCCGAGCATGTGGATGCAGTTGAAATGCTGAGCCAGCCGGGTCAGATCGGCATAGTCGTGCAAGTTTCCAGCGCGCCGGCCGCGCTCCGTGTCGTGCACATTGGGCGGCCCGGCGACGAGGGTGAAATTGATCGTGTTGCCGCCGAGATGAATGGTGTTGGCGGGGTTGCGCGGCGTCAGCCGGTAGCTGGACTGCGTGGTCTTCAGCGCCTCGGCGACAAGGCCCCGGTCGATGCGGACGTTCGCCGTTGCATGGTCGACCTTTGCGCCCGCCTTCTCGAACAGCGCCAGCGCCCGCTGAGACATCACCTCGATGCCGAAATTTTCCAGAATATGAATCGACGCCTGGTGGATCGTTTCGACCTGGTCGACTGAGAGCATCGCCATCGGCGGATAGGGATTGGTCACCCGCCGCAGTGGAAGTTGCGGGATGGCGGCGGGCCCCCGGTTGCTGGTTCGCTCCGCGCCGCGCTTTCGTCTTGGTTCATTCATGCCTGGCATCAGAGCGCCGGCATCCGGACATCGCTGTCAGAAATCCGCCCTTGGCGGACGCGATTTTAGCCAAGGCGGCATTTTTGAATTCTGACGGAGATAAAGGCGACGCGAAAGGTCGGAACAATGATACAGGCCCACTGAGCGCAGCCAGGCCGGCAAGCCGTTAAGAAACGCCGAAAGATTCCCTTTATGATTTCGGCCTATTCGTTTTCCAATGCGTAGTTCGAGTTGAGTAAAATTGTAGCGGTTGGCGTGCTGCTGGCTTTGTCGGCCTGCGCGACGCCGCCCAACCATATCAACAATGTCTGCGCCGTCTTCGACCAGAACGACGGCTGGTTCGACAACTGGCAGTCGGCCGCCGAGCGCGCCTCGCAGAAATACGGCGTCCCCGTCCCCGTGCTGATGGCGACGGTGCGCAAGGAATCCGGCTTCAAGAGCAATGCCAGGCCGCCGCGTACCAAACTGCTCGGCTTCATTCCGTGGAAACATGTCTCGTCGGCCACCGGTTTCTCGCAGGCACTCGACGGCACCTGGTCGCAATATCAGAGCGAGACCGGCAGCTGGGCGGCGCGGCGGACCAAATTTGCCGATGCCGTCGATTTCGTCGGCTGGTATCATTCCAAGACATCAGACACGTTCGGCGTCGCCCGCAACGACACCTACAATCTCTACCTCGCCTATTATCTCGGCTGGACCGCCTACGGCCGTGGCAACCGTGGCGACGCCGGCGTGCAGGGCTACGCCAGGGCGACCGAAAAGATGGCCCGCGACTATGCCGAACAGCTGCGGCAATGCGGCAGCTGACGTTGCCAAGCGGTCTTGCAGCCACGCAGTTTGCGCTCGAAGCGGAACTCAGCCATTCATTCGCTTGGGATCAGGTGGAGGATCGACCTCCCTCCCCTTACCGCTGCCGTCGACAGCTTTCGGTCAAACGTCGCCAATTGGCCGTCACGCGCCTTGGCGAGTCCCAACAGATAGCTATCCGTTACCTGTGCCGGGGTGAGGATCCTGGCTGCATCGATGTCGTTGGAACCGACAAGGCTGATCTCGTCAGGCCAGAACTGATGTCCTGAAAGGGCATGCAGCTTGCCGACAATCTGCGCCACCACGGCGGGCGAACCCGGAGAATTGGGGTATTTCGGGTTGCTTACAATCCTGATGACGCCATTCTCGGTAATGGGACATGTTGCCCATGATAAATGCCCGGTGGATTGGAACCACCGATGGGCATCTTCATGCGCGACGTGAGCCGGATCGATCAACGCAATCAACACATTGACGTCGAGCAGGAAGGTCACGGCAATTCGTCGCGAAGCGCATTGACCATTTCGAGATCGACCATCGGGCCGTCGGGCCGCGATGCAAGCAAGGGGATGCCGTTGCGTTCACCGCCGGTCGGGGGCCTGCGCAGTGAGCGGCGAGCCAGATCGGAAATGACGTCGCCAACGCTGCGATCCTGCTGTCGCGCCATGGCCTTGGCCGCAAGTAGGACATCGTCATCGATTGCAAGTGTGGTTCTCACAACATGCTCCCTATCGCGCATCAAACATCACGCATCACATAAAGCAATGGACAGCAATATTCAAGCGAACGTAGCTGTCGTTCCTTGAGCTATGGCGACGCTGCGGCAATGCGCCAACGAGCGGCATTGCCTCTATGGCTGGTCAGCTCGGCTTCTTGCCATGCGGGCGCTTCGGCGGTTCGCCGGCGAAACCGGGGCCGATCCCATCCGGTGCGTCTTCCGGCACGCCCTCATGCGCTGCGTGTTCCCTGTCGAACTTGATCACCGGCTCCATCGTCGCCAGCACATCGTCCGACAGCCAGCACAGGCTCATATGGCCATCGCCGAAATGCTTCACCGGCGGCACCTTGGTCTCGCACAGATTGTCCGGCACCAGCCTCTTGTAGCCGCAGCGCGTCTGGAACGGGCAGCCGCTCGGCGGGTTCATCGCCGACGGGATGTCGCCTTCGAGCACGATGTGCCGTTTGACCACGCTGGTGTCGGCGATCGGGATCGCCGACAGAAGCGCCTCGGTGTAGGGGTGGTAGGGCGGCGCGAAGATCTGGTCGGTCGTACCCTGCTCGACGATGTAGCCGAGATACATGACGACGACCCGGTCGGCGATGTAGCGCACGACGGACAGATCGTGACTGATGAACAGCATCGTCGTCTTGTTCTTGCGCTGGATGTCCATCAGGAGCTCGGTCACCGCCGCCTGCACCGAGACGTCGAGTGCCGACACCGGCTCGTCGGCCACCACCACCTTGGCATCGCCGGCAAAGGCGCGCGCCACGCCGATGCGCTGCTTCTGGCCGCCTGAGAGCTGACGCGGCTTGCGCGTCTCGAAGGCCCGCGGCAGCTTCACCAGGTCGAGCAGCTCCAGCATGCGCTTGCGCCGCTCGGCGACATTGTTGCCGACTTTGAATTTTTCCAGCGTGCGGATGATCTGCGAGCCGACGGAGTGGCTGGGATTGAGCGTATCGAACGGGTTCTGGAACACCATCTGGATCGACGACACCGTTTCGACGCTGCGCTTCTCGATGCCGGTCGACTGGATCTCCTTGTTGCCCAGCGTCACTGTGCCGGCACTTGCCGTCTCCAGCCCCAGCAGGACCTTGGCCAGTGTCGACTTTCCACAGCCGGACTCGCCGACGATGGCGACGGTCTCGGATTCGCGCGCCATGAACGAGATCGTCTCATTGGCCTTGACGACGCGGCCTTCGCTTGAGCCGAACACTTCGCTGCCGCCGACCTTGTAGTATTTTCTCAAATCCTCGATCTTGAGCACCGGGGCGCCGGGCACGACCTTCTCATTGACCTTCTTGGCGCCGGGAGGCAGCGCTTCCCAGTCGATCTCGTTGAAGCGCACGCAGCGCGAGAAATGCCCTTCGTGACCGGCGACCTCGATCATCGGGATTTCGGCGGCGTTGCAGACGCCCTCGACGAAATGGTGGCAGCGCGGCCCGAAATTGCAGCCCTTGGGCCGCTCATGCGGCAGCGGCAACTGGCCGGGGATAGAGATCAGCGGCCGCGAATTCTTGTCGGCGCCCGGCAGCGGAATCGAGCGGAACAGCCCTTGCGTATAGGGGTGACGCATCCGGTCGAACACGTCCTTGATCTTGCCGGTCTCGACCGCTTCGCCCGAATACATCACCGTGATGCGGTCGCAGGTCTCGAGGATGAGGCCCAGATTGTGCGACACGAAGATCATCGACGTGCCGAACTTCTCGCCCAGCCCCTTGACCAGTTCGACGATGCCGGCCTCCACCGTCACGTCGAGCGCCGTCGTCGGTTCGTCGAGCAAAAGCAGCGCCGGCTTCGACAGCAGCGCCATGGCAATGACGATGCGCTGCTGCTGGCCGCCGGACAGCTGGTGCGGATAGGAACGCATCATGCGTTCGGGATCGGGCAATCTCACCGAGCGCACCATTTCGAGCGCCCTTTTGTAAGCCTCTTCCTTCGACACCTTGTCGTGGATCAGCGGCACTTCCATCAATTGCTGGCCGACCTTCATCGCCGGATTGAGGCTCGCCATCGGCTCCTGGTAGATCATGGCGATCTTGTTGCCGCGGATGGAGCGCAACTCCTCGTCGGACAGCTCGCCCATGTCCTTGCCCTGGAACTTGATCTTGCCGCCGACAATCTTTCCGATGTTGGAGAGGTCGCGCATGATGCCGAGCGACACGGTCGACTTGCCGCAGCCGGACTCGCCGACGATGCCCATGGCTTCGCCCGGCATCACCGTGCAGGAAAAGTCCATGACGGCGGGGATCTCGCCCTTGCGGGTGAAGAAGGAGATCGACAGGTTCTCGATCTCGATGATCGGCGCAGCGCTTGGCCCAAGGGTCGGCTTGCCGGGATTTCGAACTGCCTCATTCATGGGTCGCTCCAATCCTATTTTCATGCTCGCGGGACCCGCAGATCAGTCTTTCATCGATTGTTCGCGCAGCGAGTCGGCAAGCAGGTTCAAGCCCAGCACGAACGACATCAGCGCGATTGTCGGCGGCAGCGCCGGGTGGATGAACGAGCGCAGCAGGCGGCTGGCGTCCTTGATCGCGGTGCCCCAATCCGGGCTCTCCGGCGCCAGGCCCAGCCCGAAATAGCCGAGCGTGCCGAGCAGGATCGTGGTGTAGCCGATGCGCAGGCAGGCATCGACGATCAGCGGTCCGCGCGCATTGGGCAGGATCTCCCACAGCATGATGTACCAAGGCGATTCACCGCGCGTCTGCGCCGCCGCCACATAGTCGCGCGTCTTGATGTCCATCACCAGGCCGCGCACGATGCGGAACACGCCGGGGCTGGAGGCGAACACCACCGCCACGAAGATGTTGAGCTGGTTGGGATCGATGTGGATGATCTTGAACGGATCGGCGTCGAACACCAGGCCGGCATAGACCCAGCCGCCGATGATCAGCGTCAGCCCGAGCAATATATAGAGGCGGTCCGGCCGGTTCTTGTAGCGGGTCCAGAACAGCACCGAAAAGAAGATGATCGGGAACAGGAAGAACAGCCCGGCCATGGCGTAGGGGATCGGCGTATCCATGATGCCCGGCGTCACCAGCAGGTAAAACAGCAGGATCACCGGGAAGGCCAGCACCAGATTGGCTAGGAACGACAGCACGGTGTCGATCCGGCCGCCATAGTAACCGGCGGGCAGACCGAGCGTGATGCCGACCATCAGCGCGAAACCGGTCGCCGCCGGCGCGATGATCAGCACGATCTGGCTGCCATAGACCATGCGCGAAAAGACGTCGCGGGCGAGCTTGTCGCCGCCGAAATAGTAGATGAGTTTCGATACCGGCTCGAGCGCGCCCGGCAGCGCATCCTTCATGATCGGGACCTGGGCGAGCGGATCGAAGGGCGCGACGGTCGACGCGAAGATTGCCGTGAACAGCCAGAACAGGCAGATGCCGACACCGACTATGCCGACGCCGCTATCGAACAACTGGCCGTAGAGGCCGAGCCTTTTCTTGTAGGTGAAGCTCACCCCCATCACCAGGGCAAGCCCTAACCAGACCGGCCAGAAACGCCCAATCACGCCGAGCACGACATTGAAGGCACCGATATATTCGACCTGCATCTGCCCCAGCCCCCTATTGAACTCTGATACGCGGATTGAGGAACGCGTAGCCGACATCCGAGATGAGCTGCGTGATCAGCACGATGAACACCGACACCAGTGAACAGCCAAGCAGCAGATCGATGTCGTTGTTGCCGGCGGCCTCGACCAGCGTGTAGCCAAAGCCCTGGTAGCGGAACATCACCTCGACGATGACGACGCCGGTAAGCAGCCAAGGAAATTGCAGCATGATGACGGTGAAGGGCGCGATCAGCGCATTGCGCAGCGCGTGCTTGACGACGACGCTGCCGAAGGAAAGCCCCTTCAGCCGGGCGGTGCGGATATATTGCTGCGTCATCACCTCGACCATCGAGGCGCGCGTCATGCGGGCGATGTAGCCGATACCGTAGATCGCCAGCGTCATCACCGGCAGGGTGAAATTGTAGAAGGTGATGCCCTGGCTTGCCGAGGCGGCCGAACCGTTGAGCCAGCCGAGCCAGGAGGCGAAGATGACGGTGAAGATGACGCCCGACACATATTCGGGCGTCGCCGTCGACGCGATCGATGCGACGGACAGTGTTCGGTCCGTTCGCGAGCCCTCGCGCATGCCGGCCAGGATGCCGATCAGCAGCGAAATCGGCACCATCACCAACAGCACGCAGAGCATCAGGATACCGGTGGCGGCGAGTGCGGGGAATAGCTTTGACGCAACGGTGGTTTTGAACTTGGTCGAGCAGCCGAAATCACCTTCCAGGATGCCGGAGAATTTCGGCTCCAGCGGTTCGTTGCAGAAGGAGAAACGCTGCGTCGGCTTGCCGGTCGCCGGATCGGTCACCGGTTGCTTCGGGACGACGCCCAGCCATTGGCCGTAGCGCACGAAGAAGTTCTGCCGGTAGCCATGGTTGACCAGCCAGCTTTCGAGCTGTTCGGCCGATGTGTGCATTTCGGTCTGGCTGATTGCCAGCTTCTTCAAATTCGGCTCGAGGTTGATCAGGAAGAAGACGATCATCGTCAGGCACAGCATCGTCAATGCCATGGTGCCGAGACGCCGGATTACGAAAGAAAGCATGGCGGTCCCCTGCCGGTCTGGTTGGGGTTGGAGCCAGTTCGAAAAACCAGCTTTGCCGTTGCCGGCAGAGTTGGCCGTCAAATCGGCACTCGGATGCAATCAACCCAGTTTTATTGAACGGTCTTTCAGGAGAGTCCGCAACTTTTTGCTGCGGCGGCTTCCGGTTCTGGGCCATGCGAGGCGTGACGGGAAGGAGCGAAGCGCCCCTTCCCTGACGTTCCGATCACGCCTGGTCGAGCCAGACCTTGCCGTAGTCGCGCTCGAAGGTCGGATGCATCTTGTAATTCTGCACCGCCTTGACCGAGTGGCTGTAGAGCTTGCGCCAGTATGGCTGGATCATGATGCCGGAATCCTGCAGGATCTGCTCGATGTCCTTCATCATCTCCTTGCGCTTGGCCGCATCGGCAACGGCCAATGCTGCATTGAGCTTGGCATCCCATTCGGGGTTGGAATAGGCCGACTCGTTCCACGCCTCGCCGGTGCGGTAGCCGATCGCCAGAACCTGAACGCCGAGCGGGCGCATGTTCCAGTTGGTCATCGACAGCGGGTACTTGGTCCAGTCGTTCCAGAACGTCGAGCCCGGCAGCACCGTGCGCTTTACCTTGAGGCCGGCGTCGCGCATCTGCGCGGCGATGGCGTCGCCGGTATTCTTGTGCCAGTCTTCGTCGACTGTGATCAGCTCATGCTCGAAGTCGGCCTGGCCGGCTTCCGCCATCAGCGCCTTGGCCTTGGCCGGATCGCGAGCGACTTTGGGCAGCTCGTAATATTCCGGGTGGATTTGGCAGACATGGTGGTTTTCAGCCACCGTGCCGGCATTTCCGTAGCCAAGCTGCAGAACGACATTGTTGTCGACCGCCAACTGCAGCGCGTTGCGCACTTTCTGATCGCCGTAAGGCTTGTTGTTGATGTTGGTGCGGCACACGATGGTCGACGCGGTGACGATTTCGGACTTGACCAGGTCCAGTCCGTCGAGGATCGACACATAGTCGGCCGAGGTCTCGAAATTCGTATGGACTTCGCCGGCCTCGAAGGCACTGACCATGGCTGCCGGATCGGTGCCGTAGTCGACGAATTCGATGCCGTCGAGGAACACCTCGCCGTCCCACCACTTGTTGTCCTCGCGGCGCTTGTAGACCACCTTCTGGCCGACATCGTAGGAGACGAGCTCGAACGGGCCGGTACCGATCGGGCAGGCTTTGAAGTCGCCGCCCTTCTCGTCGAAGCTCTTGTGCACGATGAGGCCGGGATAGTCGCACATGTTCGGAATGAGCGCGATGTCGGCCTTGCCGAGCTTCAGCTTGACGGTGTGGTCGTCAACCTTGGTCACGGCGCTTTCGTCGAGTTTGTCGTCCTTGACCAGCGTGCCGAGACGGCCAGGCATCGAATTGCCCTCGGCCTTCTTGTCGCCCCAGCGCTTGAGATTGAAGATGACGTCATCGGCGGTGAAGGCATCGCCATTCGACCAGGTCACACCCTTGCGCACATGCAGCGTGTACTCGGTGGCGTCGTCGTTGACCTCCCAGCTCTCCAGAAGGTACGGGCGGAACGTGTATTCGCTGGTGTACTTGACCAGCGGCTCAAGCGCCTGGCGCTCGGCATTGGCGATTTCCGACCAGTCGGCCTTGCGTGGATCCTTGGGATCCTTGACCCATTGCGCGACTTTCAGGATGCCGCCCTTCTTGCCCTGCACCTCTTCGGCCCTGGCTTGGGTCGGCACGGCTACGCCGAGCATGCCGTAGGCCATCGCAGTCGACGCGCCGAACACGCTGGCCATGGCGAGGAACTCGCGGCGATCGACTTTGCCTGCCTTGGCTTCTTCGGCCATGGCCAGGATGTGATCGGGAACGCGATCGCCATTACTCTTGTAATTTGTCATACCTTAACTCCCATTGTTGGCTTTCCGCCTTTTAACATTCCGCATCCCTGCCGTGATGTCAAAGACGGCATGGCTACGGAACCTGTTAGGGAATGTGCAACTTTGAAAAGGGAGCGGTTCGCGTGATAACGACAGACTTGGCGCAAAAGTGCTAGCGCGCCCAGATTCCGCCGGAATCTGCTTAGGCGAGTAATTGATACATTTTGGGCGGGTTGAGACAGCGCCAGTTCCGGTGGCGGTAAGGGCCAGGAACTCAATATTCCTTTTCGTAGAATATGCCGCCCTTGGCCTCACCGCCATCGTTGGCCTCGCCGCGCAGCTTGACGCCGCGTCCGACATTGAGGTCGATCGTCGCCTTGCCCGATCCTGGCCTGTCGCCTTTCTGGATCGTCACATAGGTGCGGTCATTGAGGTACTTGCCCGCCGACACGGCGGTGCCGCCCTGGTCATCGGTGGTCACATCCAGGTCATCGACGCCGATTGCACTGCGCAGGTTTTCGAGCAGCGAGGTCGAGCCGCCGACGCCGGCCAGTTGGCCGGCGGCCTCGGCCAGTTGCGCGATCTGCAGCGGCGACAGGTTCGACATAGAGCGGCCGAAAATCAGCTGCGCCAGCACCTCGTCCTCGGGCAGCGCCGGCACCGATGAGAAGTCGAATTTCGGATTGGTCGCTTCGCCCGAGACGACGATGGTGACGGTGGCGCTGGTCGTGGTCGATGTCGCGGTCAAGTTGAGGTAGGGTACCAGCGACCCCGAAAAGCCGACCGTGCCTTCGGTAAAGGTCAGCCGCTTGCCGAGGATCGACAGCCGCCCACGCTGCAAGGTGAAGGTGCCGACCGCCTGCGGCGAAGCCGCCGGGCCGGTCAGCCTCAGCGAACCGCCGAACTCGGCATCGACACCCCTGCCCTGGATGAAGATCTGGTTCGGCGCATTGACCGTGACGTCGAGGACAAGTCCACTGCCGCCACCACCGCTGGCCGCCGCCGGTCGCAAGGCCTTGTCCTGCGCCCGCACGCTGGCGGGGGCGTTCTTGTGCTTGACACCGAGCGCTGCCAGCGAGCCCGGCAGCTTATCGGGAACGGTGATGACGGTCTTGGCCAGGTTGACGGTGCCCGAAATCACCGGCGCCGAGGTGAGCGGCCCCTTGATGGTCAGGTCGCCGCCGAGATTGGCTGTCACCACCCTGCCGTTGGTATAGCGGCCGTCAACCAGCTTGATAGACAAATCGGCTGGGAAACCTTGCGCCGGATTGATGCCGAGTGTGCCGGAGGCCGACAGGCTGCCGCGTGTCGACAGCGTGCCGGTTAGCCGGTTGACCCGGGCAACGCCGTTGCCGATCGAAATGTCGGCGGCAATGTCATTGACGGCAAGGCCGGAGCGCGCGTCGACCAGGCGGGCGCCCGACGTGCTGACCGTGCCGCCGATCACCGGCGACGCCGCCGGGCCGCGCACCTGGATATTGACGTTGGCGGTGCCGCTGAGCGACAGCCCTTGCGCCGCAAGCTTGGCGGCCAGGAAGGAAAATGGCACCTTGCCGTTGAAGTCGAGCACCAGCGCTGGTGTGCCGGCCGTCGTCACCGTACCGCCGCCCTTGAGGCCAAGCCCGGCCCCGTCGCTGATGTCGGCGTTGAAGGTGAGCTTCTTGCCGGCGAATGTTCCCGACGAAGAGATATTCATGCCGCCAAGACCGGCGCTGCGCGTCTGCGAGGTCTGCACCCCACCAGCATCGATATCGAAAGCGACAGTCGGATTGCCCGGCGCGCCGGTTACCTTGACTGTTCCCGAAATCGAACCGGCGGCCTGGAGGCCCGGCGAAAAACTGTTGGCCAGCGAAGCCGGCACCTTCGACAGCGCGGCACTGATGTCGAGTGCCTGCCCGACCTTGCCGGTCACCGTCGCCGTGCCGCCACCGAGATTGAGCACCAGCTTGTCCAGCGTCGTGGTGCCGTTGGCGATGCTGACGGTCGAGGCCTGGGCGATGGCCGCCTTGATGCCCTGCACCGTGGCCTGGCCGGAAGCGAGTTCGATGGTGGTGGTGCCGCCAGCCACCTTTACCCTGCCCGCAGCCCTCGCCGGAATGCCCTTGACGGTGGCGCCGCCGGAAAACCCGGTCCAGTCGCCGTCGCGCTTCAAATCGACATCGATGCCGCTGATGGCGGTGCCGCCGGAAATGACGCTGTCGGCGCGAATCTTGCCCGAGATGACCGGCGCGGCGAGATAGTTGGCGACCAGCGCATCGATCGACACCGTCTTCGCCTGCAGGTCGCCGCGCGTGATCGAAGCGGTCGCAGCCTTGACGGCGACGTTCGGGCCATCCGCGGTCTTGGAGAATGCAATAGTGCCGCGCACATCGCCTCCGGCCTTTTCCAGCGCCAGCACCGCCAGCGGTCCGATATCGGGCAGGTCGAGCGCGATGGTGCCGACCGGCACGAAAGCCTCGTCGAGCGCAAGGTCGCCGGAAATCCTGTTCTTGCCGAGTGACAGCAGCAGGCCGTTGATGGCGCTCTTGCCGTCGGCAGTCGCCAGCACCGCGCTGCCTTGCAGTGCCTGCCCCGCGACATTGCCGGTCAGTTGCACATTGGCTGCCGGGTTCGCGGCATCGGCCTTGCCGGTCGCAATCAGCTTAAGTCCGGTGATTTCGCGTTCCGCCACCAGCAGGCGGTCGCTGTTGACCGTCAGCGACAGGTCCGGCGCCAGGCTGGGCCCCTGCACGTTGAGTGCAAAGCTGATCGCGCCTTTGGCATCTTTCGACAACAGCGAGATGTCGGCCAGTGCACCCTTGATATCTGCGCTAAGCTTGTTGTCGGCGAGGCTGGCCTGACCGTCCGCGGTCAGTGCGCCCGACGCCAGCGTGACCGGATTGGCGCTGACATTGCCATTGGCATCCCGCTTCAGCGTGGCGCTGAGCTGCGTGCGCTCTGCCAGCACGCTGCGCGCCGCAGCCGGCAATGCCGCCGACAGCACGTCGGCGTTGAGGTTGAGGTCGATTGCTCCATCGGCAATGCCGACACGGCCATTGAAGGCACTGCCCAGCGCATCGCCCTGCACCGAGCCGCTGTCGATGGTAATCGCATCGGCCGCCAGGCTGCCCGCGACCTTGGCGGTGATTTTGCCGACGATCAGCGGCGCGATGGTCGGATTGTCTAGACCGATCTTGTCCGCCGTCACCGTGCCCGAGATCGGACCGGTTCGGCTTTTCATATCAAATGCATCGGAATGCAGCGCAAGCGCAATGCCCTCGACCTTGGCGTCATCCGTCGCCACCGAAGGCAGTACCGCCGAGATGTCGAGCTTGGCTTGCGCAGCCTGCCCGGCCGCCTTCACCGACAGCGCCTGCAATTCGAGCTTGATCGGGCTTTCCGCGCTGCCCAGCGTCAACGGCAGGCTCGGACCGGACGATGTCAGATCGAGCGCGAAATCGCTGGCGCCGTTCGGGTTGACGGTGCCGGCGGCCTTGCCGGAGATTTTTTGGCCCGACAGCGTCGCCTGATCCAGCACGACGCCGCCGGCCGTCGAATAGCTGCCGGCCGCATCGACATCGAGCGGTCCGAGCCCGGCCTGACGGGTCTGGCTGGTCTCGGCGCCGGCCAGTTTTGCATTAAAGCGAATGTCGGGATTTGCTGACGGCCCGGTGATTTGCGCCGTGCCGTCGAGCGTGCCCGCGGCATCGAGGCCGGGCGAAAAGCCATTGGCAAGCGCAGCCGGCAGCGCCGAGAAGGTCGCCGCCAGATCGAGCGTCTGGCCCGCCGTGCCCGACAGCGTCACCGAGCCGCCGCCGAGATCGACTACCAGCCTTTGAATGTTGGTTATGCCATCGGCAATGGTCAGGCTCGACGGCTCGGCGATCGCCACCTTGATGCCGCGCACCGTCGCCTCGCCGGACGCGATCTCGACGCTGGTCGCGCCCCCGGCAATCTTCGCCCGCCCGGCAGCTGTCGCCGGAATGCCTGATATGGTTGCGCCGCCGGTGAAATTCGTCCAGTCGCCGTCACGCTTGAGGTCGACGCCGATGCCACTGACGACGGTCGTTCCCGAGGTCACGCTCTCGGCCTTGATCGTGCCGGAGATCGCAGGGCTGTTAAGATAGTTGGCGATCAGTGCGCTGACGGTGACTGCCTTGGCTGCCACATCACCGCGCGCGATCGACACGCTGGCTGCATTGATGGTGACAGTGGGAGCCTCGCCGTCTTTGGCGAACACCACGGTGCCGCCGATATCGCCGGCCGCCGTCTGCCCGGCCAGCGACGCCAGCGGCGCGATATCGGGGGCGGAGATCGTCAGCGTCCCCAGCGGCAGGAATTTTTCATCGAGCGTGAGGTCGCCCGACACCTTGTTGTCGCCCAGCGCTACGCTGAGCCCCTTGATGGAGCGCTTGCCATCGCTCGTCACCAGCGCCGCCTTGATGGCGAGCGGCTGTTCGTCGACCGCGCCGGTCAGCGAGACATCTGCGGCCGGGCTCACAATGTCGGCCTTGCCCGATGCGGTCAGCTTGATGTCCTTGACGGTGCGGCCGGAGGCCGTCAGGCTGGCACTGTCGGCCGAAACCGAGAAATCCGGTGCGTTGCGCGCGCCGCTTGCCGTCAGCGCGAAATCGACCCCGCCGGCGATCGGCACGCCGACCAGCGAAGACAGCACCGAGACGTCGCCGAGCTTGCCCTTGATGTCGGCCTGGATATCGCTGCCTTGCGCGCTGGCGGTGCCGCTGGCGCTCAGCGAACCGGAAGTGAGTTCGATCGAGTTGGCGGCGAAAGAGCCCTGCGGATCGCGCGTCGCGGTCGCCGAGAATTTGACCCGTTCGCCAAGCAGCGAACTGATCTGCGGCGGCAGCGCCGTCGACACAGCATCCGCATTCATCTTCAGCGTCATGGCGAGATCGGCCAGCGTCACCTTAGCCGTCAGCCCGGCATTGAGAGCATCGCTGCGCAGCGTGCCTTCGTCGAGCGAAATCTCGTCCCTGCTGATCGAACCGGCAAGAGAGGCCGTCAGCTTGCCGGTGATCAGCGGCGCCAGCGTCGCCACGTCGGTCTTCAGCCCGGCCGCCGCCAGCGACACGCTGACCGGGCCGCTGCGGTTCTCGATGTCGAAACCGTCGGAATGGATCCGCGCATCGAGATTGTTCACCTGAGAACCGCCCGCAACCACCGAGACGAGCGAAGCGCCGGCATCGATCATCGGCGCCTTGCCGTCACCGAAGGCGCGCGCGGTCACATTGTTGATGGCCACCATGATCGGCTGCGCCTGGGTACCGACATTGACCGTGACCGGCTTGGCTTTGGCCACGAGTTCGACCGAAAGGTCACTGGCGCCCTTGGGGTCGACCATGCCGGCAGCGGTGCCATGAACTGCGTCGCTCTCGATCGCAGCGCGCTCGATGTCGACGCCGCCGGCTGCGGTCGCGGTGCCGGCGAGGTCGAAACTGGTCTTGCCGGCAAACAGCGACTTGAACCGTTCCGGCAGGAAGCCTTCGAACGAACCGTCGCCCTTGGCCTCGATCCGGTTGCCCTTGTCGGTGAGCTGGTGCCGGCCGGTGAGCTGGGTAACGATCTGACCGTCGACCATGAAGGTGCCGATGCCGCTCCAGTTGGCCAGCGGCCCGGTGCCCGAGACGACGATGTTGACCGGCGGCGCGCCGGGTAGCTTGAGCAGGTTGGCGATGATGCCGCCGGCCGGCTCGGAAGCCTTGAGATCGAGGTCGAGCTTGTTTTCATCCGGCGCGAAGTGGATGTTGGCGTCGATATTGCCTTGCTTGCCGTCATGGCGGGTAACGTTGAGCACCGTCTGGATCGCCAGCGGCGACGCATCGACCTTGGCCGATCCCTTGGCCGCAAGTTCGGCAATGCCGCTGCCGGCAAGTTGCTGGCCGAGCGCGATCTCCGGCAAATCGATCGCTCTGATATCAAGCGAAACCGGCAGGCCGGTCGACCCGCTCTTGCTCGGCTCGGTGCTCGCCACAGGCAGCCGTGCCAGTTCTATCCGTTCGGCCGCTATGCGGTCGGCGCTGAAATTCTTCGACAACAGCGCCAGCGGCGACCAGTCGACGGCCACCTTGCGGGCCACCAGCCAGGCGCCCTCGCGGTCTTCCAGCACGACATGGTCGACCGTCAGCGCGCCGGACCAGATACCGTTAATGCCGCTGACCGTGACTTTGCTGTCCCCTGACGAGGCCATGTCAGAGATGATGCCGGCGAGATTTTCGCGGCCGCGCTCGGTCTTGGTCAGCACGATCAACGCGCCGATGCCCGCCGCCGCCACGATCAGCAGCGTGTAGAAAAACAGGCGAAGGATGCGTTTCAAAATCTTCATCGTCAGAACGCCTGTCCGATCCCGGCATAGATGCCGAAACGCGGGTCGCCACGGTCGCGGTTGAGCGGCACGGCGGCGTCGATGCGCAGCGGCCCGAACGGCGTGATGTAACGCAGGCCAACGCCCGCGCCGACCTTCACGTCGGAAAAGTCCGGCGTCGCTGTGGTCGAGACAGTGCCGGCGTCGACGAACGGCACGATGCCGATCGTGTCGGTCAGCGCAATGCGCATTTCGACCGATGTTTCGAAGAAGGAAAGCCCGCCGATCGGCTGATTGTCGATGTCCTTCGGTCCGATGCCCTGATAGGCATAGCCCCGCACCGAGCCGCCACCGCCGGAATAGAAGCGCCTGTCGGCTGGAACGTTCTGAAGGCCGGTGCCGACGATCGAACCCAGCGCGACGCGTTCGGCAAGCACGAATTTCGAGGCCGTGTCGAGCGACTGATAGGCCGACCCCTCGCCCCTGAGCTTGAGGAAGGCGGCGCCGCTCAGAATGTCGTAACTCGGTTCGGCATAGGCCAGAACCCTGAAGCCGCTGGTCGGGTTGAGCCGGTTGTCCCTGTTGTCGTAGACATATTGCAGCGGAATGCTGGCGATCAGGTATTTGTGCTTGCCGAAGGCGTCGGTGATCCTGGAGTAGTCGAGCGCGATTTCAGCCGAAACCGTCTGCTTCTTGTCGATCTCATAGGACAGGCCGGTGCTGCCCTTGACCGAAAAATGGTCGTAGGCGTCGGGATGTTCGAGTACGGTCTTGACGCTGGCGATGAATTTCGAGGCCGGCCCGACCACCCCCGGCTTCTCGAACATGATGCCGGCATTGTAGTTGAGCTCGCTGAGATCGTTGCTGCCGATGCCGCTGATCTTGCCCTCGATGCGCAGCTTTTCGGCCCGGCCGAACAGATTTCGGTGGCCCCAATAGCCTTCCAGGCCTAGCCCTTCGGTGTTGGAGAAAGTGCCGCCGACGCCGAAATAGCGTGGTTTGCGCTCGCTGACCTGAACGCCGATCGGAATGTTGCCGTCGGCGTCAAGACTGTCGGCTTCCTTCAGCGTCACGCTGTTGAACACTTCGAGCCTCAGCAGCCGGTCGCGGGCATCGTCGATCTCGTCAGGCGAATATTGCCGGCCGCGTTTCAGCCCGGTCATATATTCGGTGAACTCGCGATCGACCTTCTCGGTGCCATCGACGGTGGTGTCGCCATAACCGGCAACCGGCCCGGCGGCCACCGTCAGCGTCACGTCTAGCGTCGAGGTGGTGTGCTCGGCCACGACCTGCCTGTCGGTGATCCGGGCCAGCGGCCGGCCCTCCTGCTTCAGCGCCCGCACGATCAGCGCCTCGGCCTTGAGCACGGCGCCCGAGCCGGCATCGCCGCCGGCTATCAGGCCGAAATCGGCGCTCGCCAGCCCGGCGGCATCGCCCTCCAGCCGAATATTGCCGAGCGTGAATTTGGGCCCGCTCGAGATGCTGATCACCACCGGGATCGGCTGCGGACCCGTAAATTCGACATCGGGCGGCAAATCGTCGAGCACCTTGCCCTGGATGGCGATGGTGACGACGCCTTCATAACGGGCGTCGGCATAAAGCGCGGCGACCAGCTGTTCGCGGTCGCTACGCGCCTTTGCCAAAAGGCCGAGCGAGCCGGAAACCGGGCGGTCCTCGTCGGATTTCAGCGACGAGGCGTTTTCGAGCTTCTTGACCAAGTCCTTGTCGGCATCGGGCGCTTCGATGGTCACCGCATAGCGCAGCGGGTCGACGATATCGGCGTCCTCGTCATTCGAAGAGCCCCACAATTTGATGCCGAAGAGCTCGAAGGCGGCCGCCGACCCCGATTCGGCAACGAGCACGCTCGAGCACGCCAACGCCACAATCAGCGCGCGCGAAAGCGTGCGCCGTGGCGCACTTACCTTCGACATCTGCGCTTCATACGCCGGCATCAGGACAACCTAGGTTACAAAACTAAAATTGGAATGAAGTTTTGAAGCGCTCGTAAAGGGGCCACAATCCAATTGTCTGAAATAGGCAGGGCTTGGAATTCACACCTTCTGCGTTTTCGCAAGAAAGCGTGATCCCTTTCCCCTGGATGAACTATCGGCATACCGGTCATTGGCCGGTTTGGGAACCGTTGGCGGGCGGAAACCTGCCCGTCCTCGTGTTGACAAGCTTGACTGAAGCTTGAACATGCCGCGGACGTAGCAGTGTCTGGAGGGTGTTATGGCGATGCGCGCGGCGGCTCGTGGTCTGTCGATCTTGATTCTTCTCATTTTCGCCTGGGGGTCTGTAGCGCAAGCGGCCGAAGCCCGCCGGGTGGTGACCTCAAATAATTCCGACTATTTCGGGTTCGATCTCAGATCGGACCAGAATGTCAGCCTCGATCAGTGCAAGACGACATGCCTCGGCGACCCCGCCTGCCGCGCCTTTACTTACAACAACAAGGCCAAATGGTGCTTCCTAAAATCCGACTATAACCAGTTGAAACCCTTCAGCGGCGCGGTCGCGGGCAAGGTCGTCAATGTCGATGGCGACCCCGATATCGGCGCCCCGCCGGAACTCGCCTTCTTCCCCAACTGGATGGCCGACCAGGCCCAGCAATACCGCAACAAGCTGACCGATCCGGCCTATGACAAGCCGACCGACGGGCTGGAATCACTCCGCGCCGCCGCCGAACAGGCTGCACTGACCGGCGACCATGGCCAAGCCATGAACAAATACGAGGCCGCGGTCTCGGTCCTGCCTGACGACGGCCAGCTTTGGCTCGGTCTGGCGCGTGAAACGCTTGCCATACAGCCGGCCAGCGGCACCTCCGAATCCTACAATCTGCCGGTCAAAGGCACCTCCGCCGCCATCAACGCCTACAAGTTGCTGCGCACCACCAAGACCCGCGCCGAAGTGCTGGCGCTGCTCGGCAACGGCCTCGACCGCCGCGATCTCTACCGTCCAGCCCTGCAGGCCTATGAAGCCAGCCTCGCGCTGGTCAGTTCGCCGGCGGTCAAGGCCGAATATGAGGATCTCAAGGCCCGCAAGGGCTTCCGCGTCATCGATCACTCGATCGACGCCGACACCAGCGCGCCGCGCATTTGCGCGCAGTTTTCCGAGGAGCTGGTGAAGACCGGCGTCGACTACGCCCAGTTCGTCACCGTCGACAACCAGCCGCCCAAGGGCGTCGAGGCCAAGGACAAGCAGATCTGCGTCGAAGGCCTGGAACACGGCCAGCATTACGAAGTGACCTTCCGCGCCGGCCTGCCGGCCGCAATTGGCGAGGTCACCGCCGCTCCGGTCGTGCTGTCGATCTATGTGCAGGACCGCGCGCCGTCCGCCCGTTTCACCGGCGACAGCTTCGTGCTGCCCGCCGGCGCCCGCCGCGGCATCCCGGTCGTCACCGTCAACATGAACGCCGCGCAGATGAAGCTCTACCGCATCGGCGATCGTTCGCTCGCGCAGCTTCTGTCCGGCTATCAGTTCCTGAAGCAGCTCGACGGCTATGATATCTCCAGCATTTCCGACCAGATGGGTGAGCCGGTCTGGCAGGGGCAGCTCGATATCGCCAACGACCTCAACAACGACGTCACGACTTCGTTCCCGGTCGACGAAGCCTTGCCGCAGCGCAAGCCCGGCGTCTACGTGCTGACCGCGCAAGCGGTAAATGAAAATGACGAGGACAATTACAATTCGCTTGCCACGCAGTGGTTCGTCGTCTCGGACATCGGCCTGTCGACCTATACCGGCCAGGATGGCCTCAATGTCTTTGCCCGCTCGCTCGGAACCGCCAAGCCGATCGCCGGCGCCGAACTGACGCTGCTGGCCAGGAACAATGAAATCCTCGGCACAGCCACGTCGGACGCCGAAGGCCATGCTGTCTTCAACCCCGGCCTGACGCGCGGCGACGGCGGCATGGTGCCGGCCGTTCTGATGGCCAAGCAGGGCGACAACGATTTCGTCTTCCTCGACATGGGCCGCGCTGGCTTCGATCTGTCCGATCGCGGCGTCGCCGGACGCGCCGCACCGGGCGCGCTCGATGTCTATGCCTGGACCGAACGCGGCATCTACCGCGCCGGCGAGGATGTGCATGTCGCAGCCCTTGCCCGCGACGGCGCCTCCAAAGCGGTGGAAAACCTGCCGCTGACCTTCATCTTCACCCGTCCCGACGGCGTCGAGAACCGCCGCATCGTTGCCGATGGCGTCTCGGCCGGCGGCTATGCCGTCGACCTGCCGCTGGAAGCCAACGCCATGCGCGGCACCTGGACGGTGTCGATCTATACCGATCCCAAGCAGGCGGCCGTTTCCAGCCAGATGTTCCTGGTCGAAGACTTCGTGCCGGATCGCATCGAGTTCGATATGAAGTCCGACAAGCAGGAGATCGCCCAGGGCGAAACCGCCAACATCGACATTGACGGCCGCTTCCTCTATGGCGCGCCGGCCGCCGGCCTCGCGCTCGAAGGCGAGCTGACGCTGTCGACGGCGCGCGACTGGGACCGTTTCGCCGGCTATTCGTTCGGCCTTGCCGACGAGCAGTCGGCCGAGCCTTCGGTCACCCCGTTCACCGGTCTGCCGGTGGTCGGCGACGACGGCAAGGCGACCTTCCCGGTCACGGTCGACCAATTGCCCGCGACCACCAAGCTGGTCGACGCCAAGGTCACGGTTCGCATGCGCGAAACCGGCGGCCGCGCCATCGAGCGCTCGATCAACATCGGCATCCGCCCGCAAGGCCACATGATCGGCATTCGTCCGGATTTCGCCGACAATGAGGTGCCGCAGGGCGGCACCGCCAAATTCAGCCTCATCGCGGTCGATCCCGACGGCAAGCGCGAGACGCTGAAGGGCGCGCAGTGGTCGCTGGTCAAGGTCGAACGCAATTACCAGTGGTATCGCAACAACAACTCGTGGAACTACGAACCGGTCACCTTCACCAAGTCGATCGCCAACGGCCAGGTCGATCTCAGCGCCGATGCCGAGGCGACCGTGACGATGCCGGTCGACTGGGGCCAGTACCGGCTCGAGATCGAGACTGCCGATCCCGAGGGCCCGGCGACCAGCTATGAGTTCGACGCCGGCTGGTATGTCTCCTCGACCTCCACCGAAACGCCTGATGGGCTCGAGATCGCTCTCGACAAGGACAGCTATGCCGCCGGCGACGTGGCCAAGCTGAAAGTGTCGCCGCATTTTGCCGGCGAACTGCTGGTCACCATCGGCGCCGACAAGCTGCTCAAGACCGTCACGGCAACCGTGCCGGCCGGCGGCAGCACGGTCGACATCCCGGTCGGTGACGACTGGGGCGCCGGCGCCTACATCACCGCAACCCTGCTCCGGCCCGGCGATGCGCAGGAAACCCGCATGCCGGCGCGCGCCATCGGCGTAAAATGGCTGACGGTCGACCCGGGCTCGAAAAAGCTCGCGGTTACCCTGACGCCGCCGGACAAGACGATGCCGCGCCAGCAGCTGTCGATCCCGGTTTCGGTCGCCGGCGTAGCGCCGGGCAGCAATGCCTATGTCACGGTCGCTGCCGTCGATGTCGGCATTTTGAACCTCACCAACTACAAGGCGCCGGATCCGGAGGGCTGGTATTTCGGCCAGCGCATGCTCGGGCTCGAAGTCCGCGACATCTATGGCCGTCTCATCGACGGCTCGCTCGGCACCAGCGGCAAGCTCAGGACCGGCGGCGACGGCGCCTCGATGCAGCCGCAAGGCAGTCCGCCGACCGAAAAGCTGGTCGCCTTCTTCTCCGGCCCGGTCCAGCTCGACGCCGACGGCAAGGCGAGGATCGACTTCGACATCCCGCAGTTCAACGGCACCGTGCGCGTCATGGCCGTCGCCTGGACCAAGGAGGCCGTCGGCCATGCCACGACCGATGTCATCGTGCGCGATCCGGTGGTGATCACCGCCGGCCTGCCCCGCTTCCTGGCGCCTGGAGATGCAGCGATCATGCGGCTCGATGTCGCCGACACCGACGGTCCGGAGGGCGACTATGCCCTGTCGATCGCCACGACCGGCGACCTCTCGACCGGCGACAAGCCGTTGCCCGAAAAGCTGACTCTCGCCAAGGGCAAGCGCCAGACGCTGACTGTGCCGCTGGTTGCACAGACGGCGGGTAATGCCTCGATCACCATCAAGCTCGCCCATGGCGACGGCACCTCCGTCGAGCAGACGCTGTATGTCCCGGTGCGTCCGGCGCAATTGCCGGTCACCACCCGTCTGGTCGTCGACCTCAAGGGCAATGGCGGCTCGCTGCGCGTCGACAAGGAGCTGCTCGCGGCAAGCCTGCTCGACGGCGCCTCGATCAGCGTCGGCGTTTCGCAGGCTGCCGCCTTCGACGTGCCGTCGCTGCTGATGACGCTCGACCGCTACCCCTATGGTTGCGCCGAGCAGACCACCAGCCGCGCCATGCCGCTTCTCTACGTCAACGATCTGGCGTCCGGAGTCGGCATGCAAAGCGATCCCGAACTGCACGGCCGCGTGCAGGCCGCCATCTACAAGGTGCTGAGCTACCAGGCTTCGGCCGGCAGCTTCGGCCTGTGGGGTCCGGGCTCCGGCGATCTGTGGCTTGACTCTTACGTCACCGACTTCCTGACCCGGGCGCGCGAGCAGAACTACGACGTGCCGGCCCTGGCGATGAGCCAGGCGCTGAGCAATCTGCAAAACTCGGTCGGTTACGACCAGGACGTCCAGGATCGCGGCAGCGAAATCGCCTACGCGCTCTATGTTCTGGCCCGCAACAAGAAGGCCTCGGTCGGCGATCTGCGCTACTACGCCGACACCAAGCTCGAAGCCTTCTCGAGCCCGATGGCCGTCGCCCAGTTGGCGGCGAGCCTGGCGCTCTACGGCGACGCGCAGCGTTCGGAAGCAACCTTCCAGACGGCGCTGCAGCTGGCCAAGTCGACCACCGAATACGACTACTACCGGTCCGACTATGGCTCGCGGCTGCGTGATGGCGCCGCGATCCTGGCGCTCGCCGCCGAATCGAAGCCGGTGCCGACCATCGTGCCGGAGCTGATCCGGCTGGTGGCAAGGGAACGTGCCGATGCCCGCTGGACCAGCACGCAGGACGAGTCCTGGATGCTTCTGGCGGCCCGCGCGCTGAAGTCGGGCAACGACTCGATCACGCTCTCGGTCAACGGCGCGCCGCATGCCGGTGGGTATTCCAACCACCTCAGCGGCACCGACATTGCCGACAGCCCGCTGACCATCGCCAACACCGGCGCCACGCCGCTGCAGGCGGTCGTCACCACGGTCGCCTCGCCGGTAGAGCCCTTGCCGGCCGGCGGCGACGGCTTCACCATCGACCGCACCTACTACAAGCTCGATGGCACCGAAGCCAACGTCACCGAGGCGACGCAGAACGAACGCTACGTGGTCGTGCTCAAGGTTTACGAGCAGAACCGCTGGCCTTCGCGCCTGCTGATCACCGACCTGTTGCCGGCCGGCTTCGAGATCGACAATCCGGGCCTTGTCTCCAGCGCCCAATTGTCGAACTTCACCTGGCTGGCGCAAACGGACGCAGCCCATCTCGAATTCCGCGACGACCGTTTCGTCGCGGCATTCAATCCCAATGACGGCGATGGCGACCGCAACATCATGCTGGCCTACGTCGTGCGTGCGGTAACGCCGGGCACCTATGCCCATCCGGCAGCCACGGTGGAGGACATGTACCGGCCGCAATATTCGGCCCGCACCGCCACCGGCATGATGGAGATCAAGGCGCCGTAAGGCGCCTTGACGAAGATGAACACGCCGATGTCCGCGACCATCTCCTTCTCCCCGCTATGCGGAGAGAAGGAGCCGGCAGGCGGATGAAGGGCACCACCATGCTCTCCAGAAAATTTCTCCGTCGAACAGGCATCGCCGCCGCCTCCCTCGTCGGCTTTGCGGCGATCGCTGCCGCTTCTCTCTGGGAACTCGACCGCGCTTTTCCGCCGCCGCTGCCCGGAAGGCTCACCGTCTCCACCGAGGTCCAGGACCGCGACGGTCAGCTGTTGCGCGCCTTCGCCACGTCGGACGGTTACTGGCGGCTCGACACTCATCTCGACCAGGTCGACAAGCAGTTCGTCGACATGCTGGTCACCTATGAAGACAAGCGCTTCTGGGACCATGATGGCGTCGATGTGCTGGCGCTGGCGCGCGCCGCCGGCCAGTTCGCCACCAGCGGCCATATCGTCTCCGGCGGCTCGACCCTGTCGATGCAGCTTGCCCGGCTGATCGAGCCACGCGAAAACCGCAGCCTCGGCTCGAAGATCAAGCAGATGCTGCGTGCCATCCAGATCGAGCGGCGGCTGTCCAAGCAGGAGATCCTCGAACGCTACCTGACCTTGGCGCCCTATGGCGGCAATCTCGAAGGCGTGCGCGCCGCCTCGCTCGCCTATTTCGGCAAGGAGCCGAAGCGGCTGACGGTCTCGGAAGCCGCCCTGCTGGTTGCGCTGCCGCAATTGCCGGAAAAGCGCCGGCCCGACCGCAATCTCACCATCGCTCATGCCGCCCGCGACCGCGTGCTGACCCGCATGGTGTCGGCTGACCTGCTTGGCGAGCGCGAGGCCGCGCGCGCAGCGCTCGATGATGTCTCGGGCTTGCGCCGCAAACTGCCGGCGCTGGCGCCGCATGCCGCCTATGCCATGCTTCCCAAGGCCGTACCCGGCAAGCCATTGCAGCTGACGATCCGCAAAAGCGTCCAGCAAGGGCTGGAGCAGGTGGCGCGCGATGCCGCGATCAAGCTTGGTCCGCGCCTCTCCGTCGCCATGGTGATGGCCGATGCCCGCACCGGTGACATCCTCGGCGAAGTCGGCTCTGCCGATTTCTTCGACGCCAGCCGTTCCGGCTGGATCGACATGACCAAGATCGTGCGGTCGCCCGGCTCTACGCTTAAGCCGTTCATCTATGGCCTCGCCTTCGAGCAGGGGCTGGTGGCGCAGGAAATGCTGATCGAGGACAGACCGGTCGATTTCGGCGGCTACCGGCCAAAGAATTTCGACATGGGCTATCAGGGGGATGTCTCGATCCGCCAGGCGCTGCAGCTGTCGCTCAACGTGCCGGCAATCCGCGTGCTCGACTCTGTCGGCCCGGCACGGCTGATGGCGCGCTTCCGCCAGGCCGGCGTCAGCCCGGTGCTACCGGTCAACGAGGCGCCGGGCCTCGCCATCGGCCTCGGAGGCGTCGGCGTAACGCTGCGCGATCTCGTCCAGCTCTATACCGGCCTCGCCAATGGCGGCAAGGCAAACACGCTCCATGACGGCACCGAGCCGGCCAACGACGAGCGCGCCACCGCCACCATCCTCGACGCCCAGGCGAACTGGCAGATCACCGACATATTGTCGGGCGTAAAGCCGCCTGAGGGCGCCTTGCAGCGCGGCATCGCCTACAAGACCGGCACGTCCTACGGCTATCGCGATGCCTGGTCGGTCGGCTTCGACGGCCGCTACGTGCTGGGTGTTTGGGTCGGCCGCGCCGATGCCGGTGCGGTGCCCGGCCTGTCCGGCTATGTCTCGGCCGCCCCCATCCTGTTCGAGGGCTTCGTCCGTTCAGGCCTCACCGCCGTCCCGTTGCCCAGCCAGCCGGCCGGCGTCGTCAAGGCCAGGCGCGAAGACCTGCCGGTGACATTGGCGCGCTTCGGCGCCGGCGCCGACGGACTGGTGCAGGCAGGCCCGACGGAACCGGCGCCAACGATCATTTTCCCGCCCAACGGCGCCCGCGTCGATCTCGCCACCAATTCCGCCGAGGCCTCGCCGCTGGTGCTGAAACTGCAAGGCGGCCGCGCGCCGTTCCGCTGGCTGGCCAATGGCAAGCCGCTCGTCGGCATCGACCGCCGCCGCACCGCGACCTGGCTGCCCGACGGCGCCGGCTATTCGACGCTCACCGTCATCGACGCCGTGGGACGCGCGGCAAGCGTGAAGGTGTTCGTTGAATAGAGGGCGCCAAGCGGTAAAGGGGATTGGGTTTCTTCGCCTGAAACCCGGCGCGAGGCACCCCCCTCTGGCCTGCCGGCCATCTCCCCCGCAAGGAGGGAGATTGGCAGCTTCGGCGCCGCGCTCATTCAGCAACGTTGAAAATTGGCGAAAGCCGCAGCGACACCTGATCTCCCCCCTTGCGGGGGAGATGGCCGGCAGGCCAGAGGGGGGTGTGCCGAAGCGCTTGCATCGAGGATTGGCCTTAGCCGTATCCATGTTCGTTTCGACTTGCTCCCCCGCCGCCGCCGATCCCCTGCCCGCCGGCTTCGTCCGCCTGGCCGATGTCGATCCCTCGATCCGCCAGGACATCCGCTATGCCGGCCTGGAAAATTTCCTGCATCGCAAGGCCGATGGCTACGACGCCCCAGTCTGCATCCTCACGAAGCAAGCTGCGCAAGCGCTGTCCGGCGTGCAGAAAGCGCTCGCCGCCGACGGCCTGACGCTGGTCGTCTTCGACTGCTACCGCCCGGCCCGCGCCGTTGCCGACATGGGCAAATGGACCAGAGAGGGCGGCCCGCCCGATCCGCAATGGTACCCTCTGGTGCCGCGCGGCGACCTCATCGCCAAGGGCTATATCGGCGAATTGTCCACCCATTCGCGCGGCTCGACCGTCGATGTCGCCATCGCCCGCAGCGACGGCAAGAACAAGTCATCCGCCGCTTGCGGCGCGGCCGGCGCCGGCACGCTCGATTTCGGCACCAGCTTCGACTGTTTCGACCCGGCGAGCGAAACCGCCCATCGCCCATTGGCGGCAGAAGCAGCGGCAAACCGCAAAAAGCTGCTCGACGCCATGCGCGCCGGCGGCTTCAAGAATTATGCGCGCGAGTGGTGGCACTACACGCTTCGGGATGAGCCGTTTCCAAAACTGCGCTTCGATTTTCCCATCACTGCGGGCTGAAGTGCCCGGTGCTACAGCGAGCCTTCCCTCGCTCGGCCTTGCTTCTGCGGTGTCAGCTCCTAGATAGCGTCAAACCGGCCGGATTCGGGTTAGACCAATATGAGGAAAATATTTCCTTCCGAAACCCAATATCGGCGAAAATTTCCTTCGGGGGGACAAAAAATGCAACGTTGAATGCATCTAATTTCTATCAATTCGATAGAGTTCAGCCGTCATCAACGGAGGCGGAAATGACCAAACCTCATTTCAAGAAACTGCTCGGCGCACTGGTCGCCACATCGATCCAGTTCGGCACGCTCGGTTTCGCGTTTGCCGATACGACCATTCTGAACGTGTCCTACGACCCGACACGCGAACTCTACAAGGCCTATGACGAAGCCTTCGTCGCACACTGGAAGGCCGAGACCGGCGAGACGGTCACCATCCAGCAATCGCATGGCGGCTCCGGCGCCCAGGCCCGCGCCGTGATCGACGGCCTCGATGCCGATGTGGTCACGCTGGCGCTCGAAGGCGACATCAACGCCATCGTCACCAAGTCGAAGAAGATCAACCCGGACTGGCGCAAGAAGTTCGAGAACAATTCGGCGCCGTACACCTCGACCATCATCTTCCTGGTCCGCAAGGGCAACCCGAAGGGCATCCACGACTGGAGCGATCTGGTCAAGGACGGCGTCCAGGTGATCACGCCGAACCCCAAGACCTCCGGCGGTGCCCGCTGGAACTACCTTGCCGCCTGGGCCTATGCCAACGCCAATGATGGCGGCGACGAAGCCAAGAACAAGGAATTCGTCGGCAAGCTCTACGCCAATGCTCCGGTGCTCGACACCGGTGCGCGCGGCTCGACGGTCACCTTCGCGCAAAAGGGCATCGGCGACGTGCTGATCGGCTGGGAAAACGACGCCTATCTGGCGCTCAATGAATTCGGAGCCGACAATTTCGAGATCGTCTATCCCCCGACCTCGATCCTGGCCGAGCCGCCGGTGGCGATCGTCGACGCCAATGTCGATGCCAAGGGCACCCGCAAGGTCGCCGAAGCCTATCTCGGCTGGCTCTATTCCAAGGAAGCCCAGACGATCATCGCCAAGAACCACTATCGTCCGGCCAAGCCCGAGCTGGTGGATGCGGCTGACATTCCGAAGACGCCCGAAATCAAGCTGATCTCCATCGACGATCCGCTTTTTGGCGGCTGGAAGAAGGCACAGCCTTATCATTTCGGCGATGGTGGTATATTCGACCAGATCTACAAGCCGGCCCAGTAGGATTTAGATCAGGACGACATGACCATAGCACCCGCCAAGGCGGGGTGGCGATTCAGACAGCCGAGTGTCATTCCGGGTTTCGGATTGACGCTCGGCTTCTCGCTTGCCTACCTCACGCTCATCATCCTCATCCCCCTGTCGGGCCTGATCTGGCGCTCGGCAGCCCTCGGCTGGACCGATTTTTGGGCGATCGCCACCGACCGCCGGACCATCAACGCACTCGAAATCAGCTTCGGCACAGCCTTCATCGCAGCCGCCGTCAACGTCGTCTTCGGCACGCTCGTCGCCTGGGTGCTGGTGCGCTACCGCTTCCCCGGCCGCCGCGTCGTCGACGCGATGGTCGACCTGCCCTTCGCGCTGCCGACCGCGGTCGCGGGCATTGCGCTGACCACTCTTTATGCGCCCAATGGCTGGATCGGCCATCTCCTGGCGCCGCTCGGCATCAAGGTCGCCTACACGCCGCTCGGCATTGTCGTGGCGCTCGTCTTCATCGGCCTGCCGTTTGTCGTGCGCACGGTGCAGCCGATCATGGAGGAGATCGACAAGGAAGTGGAGGAAGCCGCCGCGACGCTCGGCGCCAACCGCTTCCAGATCATCACCCGCATCCTGTTTCCCGGCCTGGCGCCGGCCATCATCACCGGCTTCTCACTCGCCTTCGCACGCGGCGTCGGCGAATACGGCTCGGTCATCTTCATCGCCGGCAACCTTCCCTACAAGTCGGAGATCGCACCGCTTCTGATCGTCATCCGGCTCGAGGAGTACAATTATCCGGCGGCCACCGCGATCGCGGCAATCATGCTTTTGCTGTCGTTCGTGATGCTGCTGGTCATCAACCTGGCGCAGTCATGGAGTCGCAAGCGCTATGGCTGACCCCGAGATCAAATCCTACGAACCGCATCACGAGAGCCGGTCGGCGGCGGTGACCGAAAGCCGGCCGGTGCGGCTGCTGCTGATGGCGGTGGCCTTCGCCTTCCTCGCCATCTTCCTGCTGCTGCCGCTGATCATCGTCTTCCACGAGGCGCTGGCGAAAGGCATTGGCGCCTACACGGAATCGCTCTCCAATCCCGATACGCGCTCGGCGATCCGGCTGACGCTGCTGGTGGCGGTGATCGCCGTTCCGCTCAACGTCGTCTTCGGCATTTCGGCTGCCTGGGCGATCGCCAAGTTCGAGTTCAAGGGCAAGGCTTTTCTAACCACGCTGATCGACCTGCCCTTCTCGGTCTCGCCGGTCATTTCCGGCCTGGTCTATGTGCTTTTGTTTGGCGCTCAGGGACTGTTCGGTGAATGGCTGAAGGCGCACGGCATCCAGATCTTGTTCGCCGTGCCCGGCATCGTGCTCGCGACCATCTTCGTCACCTTCCCCTTCGTTGCCCGCGAACTGATCCCGCTGATGCAGGAACAGGGCAACGGCGACGAGGAAGCCGCGCTCTCTCTGGGCGCCAACGGCTGGCAGACCTTCTGGTACGTGACGCTGCCCAACGTCAAATGGGGATTGCTCTACGGCGTGCTTCTGTGCAACGCCCGCTCGATGGGCGAATTCGGCGCGGTCTCGGTCGTGTCGGGCCACATACGCGGGCTGACCAACACCATGCCGTTGCATGTCGAAATCCTCTACAACGAGTACAACGCCGTCGGCGCTTTTGCCGTCGCTTCGCTGCTTGCCGGCCTGGCGCTGGTCACGCTCGTCTTGAAAACACTTCTCGAGATGCGCTACGGCGCCGAGATCGCCGCGACGCGCGGGCACTGACTAAATGCATGTCGCCCAAGACTGGGAACCGGTTTTGGGACAACGACATGCACCAAATTACTGAGGGATCTACATGGAAGTTCGCGTTGCCAACGTACGCAAGGAGTTTGACCGGTTTCCGGCCCTCCATGACGTATCGCTTGACATCAAGTCGGGTGAGCTGATCGCGCTGCTTGGGCCATCCGGCTCCGGCAAGACGACGCTGCTCCGGCTTATCGCCGGCCTGGAGCGGCCGACGCGCGGAAAGATCTTCTTCGGCGACGAGGACGCCTCGCACCGCTCGATCCAGGAGCGCAATGTCGGCTTCGTCTTCCAGCACTATGCGCTCTTCCGGCACATGACGGTCGCCGACAATATCGGCTTCGGCCTCAAGGTCCGGCATGGACCGTCGCGACCACCGGCGGCCGAAATCCGCCGACGCGCCTCCGAACTGCTCGATCTCGTTCAGCTTTCCGGCCTGGAAAAGCGCTATCCGGCGCAACTTTCCGGTGGCCAGCGCCAGCGCGTGGCGCTCGCCCGGGCCATGGCCATCGAGCCCAAGGTGCTGTTGCTCGACGAGCCGTTCGGCGCGCTCGATGCGCAGGTGCGCCGGGAACTCCGCCGCTGGCTGCGCGAGATCCATGACCGTACCGGCCACACCACCGTCTTCGTCACCCACGACCAGGAAGAGGCGCTCGAGCTTGCCGACCGCGTCGTGGTGATGAGCCAGGGCCGCATCGAGCAGGTCGGCTCCGCCGACGAGATCTACGACACGCCGAACTCGCCCTTCGTCTACTCCTTCATCGGTGAATCGAGCATGCTGCCGGTCAAGGTTGAGAATGGCGAGATCTGGCTCGCCGACCGTCCGATCGGCGTGTCGGCGCCGCACGCACCCGGGGGCGATGCGACGCTGTACTTCCGCCCGCACGATATCGAACTGCTCGACGGCTGCAGCGGCTGCATCGCCGGCACGGTCGCCGCCAGCCGCCGCGTCGCCGGCACAAGACGCGTCGAACTGGAAATCGGCGGCGAGCGCCAGCGGGTCGAGATTGAACTGCCTGTGGACCATCCTGCGGCGCAGAAGAGCCGGGTGGCGTTCCGGCCGCGGCGCTGGAAGCTTTTCCCGGCGGCATAGACGTCGATCCGGCGCTACTCCAGCCAGTTCTCGACCTTCAGGCCCTTGATCCGGCTGAACTCACCGGTGTTGGCCATAACCAGCGTCGTCCCCAGCGCGCAGGCGTGGGCAGCAATGAAAAGGTCATTGTGGCCGATGACCTGGCCCCTTGCTTCCAGTTCGGCACGAAGTGCGCCGTATTCGGCATCCACCGGCACGTCGAGCGGCAGCACAGGTAACTCGGCGAGCAATTCCTCCACCTTGGCGAGCAGCTTGGCCGATCCCTTGCGGGCGCAGCCATAGCGCAGCTCCGAGGCGACAACGATGCTGGTGCACAGGGCACCGTCTCCCGCGCGAACCGCCGCACTGGCAGCCTTGCCGGCAGGGTTTCGGATCATGTCGCTGAGAATGTTGGTGTCCAGCATGAACCGCATCAAAAGATATCCTCAGGCCCCACGGGCGCATCATGGATCTCGGGAAAGTCGTCTTCAGGACCAAGCGGCGGCTCTTTCGCCCATTGGGTGAGCAAGGCGGTGAGGCCTGGTTTACGGACTGGCTCGATAACCAGGCGATCGCCGTCGCGGCTGATCAGGACTTTTTCGCCGGGAAGCTCGAACTCGACGGGAATGCGCACCGCCTGGCTGCGGTTGTTGCGGAAGAGCTTCGCCTCTCTCGGCGGCGTTGAATGGCGGTGTTGCGGCATCACGATGCATCCTTGTATATGCCAAATGTATATGCCCCAACGGCAAGATGTAATCATTTTGCATGGCGTTGGAAGGAAATCCTACCAATCGGCTGTTTCGGCAACGCTTTTTCTCATCGTCGAATGGCGAACCCGGCGCGCATGTCTGGCCGCGCTGGACATGGTCCTATTATGTTGGCGCATTATATCGATGCATCGACAAACGGCCTCTCAAGGAGCTCCTTTTCATGAAGCGATTTTTCCTCAGCGTAGCCGCCGCCGGCCTGGTCCTCGCCTCTTCGCAGGCCTGGTCGGCCGACAAATTGCTCAACGCTTCCTATGATGTCGGCCGCGAATTGTTCGCCCAGGTGAACAAGGCTTTCATCGCCGGCCATCCGGGCGTCACCGTCGACCAGTCGCACGCCGGCACCTCGGCGCAGGCGCGCGCCATTGCCGAAGGCCTCGGCGCCGATGTCGTCACCTTCAACCAGGTCACCGACATCGATTTCCTGGTCAAGAAAGGCCTCGTTTCCGCTGACTGGCAGAAGGATTTCCCCGACAACGCCTCGCCCTTCTATTCGCTCCCATCCTTTCTCGTCCGCGCGGGCAACCCCAAGCACATCAAGGACTGGAACGACCTCGTGCGCGACGACGTGCAGGTGATCTTCCCCAACCCCAAGACCTCGGGCAATGCGCGCTACACCTATCTGGCCGCAACCGCCTACGCCAAGGAAGCCTTCAAGGGCGACGACGCCAAGGTGAAGGAGTTCGTCACCAAGCTGTTCAACAACGTGCCGATCTTCGACACCGGCGGGCGCGCCGCCACCACCACCTTCGTGCAACGCGAGATCGGCGACGTGCTGATCACCTTCGAGTCGGAAACGCGCGGCATCCGCAAGGAGTATGGCAACGACAAGTTCGAACAGGTCACGCCAACGGTCAGCCTGCTCGCCGAATTCCCGGTGGCGATCGTCGACAAGGTCGCCGACGAGCACGGCAGCCGTGACCTCGCCAAGACCTATCTCGATTTCCTCTACACGCCCGAAGGCCAGACCATCGCGGCTGAAAATGGCCTGCGCGCCCGCAACGCTGAAGTCGCGGCAAAATACAAGGCCGACTTCCCCGATGTCCGCCTGCTGACGGTGGAAGACGTCTTTGGCGGCTGGGACAAGGTACAGAAGGAGCACTTCGCCGCCGGCGGTCTGCTCGACCAGACCTATGGCAGCCGCTGATATCAGCAGCGTTCGACCTCACCTCACAAGAAAGCCGGCGCTTTGCCGGCTTTTTCGTTTTCGCGCGCCGACAAACGGCTTTCATGCGGAATCTGTCGCGATCGGTGAAAAACGTTACAAAGAATCAACGCCTTTGTGCCTAACGTGCAATCGGGCGGCTTGTTCTACGCGAAACCGGGTTGTTCAGGCGAAACGTCATGATTTGCACACAAACAACCGCCAGATGCGGGTGGTTGGGGTTTTCATGAACTGAAGCGGGCATGCTTACCAAAAAAGGCAAATACGGCCTCAAGGCCCTCGTGCATCTTTCCGGCCTGCCGGTCGGCCAGCTTGCATTCGTCAACGACATCGCGATCGCCAACAACATCCCGAAGAAATTCCTGGATGCCATTCTGGGCGAGCTGCGCAATGCCGGTTTCGTCCTCAGTCGCAAGGGCAAGGAAGGCGGTTATCGCCTCGCCCGGCCGGCTTCCGAAATCAAGATCGGCCACGTCGTGCGCGTGCTGGACGGCCCGCTCGCTCCCATACCCTGCGCCAGCCGCACGCAATACCAGCGCTGCGAGGATTGCGACGAGGCGACCTGCCAGGTCCGGCACATGATGCTGGAAGTGCGCCTGGCGATCGCCGAAGTGCTGGACAATCGCAGCCTCGCCGCCATGCGCGACGCCGACAATGATGATTTTCCGGTCGAGCTGACATCGCAGATCTAAATAAGAGCATGGTCCCGAAAAGTGGGAACCGGTTTTCGGACAAGATCATGCTCAAATGAGAGTCCTCAGACCAGGCCGAGCTTGCCGGCCAGGCCGACGCGCTGGATTTTGCCGGTGGGACCCTTGGGTATCTCCTGGAGAAACAGGATGTGGCGCGGCACCTTGAACTCGACGATCCGGCTGCGCGCGAAATCGCGGATCTGCTCGGCATCGGCGGTGGCGCCCTCGGCCAGCACGATGGCCGCACCCACCTCCTCGCCGAGCATGGCGTGCGGCACGGCAAAGGTCACCGCCTGCGCCACCAGCGGATGATCGAGCAGCACATTGTCGACCTCGAGCGGCGAGATCTTTTCGCCGCCGCGATTGATGATCTCCTTCAGCCGCCCGGTGATCTTCAGATCACCATCCTCGTCGATCAGACCCTGGTCGCCGGTGCGGAACCAGCCATCGCTGAAGGCAGCTTCATTGGCCACCGGATTGTTGAGATAGCCATCATGAATGTTGGCGCCGCGCACGGCGATCTCGCCCTTTTCACCCGCCGGCAGGATCGTCCCCTTGTCGTCCAGGATCGTCACCTGCGGACCCGCAGGCAGGCCGACCGAGCCTGGCTTGCGGCGCGCCGGCGGCAGGCCGTTGGATGTCATCTGGTGCGCCGCCTCGGTCATGCCATAGGCCTCGACCACCGGACAGCCGAAGACGCGCTCGAGGTCGCGGAACACGGTGTCGGGAAGCGCTGCCGAAGACGAGCGGATGAAGCGCAACCTCGCAGCCGCGATGGTTTCGCCATTGCGCGCGGCGCGCGCCAGGATCGCCTGATGCATGGTCGGCACCGCGCTGTACCAGCTCGGCCTGAAGTCGCCCAGCCAGCCGTAGAATTTGAGCGGGTTGAAGCCCGGCGTGCAGACAACAGCGCCGCCGACTGCCAGCTGTGCGCTGAGCGCCGCCATCAGCCCGTGAATATGGAACAGCGGCATCACGTTGAGACAGATATCGTCTGCCGAAAGCGCCAAGGTGCGGGCGATGTTGGCCATCGATGCCTGCAGATTGCGCTGCCGCAAGCCGACGATCTTCGGCCGCGCCGTGGTTCCCGATGTGTGCAGGACAAGCGCGAAATCGTCCGGCCCGTTGAGCTGCATATCGTCGAGGCGAGCCTCGCTGGCAGCCTCCACCTCGGCGTCGCCCGCCAGCAGAAACTCGCCGGCCTTGGCGCCGTCAGTCACGACGACGTCGAGCACCGCAATGCCGAGCCCCTTTGCGGCGTTGCGCGCGGCATCGCCCATGCCTTGTCCGCACAGCAGCAGCTTCACATCGAGATCGCCGAGATAGAAGCGGAATTCGTCTTCGCCGTAAGCCGGATTGAGCGGCGCCGCCGTCGCCAACGCCGAGACCGCCAGGAAACAGGCCGCCATTTCCGGGCCGTTGGGCAAGACGATGCCGACGGCCGTGCCGCGGGCAACGCCACGCCTGGCGAGATCGCCGCAGAGCTTATCGACAAGATTGGCGAGGCCGGCAAAGCTCAGGGATGGCCGGTCCGGCGCCATCAGCGCCACCGCAGCCGGCCGCCAGGGCGCCAGTTGGGGAAGTGCTACCGATAGGGCCTGTTTCAAGTTCGAACCCTGAATGGCGTTCACCATGGCCTTGCCGGCGCCGATTGCGCGCCCGTGGCAGACGCAGTAAAGCGATTTCCGGACGCACGCAAGAACAGGTGGACACCGATCGGATGAGGCTGCCGTGGTTGGGAAAATCCCGGAAAGCCGACCGGACACCATCTTCCGCCGTCATTTATCATACGGAAATCATCGCCGACATCCTGGTGCCCGAACGCGCCGAGCATGTCCGCTTCTTCAGCCGCAAGCAGGTCCGCGCCGGCAAGTTGCGCACCTTCAACAACAGGGATCTCCGCGAGCTGCTGCTGGCCGCCTTCTACATCGGCGTCGCGGCATCGCTGCCGGTCGATTGGTGGGCCGCGGTCTGCAGCCGCGTATCGGGGCTGCGCCTCAAGCGCCATATCCGCAAGGATTTCGTGCGCTACGCCGCCGCGACGCGCGCCGTGCTCGGCAATGGCATCGATGCGCAAAGGCAGTTCAGGGCCTTGCTCTGCGCCAACCACCGCCGGCGTCTGCTGCTTGCCGCGCATCTCATCGGCCGCCGCTGGTCACCTAATATCCGGCTGGAGGGCCGGGAAGGCCTGCAAGCGGCGCTGAAGCGCGGCCACGGCGCTATCATCTGGTGCGATCAGTTCACGACCCAGACCATCATCGGCAAACGCGCTCTCCATGAAGCCGGCATCGAGACACACCAGCTCAGCGTCAGGGCTCACGGCATATCCGATTCGACCTTCGGCTTGCGCTTCCTGAACCCGCCGATGGTTCGGGTCGAGAACCGTTTCCTGAAAAGCCGGATCGTGTTCGACCGCAACGACGCCTACCAGGTCACCGGCCGGATCCAGAAGATCCTTGGCAGCAACGGCGTCGTATTGGTGACCAACACGGTGCATGCCGGCTCGACATTCACCGAAGTCGGCCTTGGCGAGAGCGGCTGGACTCACCTCGCCTCGGCGCCGACGAATTTCGCTGCCAGAGGCAAGGCGGCGCTGTTTTCCATGTCGACCTTTGAGACCGATCCGTTCCGCCAATACCGCGCCGTCCTAAGTCCCGAACTGGTGCCGGCCCCGGCAGAGGCCGGCGAGCGCGCGGCCAGAGCCGGCGCCAAGAACATGGCGCTGCAGGCCGAGTACATATTGCTCAAGCGCGACCGCTTGCTGGAGGCGCTGAAACTCTATCCCGAGCAAATGATGGTCTGGTCCGGCGCCGACCGGTTCACCGAACGGCCGGAAACCGCCTTGCCCGACGAGGGTGGTTCATGATTTTGCGCCGGCCAGCAGGCTGGCAACGGCGGTGACGATTTCAGCCACTGGAAGTGTGGCGTCGGCCGTCAGCGCCCGCTCGTCGGCGCCAGGCGGCTCAAGGATGGCGAACTGGCTTTCGACCAGGCTTGCCGGCATGAAATGGCCCTTGCGGTTGGCGACACGCTGCTTGGCGGTTGCGGGATCGATCTTCAGATAGATGAAATCGATATCCCGGCGGAAGCCACGCAGACGATCGCGGTAGCTGCGCTTCAGCGCCGAGCAGGCGGCAACCACGCTTTGGCCGCTGCCGGTCAGGTCGGCGATCCGCTCGCCAATGGCATCGAGCCAGCCCTCACGCAGTTGATCTGTGAGCGGCTCGCCGCTCGCCATGCGGGCGACGTTTTCGGGTGGGTGCAGCCTGTCGCCTTCGACAAAGACGGCCCCTTCCTCTGCTGCCAATGCTTTGCCGACAGCCGATTTTCCGCAGCCGGCGACGCCCATCACCACAATGGCCCGAGGCACTGAGCCGGTAGCGCCCATTGGCGCCTTTGCGGTCTTTTCGTCCACGGTCAGCGGCTTGCCGGCGCGCGGCCGTAGAGCAGGAGCATGGCAACGATGACCAGGCCATAGACGATCTGCCGCCCCGCCTCCGGCATCTGCATGACCGAAAGGATGGACTGCAGGAGCGTGATCAGGATGACACCGGCGACGGTGCCGAGATAGGAGCCGCGGCCACCCAGGATCGAGGTGCCGCCCAGAACCACGGCGGCGATCGACGGCAGGAGATAGGCATCGCCCATCGATTGCGCCGCCTTGGAGGCATAGCCGGCGAGAAGCACTCCGCCAAAGGCGGACAGCCCGCCTGAGATAGCGAAGGCGATCATCACCACGCGCCTTGTATCGATGCCGGAGAGATAGGCGGCA
The DNA here is from genome assembly GCF_040323125.1 of Mesorhizobium sp. M0062. Taxonomy (NCBI): domain Bacteria; kingdom Pseudomonadati; phylum Pseudomonadota; class Alphaproteobacteria; order Hyphomicrobiales; family Phyllobacteriaceae; genus Mesorhizobium; species Mesorhizobium sp. M0062. The sequence continues at coordinate 63,651 of NZ_JAMYUO010000026.1, forward strand.
CGCTCGCGGTTGCCGATGCCGTAGACGGTGCGGCCGAAGCTGGTGCGGGACAGCACGAACACCATCGCAGCGCCAATCAGCGCCCAGATGATGACGGCGTTAGGTACGCCAGGAATGGTGAAACCTGTCGCAAGATAGCGCATGGCGCCGGTGGCCGAATCCTGTGGCGAGTAGCCGCCGGTATAAACGACCATGAGCCCTTGCGCGACAGCGTTGGTGGCGAGCGTGATGATCATCGAGGGTATGCGCAGATAGGCGACGCCAAAGCCGTTGACGATCCCGATCAGCACCCCGCAAAAGATGCCGAACGGGATGGCCAGCGCCACACCGATCGGGCCATAGGCCGCGGCCGCACACGCCATCATCGCGCCCGCCGCCACCGCCCACGGCACCGACAGGTCGATCTGGCCTAGCAGGATGACCAGCATCATGCCTGTGGCGATGACGCCGAGGAACGAGGCCACCTTGAGCTGCTGCAAGAGATATTCAGGCGACAGAAAGCTCCTGGAATAGAGGCTGCCTAGGAACAGCAACAGCACGATGCAGGCGAAGGCCGTCAGCACCGCCGGATCGGCGCGGCGGATGAATTTCGGCATGCGGCCGGCGATGCCGCCCAATGTCGTTTCGCTCACAGGAACCACTCCAGCCGGTTGCGGACCCGAAACAGTGCGAAGGCGCCGAGGCTGACCGCAACCAGCAGGATAACGCCCTGGAACAGTGGCTGCCATAGCGGGTCGAAATCGAACACGAACAACAGGTCGCCGATGGTGCGGAAGGCCAGCGCGCCGAAGATGGCGCCGATGGCGCTGCCTTTGCCGCCGAACAGCGAGACGCCGCCCAGCACCACCGCGGCGATTGAAAACAGCGTATAGGCGTTGCCGCTGGCATAGGCTGCATCGCCCGTATAGGTGAAGAAGGTCAGGAACAGTCCGCCGATCGCGGCCAACAGGCCTGCGAGCGCGTAGGCAGCGAACTTGCCGCGCCTTATCGGCACGCCGGACATGTAGGCCGCCGTCTCCGACGAGCCGGCCGCATAAGCCGCGCGCCCGAGCACCGAGCGGCTGAACGGCACCCAGACGATTAGCACGACGGCGAGCAGCGCGATAAGACTGGCCGGCACTACGCCGAACAGGCGCCCGGTCAGCGCGTCGGCGAGACCTTCGTTGACCGAACCGCCGGGAAACGGCCTCAGCAGCAGCGCGATGCCGAAATAGACCGCACCCGTGGCGATCGTGGCGACGATCGGCTGCAGGCGGCCGTAGATGACGATGGCGCCGTTGATCGCTCCGCACAGGAGCCCGGTGCCGAGCACGGCGATGACGCCGAAAGCGGTCTCGAGGCCGGTGCCTATGACCAGCCAGGAGGCGAGGCAATTGGTCAGCGTGAAGATCATGCCGATGGAGAGGTCGATGCCGGCGGTGATCACGACCAGTGTCTGCGCCATGGCGACGAAGGCGAGCAGCACGCCCTTGTTGGACGCCGTCTGCACGACATTGGCGGTGAAGCCCGCCGGATGGTTCGAGGTGTAGATGACGAACATGACAATGAATATGCCGAGTGCCATCAGTGTTCCGCGCTGCTCGGCCAGCCAGTAGCGCCACTCTTTCACGCGTCCGCTCCCTGTCTTGCGCCGGTATCGTCTGTCGCGCCGGCGTCATCGCCATGGATGTTGAGCGCGCTTGCAATGAGCGCCCGCTCGGTGATCTCGGCCCCGACCAGCTCGCGCTTGACCGCGCCGTCATAGAGCACCAGCACGCGGTCGCAGCAGCCGATCAGTTCGTCATAGTCGGTCGAATAGAACAGGATCGCCGCCCCCGCATCCGCCAGCTTGCGCATCAGTTGATAGAGTTCCTGCTTGGTGCCGACGTCGATGCCGCGCGTCGGATCGTTGAGCAGGATGATACGCGGCTGGCGCATCAGCCATTTGGCGATGACCACCTTCTGCTGGTTGCCCCCCGACAGCGCACCGACCGGAATGTCGAGGCCGGCCGTCTTGATCGCCAGCAGCCCGACCATGTCGTCGATCAGCCGCTGTTCGGCGGCGCGGTCGATGATGCCGGCCTTGGACAGCCGGTCTAGGGCGGCAAAGGAGAGGTTCTCGCGCACCGTCATCGGCAGCATCAGGCCTTCGGTCTTGCGGTCCTCCGGGATCAGCGCCATGCCGATGCGGCCGTCGCGCGCCGCTTGGGGGCTGGCGATCGAAACAGGCTTGCCGTCGATAAGGATCTGGCCGCCGAGGCCGCGCAGCACACCGAAAAAGGCAAGCAGCAATTCGCGCTGGCCCTGGCCGTCCAGGCCGCCAAGGCCGACGACCTCGCCTGCCCCGACCGTCAGCGAGACATTGTCCAGCCGGTCCGTCCAGGACAGCTTGCGCGCCTCCAGCACGGGAACGGCGGCGGCTGCGGTGCGCGCGGGTTTCGGCGGGAAAATATGGCTGTATTCGCGCCCGATCATCAGTTCGACGACTTCGTTGTCGCTCTTTGTGCCTGCCTTGTAGCTGGCGACATTGCGGCCGTTGCGAAACACCGTGCAGTGGTCGGCAAGCTCGGCGATCTCGTTCATGCGGTGCGAAATGTAAAGCAGCGCCAGCCCTTCCGAGCGCAATCGCTTGAGCACGCTGAATATCCTGGCGACGTCCGTCGCGGTCAGGGCCGAGGTCGCCTCGTCGAGGATCAGGATGCGCGGCTTCCTGGCCAATGCCTTGGCGATCTCGACCATCTGTCTTCTTGAAAGCGGAAGATCCTTGACCAGCGCCAATGGATGGATGTCGGCCGCACCTGCGCGTGCCAGCGCATCCTCGGCAATGCGGCGCTGCGCCTTGCGGTCGATCATGCCGAAACGCTTCGGCGGATCGGAGATGACGATGTTGTCGGCAACGCTGAGTTCGGGAACCAGCGACAGCTCCTGGAAGATGCAGACGATGCCGGACTTGTTTGCAGCAGCAGGCGAAGCGAACGTCACCTCGCTGCCGTTCAGCATCATGCGGCCTTCGTCGGGCGCGACGACGCCCGCCATGACCTTGATCAGCGTCGATTTGCCGGCGCCGTTTTCGCCGAGAATGGCGTGGATGCTACCGGACGAGACCGAAAGCTCGGCCTTTTCCAGCGCCCGCACACCACCATAGCGCTTGGATATGCCTTCCATCCGGAAGAGCGGAACCGCACCGTCCATCGGCCCTCCCGAGGCAGTTTGACTTCAAGGGATATCGAGTGGCCGGCGCCGCGGAGATCCCGCGGCGCCGGATATGCCGCCTATTGGTCAGCCCCTATTGGTCAGCTTTGGTCTGGCCCATAATTTCCTGCGCGGTGAAATTGATGCCGCAGGTCGGGAAGGAATTGCCGACGAAGAAATTGTCGGACTGGTCGGGGAAGAAATCCTGACCGGCCTTGAAGTTCGGATCCTCGACGATCGCCAGTGGCAGTTTCACTGCTTGCGGAACGACGTTGCCTTCGAGCGCGGCAATCGCCGTCTTGATGGCGACCGCGACCTGCGCCGGACCGGTGCCGGCCGATGAGCATTTCAGCCCGTCGCCGGCATGTGCCGCGCAGAACTTGCGGAAACCGTTCTCGGTCTCCCCGCCGAACGGCACGAAAGCATGCTTGGCATCGATCATCGCCTGCACGATGCCGGTGTCGCCGCCTTGCCCGGTGATGCCGTCGAACGGACCGTTGGTGGCAATGGCGTCGGCCGTGGCCTTCTGTGCCACGCCGTCGTCCCATTTGCCGACCACCTCGGTGACGTCCCATTTCTTGCCGGAGGCATCGAGCGCTTCATGGATGCCGTTGTGACGGTCGGTGTCGACGGAAGTTCCGGCAACGCCGCGCACTTCGAGCACCTTGCCGCCATTCGGCACATGGCCGACCAGCCATTTGCCCCACAATTCGCCAAGGCCCTTCTGGTCGACATTGACGTTGATGGCGTCCTTGGTGTCGAGAATATTGTCGAAGGCGACGAGGATGACGCCAGCTTCCTTGGCGCGCTTGATGACCGGCCCGAAAGCGGTCGGGTTCTGGGCGTTGACGACGATCGCGTCATAGCCGGAATCGATGAAGTTGTTGATCGCCGAAATCTGGGCCGGCACGTCCTCGCCGGTCGAGACGACCTTGAATTCCTTCAGTTTCGCGGCGACCTCCGGCTGGGCCGCATAGGCCTTGGCGGTCTGCACCATCTGGATGCGCCAGGTGTTGGCGATATAGCCATTGGCGAGCGCGATGCGGTATGGGCCGTCTTTCTTGGGGAACTTGAAGAACTGCGTATCGGCCGCCCAGGGCGCAAAGCAATCCGGCTCAGCCGACGGTCCCTTGACGACTTCCGGGTCGGCCATGGCCGACGAACTCAGCATGACGAATGCAGTGGCGGCAACGATGCCACCAACAAGTGACTTGATCATCGATATTCCTCCCAGTTGTAGTTTTATTTGCTGCTGCTTGTTTATTTGATGCTGTTTGTCGTGGTGTGTTTTCCACGCCTGCCGAAGGCCCTCCAGCCTGGCCGGCGCCACGTCTCAAGGGCCCGAAGCCGGCCCGATCCCCTCCCCCTCGCCGCTTCACAGGCGAGAAACGAAACTAGCATATTATACATAATAAACAAGCATGAGCTGTTGCTTATGTATAATAAACAGGCACGGCCTCTCATCAAAACGTCTGCCCGACGAAAATGGTAGCGCTACCATGACGTTGTGTAAAGCACCATTTGCTGAGGCCGCCAAGCGTGTTCAGCGTGCGGTGCTCTCGCGGGGCTTGAGTTCGAAACCGAGATCGACGACCCGCTGCTCAGGCCTTCGTCCTGCGATCGCCGCCAGCGCCATGGCAACAGACCGACGGCCGATTTCATAGCGAGGGGTGCGGATACTGGTGAGCGGCGGGAACGCCGCCTGCATCATTTCGAGGTCGTTGAAGCCGACAATGCCGATTGTTTTCGGCACGTTGAGCGCGGCGCTATGGCATTCGAACAAAACGCCGAGCGCGATGTCGTCATTGTTGCAGAAGACGCCGTCGAGCGCCGGCATCTTGGCCAGCGCATCGCGAAGCAGCTCGCGGCCGAGCGTCACGCTGGACAGTAGCGGCGTGGTGGTGACCAGCCGGGGGTCGAACAGGCCGGCCTTCTCCATTGCCGCGCGATAGCCGGCAAGCCGCCGCTGCGACCGCGGGTCCATGCGTGCGCCGATGAAGCCGATCCGCCGGTAGCCCGCCTCGATCAGATGCTCGGTCGCCGTGCGGCCGCCGTCGAAATGCGAGAAGCCGACCAGCATGTCGACCGGATCGGGCCCAGTCTCCATCACCTGCACCACCGGGCAGCCCGCGCTCTCCAGCAGCTTTCGCGAGGTCGGCGTCTGGTCGATGCCGGCCACGATCAGCGCCGCCGGGCGCTGCGGTGCGAACACCTGCAGCAGGCGCTCCTCCTCGAGGCCGGAATAATGGGTGTTGCCGAGCTGGACGCGGAACGGGCCGTCCGACAGGCAGTCATAGATGCCGCGCACCACTTCGGCGAAGACGTTGTTGGTCAGCGACGGCACCAGCACGCCGAACACATCGGCGCGCGCCGAGGCCAGCGCCCGTGCATTGGGATCCGGGATATAGCCGAGTTCGTCGACGGCGGCCTGGATCTGGCGCCGCAGATCCTGGCTGACGCGTTCCGGTTCGCGCAGAGCCCGCGACACGGTGATGGCGCCGACGCCGGCCTTGCGCGCAACATCTGATAGGGTCGGGCGGCCGCCGCCGCGACGCGAGCGCGGCTTGGTCATGGACATCCTCCACGTGCCGGGCCCCGGCCGCTGCGCCCTTGCGAAACCATGTTCAGCTTTTCCACTGCCACCATGCCGGCTGCTGCCGCACCCACTCGCCTGCTGGCGTCGCGCAGCCAATCGCCCTTGTCAAGCAACAGGGCAATCCTGCCTTCCTAAGCCATCAGGGCAGCACTGCGTTTTGCTTTCCACAGCAGCAGCCCGATGGCCACTATGTTCAGCAAGTTCCACGCGATCCCGTTGAGGAACGCGGCGGCGTAGGAGCCGGTCAGGTCGTAGATCCAGCCCGACATCCAGCCACCGATCGCCATGCCGAAGATGGTCGCCATCATGACGATGCCGATACGCTGGCCGGCCTCCCTGGCGGGCAGGTATTCGCGCACGATGATGGCATAGCAAGGCACGATGCCGCCTTGCGACAGGCCGAACACCAGCGACACGACATAGAGCGAGGCAAGCCCGTCGAACGGGATGTAAAACAAAAGCGACAGGCATTGCAGCACGGAACCGATAAGCAGGGTTTTCACGCCGCCGATGCGGTCGGCGACAAAGCCGGAGGCAAGCCGGCTGACGACGCCCGCCGCCATCATGATCGACAGCATGTCGGCGCCATGCGCAATGCCGTAGCCAAGATCCATGCAATAGGCGACGATGTGCACCTGCGGCATCGACATCGCCACGCAGCAGCCGAGACCGGCAACGATCAGCAGCACCTGCAACGCCGCCGGCGACAGCGAAATCGACTGCACTGGCCGGCTTCCGGGCGAACCGGCGGCAGCCGCCGTCGGAGCAGCGCGCCGCAACAACAGCACCAGTGGCACCATGGTGACCAGGCAGAAGACACCGATGCCGGCATAGGTGAAGCGCCAGCCTTCCGCCTTGATCAGTGTCGGCATGATGGTTGGCCAGAGCGCTCCGGCGAGATAGTTGCCAGCAGCCGCCGCCGTGACGGCGACGCCGCGCCGACGGTTGAACCAGTGCGAGATGTCGGCGATCAGCGGCCCGAAGATCACCGATGTGCCGACACCAATCAGCACGCCCTGGGCAAGGGTGAATTGCAGGATAGAGGTCGACAACGCGGCGAGCAGCAGGCCGGCGGCGAGAGCCACCGAGGATAGCAGTGCCGGGATCCAATACCCCATGCGATCGACCGCGCGGCCAACCAGCACATTGCCGGCGGCGAAGCCGACCATGGTTGCGGTGTAGGGCATCGATGCCGCGGCGCGGTCAACGCCGAACTCGGCCTGCACGGCCGGCAGCACGACGACGACGGCCCACATGCCGACCGCACCGATCGTCGCCAGCAGCATGGAGATGGCAAGCCGCATCCAGGCGTAGCTGCTGTCGATGCCGGGGCTATCCGCCTGATTGGCGACGATCGGGGTCAAGGCGTTTCCTGTCTACGGTCCTGGGAAGTCGACCGTTGTGTCGCCACTATCGGCGCATTCACCGCGACGGGCAGCGCCACAGGGCCATGATCCGTGGCTCCAGCGGCCCGGCGATTTCTCGGGAACCGCGGCGGCCTGCCCGAGTTTTTGCGACAGGAAGGAGTTTGTCATGACCGCGAAGAAAAAATGGTCGGCCGAGGTGACCGAGCACAGCGATGCGATGGACCTTGAGGACCACATCTTCGAAGCCGACGACGCCAGGAAGATCGCGGCCTCGCTCAAGCGCTCGGCCGAGCACAGCGACCGCCGCAAGGCCCAGCCGTTTGAGTCGGCCATGTCGATGCTGAATTTCTACATCAACCGCGCCGGCAAGAACCTGCCGCAGGCGCGCCGGAAAGTGCTCGAGGACGCCAAGGACGAACTGCGCGCGGCCTTCGGACGGCCGCAGCAGGATTAATGCATGTCGCTCAAAAGTGGCGCCGGTTTTGAGACAACGACATGCATAAACAAAGACCTAAGCGCGTCGACTTAGTCCGTTCAAACGGGACGCGCTTTAGCGCTCCCGATTGGCTCTGCCAAATTCACCTCAACTGGACCTAGTGACAGGTCCTCTTTCCCCTCAATTTGCCGGCCTCGGCTTTGTGTTTCCCCGAGCCCTTTGAAGTAGCGGCATGACGGTCAAGATCGGCATCAATCCCATCACCTGGAGCAATGATGATGTTCCCGCACTCGGCGGCGATACGCCGCTCGCGACATGCCTGTCGGAAACCAGGCAGGCCGGCTATCGCGGCACCGAACTCGGCGGCAAATTCCCCAGGCGAAGCGACGAGCTTGGACCGATCCTGTCTTCTTACGGACTGGAGCTCGTCTCCGGCTGGTATGACGGCCGCATCCTCGACCGCACGGTCGACGAGGAATTCGCCGCCGTCACCTCGCATCTGACCCTGCTGCGCGACCTCGGCGCCGAGGTCGTGGTCTATGCCGACACCTCGCGCGGCCGTCATGACGGCATTTTCGCACCGATCTCGCAGCGTCCGCGCCTCGCTGACGGCGAATGGAGCGCCTATGGCGAGAAGCTGACCGAACTCGCCGACCGCATGGCTGCCTTCGGCGTCGGCATGGCTTTCCATCACCATATGGGCACCATCGTCGAGAGCGATGACGAGGTCGACAGGCTGATGGCCGCAACCGGCAAGAGCGTCGGCCTGCTGTTCGATACCGGCCATTGCCTGTTTTCGGGCGGCGACCCGGCCTCGCTCCTGAACCGGCATCTCGACCGCATCGTGCATTTTCATTGCAAGGACGTCCGCGCGGCCGTGCTGGAGAAGGCACGGCGCGAGGACATGAGTTTCATGGCGGCAGTGATGGAAGGAATCTTCACCGTGCCCGGCGATGGCTCCGTCGATTTCCTGTCGCTGCTGCAGCCTCTGGCCAGCCATGGCTTCGAAGGCTGGATCGTCGTTGAGGCCGAGCAGGATCCGGCCAAGGCACATCCCTTGACCTATGCCACGAAAGGTTACGCCTCGCTTCTCGCCACGGCCCGCAAGGCCGGGTTCGAGGTGGCTACACGAGACATGGCCTGACCACCGCCGGGGGGCTGGTGGTTGGCCGGTTGGGCGCGCGCCTCGGTAGGGGTAGCGACGCGAAAGCGCCCGGCGATCCGCGCCGCCGCCCTCCCTTGGCGGCGCGGATCGCACAGTTCTTGGCATCGAAATTTTTGCCCCCGAGTTGCCGGCCCGGCGTTTCCAGCTTGAGGCTGGCGACGAGGCATGCCTTGATGCAGATGGAGGAGCGACATGGCATTCGAGGCGGCACTCGGCATGGAACGGCTTTGCACCATCCGTGAGATCGCCGAGAAGGCGGAACTCGGCGCGGCAACCGTTCACCGCGCGCTGAAGAACAGCCGCGAGGTTCATCCCGAAACCAGACGGCTGGTGCTGGAGACTGTCTGCCTGCTTAACGAAGAGAAGATCGCCCGCGCCGCCAGGTTGGTCGGAGACTAGCTTGGCCGACCATATGCGCCTTTCCCTCGACATCATGTCGGTCGACCGCGGCTCGGACGAACCGATGCACCGGCAGATCTACGGCGCCCTGCGGCGCTTCATCCTCGACGGCCAGATCCAGCAGAACACGCTGCTTCCTTCGACACGCTCGCTGGCCGAGGATCTCAAGGTCGGCCGCAACACGGTGATCGCCGCCTACGACCAGCTGCTCGCCGAAGGGTTTATAGAGGCGCGCGCCGGGTCCGGCACCTGGGTGGCGCCGATCCAGCAGAAACGCCCGCCGGCCGCGCTGCGCGCCGGGCTTGCCGCTCCGCAAAAGCTCTCGCGGCGCGGTCAGACCATCGTCAACGGCCCGCAGCCGCCGCGCAATGCCGGTGTCATCAACTTCCATCCCGGCGTGCCGGAAACCGCGTCCTTCCCCTTCACCATCTGGTCGAGCCTTCTGGTGCGCAACGCACGCAGCCGCGACGAGAACTTGCTCGGCTATATCTCCTTTGCCGGCCATCCCGGTCTGCGCCAGGCCATTGCGTCGACCATCAGCCTGTCGCGCGGCATCAACTGCACCGCCGACCAGGTCATCATCGTCACCGGCGCGCAGGCAGCACTCGACCTCGCTTCGCGCGTGCTGATGGACGAAGGCGACCATGTCTGGATGGAGGAGCCCGGCTATCTCGGCGCCAAGAGCGCCTTTCTCGCCAGCGGCGCGCAGCTCGCGCCCTTGAAGGTCGATCGCCACGGCTGGCACCTGTCCGACCCCAACCTGCCTCCGCCACGCCTGATCTATGTGACGCCATCCTGCCAATGGCCGTTCGGCACCATCATGCGCATCGAAGAACGGCTGCAACTGCTTGACATCGCGGAACGCCACGGCGCCTGGATCGTCGAGGACGATTATGACGGCGAATACCGTTATCGCGGCCGGCCGGTGCCGGCGCTGCGCGGCCTCGATCATGCCGACCGCGTCGTCTATATCGGTTCCTTCGGCAAGACGCTGATCCCGGCGCTGCGCATAGGCTATCTCATCGTACCGCGCGAACTGTCCGTGCCCTTCGACCGTGCCGTCTCGATCACCGGCCAGTTCGCGCCGCTGATCCTGCAGGCGACGGTCAACGAATTCATCACGCAAGGCTATTTCGCCACGCATCTGAAACGCATGCGCCGCCTCTATGCGCGCCGGCAAGCCAATTTCGTCAAGCTGTGCCAGGAGCATCTGGCCGAATGGCTGACGGTGACCGAGAACGATTCCGGCATGCAGCTGCTGGCCAGTTTTGTCCGACCCTACAAGGACAGTGACGTCGTCGCCGCCGCCGTCAAGGAGGGCCTCGACGTGCAGGGCATCTCGATCAACTACCATTCGAGCGAGCCGGAACACGGCCTGCTGCTCGGCTATGCCGCGATGGACGAACGCCAGATCCTGCGCGCGGTGCTGGCGTTGCGCGCTGCCTTCATGCGGCTGGACCGGCAATAGGCCGATCCAGCGCTGAGCGCTTCAATTCACACTATCGAATTTCTGCAGATCGACGGGCGCTGCCTTGCGCACCTCGACATCGTCCAGCGAGGCATTCTCCAGCGCCACACGGGCCGCCGCATCGATGTTATGGATCATGTCGTCGATGTCGGCGTCGCCATGCGCCGGATTCATCGCGATCATCACCGTGCGGTTGAGGATGTCGAGAGAACCCTTGCCCAGATCGTCGGCATAGGTCAGCCGCAGGCCCTTGTTTTCCGGCAGCGTGTACGGATTGAGCGCCGGATGATGCGCGCCCTCATGCATCAGCACCTGATCCCACTGGGTGAAATTGTGGCGGCCGGTCTTGCCGGCGATGACACTCGGAATGGTCTTGGAAAAAGTCTGCGCCGCCTGTTCGCTGGGCAGCAGATACATCACCTGCGCCGCGCAATCGTCGTCGGGGCTGTTCATCGGCGACGGCGTCAGGCCGAGATTGCCGAGATGGCGCGTGCCGGCCAGCACCTTCTTCTTCTCCGCCCGCATCGCCTCGATGATGCCGTCGAGACGGTCGAGCTGGACATTGAGCATTGCACCCATCAGTTCCGAGGCGCGCGCGCCGATGCCGGCGAACGGCTTGATGCTGTCGCTGCGGCCCTGCCAGTAGAAATGGCAGGGGTCGATGGCGCAGCGTGCGCGCTCGGCCACTTTCGGATCGCTGGTGGCGATGCCGCCGCCCTCGCCCGACGTCATGTTCTTGAAGTAGTTGAAGGAGTAGGCGCCGGCATGGCCGATCGAGCCGAGCTTCTTGCCCTCATAGCCGCCGCCAATGCCCTGGCAGACATCTTCCAGCACGAGCAGACCGCGTTTTTTAGCGATGTCCATGATGGCGTTCATGTTGCAGGCCGCACCCCACATATGTACCGGGATGACCGCCTTGGTGAGCGGGCCGACGGCGTCGCGCAGAGCGGCCGGGTCGATGGTCAGGCTCTCGTCGATATCGACAATGACCGGAATGGCGCCGACCGACAGCACTGCTGTGGCGGTCGCCATATAGGTGTGCGCCGGCACCAGCACCTCATCGCCCGGGCCGATGCCGAGGCCGATCAGGCCGGCGGCGAGCCCATAGGTGCCGCTGGCGGCAAGCGCGAAATGCTCGACGCCGAGATGCCTTGCATAGCGCGCCTCGAAGCGGTTGCACTCGCTGTTCTCGCCATAGCGAAACAGCGCGCCCGAGCGGATCACCCTGGCAATGGCTTCGATCTCTTCTTCGCCGGCAGTGTACATGGCAAGTCTCCACATCGCTGATGGTATGAAGGCAGTACGCCTGCGGCCGCTGTTTGAAAGAACCACTCCGCTGCGATCTGACCAAGCCATCCTGGTTGCTTGATGGCCGGGTTTGACGCCGAATGTGGGCATAGCGAATGAAATCGGCATTCCAGAACGCAGGCCCGCGGAAAAATCGTACCCATCCGAATTCGTCGAAGTGGCCCTGTCGGAAAGCCCGCATTGGGCGTTCCATCGCGTCCAGTTGGGCAAACGGTCGGTTCCATGCAGCACGGGACACACTTTGGAAGACCCTCGAAACCGGCGTGCCGGCAAGATGGTGGCCGGCAAGACGGTGACCGGCAAGACGGTGGCCGTCCATGACGCGACAGCTCGTCCTGCATGAAGACGATGTCGGCATGTGCCATGGCGCCAACAGCGCCTTCCTCGAACTGACCGCATTGGGCGCCTGCAGCTCCGGCGCCGTGATGGTGCCGTGCCCATGGTTCCCTGAGATGGCCGAAGCGGCAGCCGCCAATCCCCGGCTCGATCTCGGCGTCCACCTGACGCTGAACAGCGAAAAGCAGCACTACAAATGGCGGCCGCTGACGTCGCCGTCGCGCGCGGCCGGCCTGACGGACGAGTTCGGCTATTTCTGGCCCGATGTCGCGACCACCCGCCGCAAGGCAGCACCGCAAGCGGTGGAAACCGAGCTTCGCGCCCAGATCGACACCGCCTACCGCGCCGGCATCGACGTCACTCATCTTGACGCCCATATGGGGGCAGCGCTGTCGCCGGAGTTTTGCGACGTCTACATCAAGCTCGGCCTGGAATATCGGCTGCCGGTGCTGTTGACCAAAACGCTGTCGGCCTATTCGCCCAATGACAATCTCGTCGGCGTCACCGAAGCGGCGTTCCAGCGCGGCGTCACTGAAGCCCGGGCCAAGGGCTTTGTCATCTTCGACGCTGCCATACAGACGACCTGGGGCCGTCCACGCTCAAAACCGATAGAGCCAGCCTACAAGGCATTGGTCGAAGGGGTCCGCGAAGGCCTGACCTTCTTTTGCCTGCATTTCAATGCGCCGGGCGAGTTGGAACTCATCGAGCCGCGCTCCGCCTATATCCGTACCGAGGAATACGAACTCTTCCGCGACCAGGCTTTCCGCGACTGGCTCGGCGCGCAGGACATCGACATCATCGGCATGAAGCCGCTGCGCGAGGAGCTTCGTGCACGGCTCGGGGCATCGACACCGGCAAAGGCCCGCAAAGCGGCCACCCGGTCAGCGCCGTAAGCCGATCCGTCGGCCGAGGCGCAAAGAGGGAATTGGAACTGCAACGACAATGGGAGAATGACATGAAGACTGTTCTGAAACTGGCGCTCGGCGCGCTTGTCTCGATGAGTATGCTGGCGGGCGTCGTGCAAGCGGCCGGCCTGAAGGATCCCAAGGATGTCCGCATCACCTTCGTGGTGCATGGCTCGGCCTCCGATCCCTACTGGTCGGTGGTCAAGCGCGGCGTCGACGATGCGGCGGCGCTCACCGGCGCCAAGGTCGAATATTATGCGCCGCAAGTGTTCGACGTGGTCGAGCAGGCCCGCCTGCTCGACGCGGCCATCGCCACCAATCCCGACGGCATCGCCGTCTCCATTGCCGACGCCAATGCGCTCGGCAAATCGGTCAAGGCCGGACTTGCCGCCAACATTCCGATGGTCGTGCTGGATTCCGGCGAGAAGGAAGGCGCCGAACTCGGCACCTCTCTCTATGTCGGCACCGTCTCCGAATATGATTCCGGCAAGAAGGCCGGCGAGCGGCTGGCCAAGGAAGGCACGCTCAAAGTCGTCTGCATCAACCACGAGGTCGGCAATGTCAGCCTCGACCAGCGCTGCCAGGGGTTGAATGACGGGCTGAAGCCGTCAGGCGGCGGCACCGAGGTGCTTACCGTGTCGCCCGATCCGGCCGACATCCAGCGCCGCACCGAGGCCTATCTGTCGGCGCATCCCGACACCCAGGCGGTGTTTGCGCTCGGCGCCACCGCCGCCAATCCGCTGATCCCGTTCTTCCGGCAGAAGGAATTGTTCGGCAAGATCAAGCTCTACACCTTCGACATCAGCCCCGAAGTCCTGGATTCCGTCGTCGCCGGCGAAATGGGCTTCGGCATGGACGCACAGCAATATCTGATGGGATACCTGCCGGTGATCTATCTGGTCGAGCATGCCACACATGGCTTCTGGCCGCAGAACAACGCCTACACCGGCCCGCTGTTCATCGACTCGCCCGACAAGGCCAAGGCGATCCTAGCGCTCGCCAAGGACGGCATCCGCTAAGGCAAGACCAAAACGGATCGGGGAGCCGCCATGCGCTCCCCGTCTCTGGTCGAGATTGCGAAGTGAGCGATTGGGGAGCCTAATGGCTGTTGTGGAAGACAAGGCGATACCTCCAGAAGCGCCGGCGCCCGGGGTACTGGGCAAGGACCGTTTCGGCATGATGTCGAAACGGGCGGCCGGTGCTGACGAGCGGCTGGCCAGCACCGGCCGGCTGACTCAATGGCTTCGCCGGCCCGAAGCCGGTGCCGCCGGCGGCCTCATCGCCACCATTATCATCTTCGCCCTGCTGCCGGGTGCATCGAACCTCTATTCGCTGCAGGGGTCGATGACCTTCCTGACGCTGGCAGCCGAACTCGGCATCATCGCCACGGCCGCAGCCCTTCTCATCATCGCCGGCGAGTTCGATCTCTCCGTCGGCTCGATGGTCGGCTTCGCCGGCGTCGTCATCGGACTGACGGTGAAATATTGGGGCCTGCCGCTGTGGGGCGGCATCGCCTGCGCCTTCGCTGTCGCCATCCTCACCGGCTACGTCAACGGCCTGATCGTTGTGAAGACCCGCCTGCCCTCCTTCATCGTGACGCTGGCGTCGCTCTACATCCTGCGCGGCCTGTCGATCGGCATTACCCGCGCCGTCACCGGCCGCACGCAGATCCCCTACATCCTCGACGGCGCACCGGACCCGGCAACCGCGGGCCTGTTCAACGGCCATCTCCTGACCGGCTTCTTCCAATGGATGGGCACGCAAGGTTGGATCGCCACCCGGACCGACGGCATTCCCTTCGTCGTCGGCATTCCGATGTCGATCGTCTGGTGGCTCGGCCTGACAGCGCTTGCCGGCTATGTCTTGACCCAGACCAAATACGGCAACTGGATATTCGCCACCGGCGGCGACCTCAATGCCGCCCGCAATGTCGGCGTGCCGGTCGACCGGGTTAAGATCGCGCTGTTCATCTACACCGCCTGTGCCGCGACCTTGCTTGCCACCATCCAGGTGATGGAGGCCGGCTCCGCCGACACCACGCGCGGCCTGCTCAAGGAATTCGAGGCAATTATCGCCGCGGTCATCGGCGGCGTGCTGCTCACCGGCGGCTATGGCACCGTCTATGGCGTGCTGTTCGGCGCGCTGATCTTCGGCCTGGTGCAGATGGGCATCTTCTACACCGGCATCGACACCGACTGGTTCAAGGTCTTCCTCGGCATCGTCATTTTGATGGCCGTGCTGGTCAACAACTACATCCGCCTCAAGGCGCTCGGACGCGGAGGTGGCAAATGACCTACCCAAACCCGTCCCCGGTCATCCAGCCAGCCATGGAATTGCGTGGTGTGTCGGTCAATTTCGGCTCGGTGCGCGCGCTCCAAGATATCGACATCAAGGTCTATCCCGGCGAGGTGCACTGCTTGCTGGGCGACAACGGCGCCGGCAAGTCGACGCTGATCAAGGTTCTGTCGGGCGTGCACCGGCCGACCAAGGGCGAGATTTTCGTCGACGGCAAGCCCGTCACGTTCCGCAGCCCGCGCGACGCGCAGGACCTCGGCGTCGCGACGGTCTTCCAGGACCTCGGCATGATCTCGCTGATGTCGATCACGCGCAACTTCTTCCTCGGCCGCGAGCCGACCAGAAGCCGCCTGCCCTTCTCGCGCTTCGACAAGGAGCGCGCCAACACAATTGCCCGCCAGGCGATGGCCGATATCGGCATCGACGTGCGCGACCCGACGCAGGCCGTCGGCACGCTGTCGGGCGGCGAGCGCCAATCGGTGGCAATCGCGCGCGCAGTCCACTTCGGCGCAAAGGTGCTGATCCTTGACGAGCCGACCTCGGCGCTCGGCGTGCATCAGGCGGCCATGGTGCTGAAATTCATCATCGAGGCGCGCATGCGCGGGCTGGCGGTGATCTTCATCAGCCACAACATCCACCACGCCTACCCTGTCGGTGACACTTTCACGCTGCTCAACCGCGGCCGCAATCGCGGCACATACGCAAAGTCCGAGATCTCGCGCGACGAGGTGATTTCCATCATGTCGGGCGGCGAGGATCTGAAGGCGGTGGAAGCTGAGATTGCCGGGCTGTTGGCGCAGATCGGCAATCGGCCGGCCGCCGCACCCTGAGCCTGGAACACTTTTGCAGAGAGTAATGACAGCATGAGCAGGATACGGGTCGGCGTCATCGGCGCCGGCATGATTTCGCAGGTCGAGCATATTCCAAACCTGTTGCGGCTCGGCGACCTGTTCGAACTGGTCGGCGTCGCCGACCCGTCAAGGATTTCGCGGGAATATGTCAGCGAAGTTCACGGCTTCGCCAATTTCGAAAAGCCGGAGCAACTGTTCGACCATAAGCTCGACGCCGTCGTGATCGGCTCGCCCGACCCGCTGCATCACGAGCAGGTGCTGGCCGCACTCGGGCGCGGCCTGCATGTCTTCTGCGAAAAGCCGCTCTGCTATTCCCCGGCGGAAATCGCCGAGATCGTCGCCGCGCGCGACAAGGCCGGCAAGGTCATGCAGGTCGGCTATATGAAGCGCTTCGATCCGAGCTACCGGCTGGCGCTGGCCTCGCTGCCCGGCACGGCAAAGACGCTGCGGTCCGTCTCGGTCGAGGTCAACGATCCCGACGCCTGGCCGTTCATCGCCCACCAGCGCTACAAGCGCGGCAACGACATTCCCGAGGAGCTGATTGCCGCCGCGCAAGCCAGGCAGAAACAACAGGTCGAACGCGCTATCGGCCAGCCTTTCAACGATCTGGCTTTCCGTGGATTTACCGCCGCTTACAGCTCCGCCTTGATTCACGATGTGAATGCCGTACACGGCCTGCTCGACGCGCTCAGCGTGCCGGATGGGGAGGTCGTCGGCGCGCAGATCTTCGCCAATGGCGATGGCGGCCAGGGCGCGGTAAAACTGCTCGACGGCCAGGCGCTGTGGACCATGACGCATCTGACCGTGCCGAAGCTCGCCGACTACAAGGAGCGCATCACGCTGTTCTTCGACGATGCCAGCCTCGAGCTCGAATTCCCCTCGCCCTGGCTCAACCATCACCCGACCCGGCTGACTGTGAAGACCTCGGACGGCCACACACTGTCGGCGAAGGATCTGCGCGCCGGCTACGGCGAAGCCTTCATCGAGGAACTGCGCGGCTTCTGGGGTGCGATCGTCAATGGCGACGAGGTGGTCAACCGCCCCGAGCACGCCGCGCGCGACCAGGCGCTGCTGATCGCGCTGACCAAGCAGCATTTGGCCACTTCGCAGGCCGGCTGAGCGCTCGCAGGATGTGTTGAGATTCAGGTCAGGCCGCGCCGAAAACATTGGGTTTCGAGAACCGGAGCGGAGCGTACTTAAGTACGTGAGCACCGGAAGCGCAGAAAGCCGGCGTTTGCAGGCCCGCCTCACCTGAATTTCAGCACATCCTACCGGGTGTTGATGACGCCGTCTGTATTGGCGAGCAGCTTGCGCACCGCGTTGCGGGCCGCCTCCGGCCGCTGCAGGCGGATGGCCTTCTCGATCGCCTCGTGCAGTTGCTGTGCATGCTGCAGATCGTCGAGTTCGCGCGTCGTATAGGTGAACAGATGATCGAAGGCGGATTCGATCAGCACGCCGAGCGGCACCAGCAGGTCATTGCCGGAGGCACGCAGGATGGCCAGATGGAAACGTGTGTCGGCGCGCGTGCGCTCCTGCAGGCTCGACGCCTCGCCCATCTCGCGGCAGGCCTGGCTGATCTCGGCCATCTGCTCCTCGGTGCGTCGCATGGCTGCGAAGGCAGTCGCTTCCGGCTCGATGATGTGGCGGAATTCCTGCACCGTCTTCAGGAACACCTCACGGTCGGGCGCGGTCGCGTACCAGGCGAGCACATCGCGATCGAGCAGGTTCCAGCGCTCCCTGGGCTCCACCCAACTGCCGATCTTGGGGCGCGATGCCAAAAGGCTTTTGGCCATCAGCATCTTGATCGCTTCGCGCACCGCAGAGCGACTGACGTTGAAGGTTTCGGACCATTTGGCTTCATTGGGCAGGATGGTGCCTGGCGGATAGTCGCCGCGCACGATCCGAAGCCCGATTTCGCTGGCCAGCGAGGCATGCACGCTGGTGCCGGGCACCCGGGTGGCGTCAGCCCGCCGAACGGCAGCCGGGCGCTCGGCTGTCTCAGTCTTGTCAGACTTCTTTCCCTTATTCGGCTTTCCGTCCCTCATGCATCCACAAAGTCCGGATTTCGAAAGCTGTCAAGCAGAGGGCCGGGCGCAGGCGGCAAAGCCTGTGGCTGTGCACAGATCAGGTTATAACCTTGCCCCAAAGCCCAATTTGCCAGACCTATTTGACGTATTTGCGCCAGCTGTGCTCGGGACGGAAGCCGAGCATGTCCCTGGCCTTGCGGTTGGAAAGCAGCGTTTCATATTCGCCGAGCTTCGTCTTGACCGGCACGTCGGGATAAAACCGCTTCAACAGTTCCGCGGTCGGCAGGTCGGACGAGGTGTCGTCATTGGCGGCGTTGAACACCTGGAAGCCGAGCCCGTCCGTTTCAACGGCGCGCAGCGTGATCTGGCCGAGATCGCGCGCGTCGACATAGCTCCAGGCGATGCGCTTGCGAAAGCCCGGATCGGCAAACCACTTCGGAAACAGCGAATATTCGTGCGGTTCGATGACGTTGCCGATGCGCAAGGCATAGATATCGGTGCCGTTGCGCTGCGCAAAGGCGCGCGCCGTGTGCTCGTTGACGACCTTGGACAGAGCATAGCTGTCCATCGGATCGACGTCGTATTCTTCGTCGAGTGGGAAATATTTGGGATCGCGCGGCTCGTTGGCGAACACCACGCCATAGGTGGTCTCGCTGGACGCGATCACCACCTTCGGGATGCCGAGCTTCACGGCCGCCTCGATGACGTTGTAGGTGCCCATCGCATTGATGCGGAACACCTCATTGTCGGTCGTGATCATGATGCGCGGTATGGCGGCGAAATGCACCACGGCATCGACCGGCTGCGGCCGCAGCGACGGGTCGAATTCATGCAGGCCCATATAGCTCGACAGCGCGTTGAACACCTGGCCGCTGTCGGTGATGTCGGTGATCAGCGTGCGCACCTTGGGATTGTCGAGCGGCTTGGTGTCGATGTTGAGCACCTGGCAGCCCTGTTCGACCAGATATTGCACGACATGGCGACCGGCCTTGCCGCTGCCGCCGGTGAACATGATCCGCTTCGTCATTTTCGTCTCCAATGCCTAGGATTTCCGTGTATTGTCAGACAATATGGCATTCCGCAACCACCCTCGCCCGCCAGACGGCGGCGCCCACTATCAATCATCGCAACAGGACTTCAAGACATGACCACGACCGCCGCGAGCGAAAAGATCGGCTTTATCGGCCTTGGCCTGATGGGGCACGGTATTGCCAAGAACATCGTCGACAAGGGCTATGGCCTGACCTTCCTCGGCCGCAAGAACCGCAAGCCGGCGGAGGACCTGATTGGCCGGGGCGCCAAGGAGGCGGCGACTTCGCGCGACGTGGCGGCGGCGTCCGACATCGTCTTCATCTGCGTCACCGGCTCGCGCGAAGTGGAAGCCATCATCCGCGGCCCCGGCGGCCTCAAGGAGGGCTTGAAGAAGGGTTCGGTCGTCGTCGACTGCTCGACCGCCGATCCGGTCTCGACGGTGGCGCTGGCGGCGGAACTGAAGGAGATCGGCGTCGACTTCGTCGATGCACCGCTCAGCCGCACCCCGAAGGAAGCCTGGGAAGGCACGCTCGACGCCATGGTCGGCGCGCCCGACGCGCTGTTTGCCCGTGTGAAGCCGGTCATCGAAACCTGGGCCGGCCGCATCGTCCATATTGGCGATACAGGTGACGGCCACCGCATGAAGCTGCTCAACAACTTCATCTCGCTGGGCTATGCCGCGATCTATTCCGAGGCGCTGGCGCTGGCCGAAAAGGTCGGCATCTCGCCACCGCGTTTCGACAGCGTCATCCGCAACGGCCGCATGGATTGCGGCTTCTACCAGACCTTCATGCGCTGGACGCTGGAGGGCGACCGCGACGCACATAAATTCACCATCGCCAACGCCTTCAAGGACCTGACCTATCTGGAATCGATGGCGGGCGCGGCCGGCATCGCCAACCCGCTCGGCAACGCCACCAAGAACTCCTTCGCCGGTGCCCATGCCACTGGCCCGGCCGAGCAATTCGTGCCGATGCTGGCGACATATATCGGCAAGGTCAACGGCGTCGACCTGATGCCCAGCAAGGATGGCAAGAAGCAGACGATTTGAGGTGGCGAAAAGCCTGTGTCAGCGCCTCGACCGGCCGATAACATCGTCGGTGTTGGCGAGCAGTTTGTGCACCGCATTGCGCGCGGCCGCAGGACGCTGCAGGCGGATGTTCTTCTCGATCGCCTCATGCAGCGCCTGCGCCCGCCGCTGATCGCTGGTCTCGCGTGTGACGAAGACAAAGAGATGATCGAGCGCCGACTCGATCAGAACGCCAAGCGGCACCAGCAGATCGTTGCCCGAGGCGCGCAGTATGGCGAGGTGAAAACGCGTATCGGCGCGGATACGCTCCTGCAGGTTCAGAGCCTCGCCCATCTCACGACAGGCCTGGCTGATCTCGTCCATCTGCTCGTCGTTGCGCCGCGTGGCGGCAAAGGCCGACGCTTCCGGCTCGATGATGTGACGGAACTCCTGCACCGTGCGCAGGAAGGCTTCCCGGTCCGGCCCGGTCGCGTACCAGGCCAGCACATCGCGGTCGAGCAGGTTCCAGCGTTCCCTGGGCTCGACCCAACTGCCGATCTTGGGCCGTGAAGCCAGCAGGCTTTTGGCCATCAGCATCTTGATGGCTTCGCGCACCGCCGAACGACTGACATCGAAGATCTCGGCCCATTTGGCCTCGTTGGGCAGAATGGTGCCGGGCGGATAATCGCCGCGCACGATTCTGAGGCCGATCTCGCCGGCCAGCGAGACATGGACGCTCGCTCCCGGAAAATGGGCGGCACCGGCCCTGCGCATGACAGCCGGACCGCGGCTGGCTTGTGCCTTGGCCCGCTCGGTTCGCTTCTTTGATTTCTCGTCCGGCATTCACGTTCCAATGCGTCGGCCGTCTGCGTCCGGACTGGTCCGAACCTGCACGGCGCGCCGATCTCGTTGCCGAAAATCCAAACTACAGACGCGTCAAAGCCGGAGCCTGCTGCCCCAACCGTTGCGTCCGTCCGGGAAGAGACGGGGCGCCCGTCAAAGGGCGCCCCGAAATCGAGAACCTACTTCTGGATGCAGGTGTCGACCGTGTCCTTTGTGCATTCGTCGAGGCCGGTGAACACCGGATCGGCGACGGCCTTGCCTTCGACCAAATCGATCATCACCGACGGTGCCTTGTAGCCCATTTCGAACGGCCGCTGACCAACCAGAGCGGTTACAAGGCCGTCACGGGCGATCGCCACTTCATCGCCGATCGTATCGGCGGCGCCGATGACGAAGTCGTTGCTGGCGATGCGGTCCTTGAGCGGCCCGAACAGGTCGCGATAGGGCTGCGGTGCGCCAAACAGCGGCCAGCCGCCCATGATGCCGAAGGCGTCGAGCTTGGGATTGGCGGCGAGGATGTCGGTCATCGCCTGCACGCCCTTGGCGCCGTCGTCATTGGTGAACACCGGGCAACCGGCGACTTCGGTCCAGCCGCCTTCGCCGGCAAGTGCCGCCAGGCCTTCCTTGCCCGACAGCGCGTCACGCATGCCCTGCGCGCGGCGCAGGATGTTGTCGGCCGCGGGATTGCCTTCGATGGTACAGATCGTGCCGCCGTTCGGCTTGCCCTTCTTGATGTACTCGCCGATCTTGTGACCCATCAAATAGTTGTCGGTGCCGAGATAGGTCTTGCGCAGCGCGGCATCTTCCTTGCTGAGATCGGCGTCGAGCGTCATGATCGGGATCGTCGGATTGGCGGTCTTGATCGTCTGAGCGATCAGCGGCGCGTTGGATGGCGAAATCGCCATTGCCACCGTGTCGGCCTTGCTCAGCATGTCCTGAACGATCTGCGCTTCGCCGGCCTCGTCGGAGGTCGATGCCGGGCCGGTGTAGAAGCATTCATATTCCGAGCTGGCATTTTCCTTGTTCCATTTCTCGCAGCCCTGGTGGATGGCTTCGAAGAATGGATTGTCGAGACCCTTCACCACGATGACGAGCTGTTTCTTGGCCAAAGCCGGCCCGGCGCCCAGCGCCATGGCGGCGACGGCGGCGAGCAAAAGTGTTTTCCTCATGTCAGTCCTCCCTTGAAACAGACGGACACGGCGTGCCCGCCACACAGATCGACCGGATGCTTAATGACCGAGGTTCGTTTCACGAGCACTCGTGTCGCCAAGACAGATCGATAAGCATTTCCAGATGCGGCATTGGCCCGGCTCAACACAAGGGTGGCGCCGCAACCTCGACCGATAAACCTCCGCCGATTCCGCCCGGCTAACCGCCAGCGGCATCGGCATAATCTCCTCCGACGCTTAGCTAATATCGGCTTGCGGCCAACGTCAATGCTATTTGTCCTACAAAACGGATTTTTGGATAACCAAGGCTTCAATTCGTCCGACAATTGATTGACGAGCGCCGGCTTTTGCGTAAAAGAACGCTGACGCTGTTTCCGGGAGGAGATGGGGAGAGCGGGGCCAAAGCAGCGCCGGCATTCACGCCGGGAACAGCAGCGGGTCGCAAAACACGGGGAGGCAAAGACTGGTGGCGGTTCTCGAACTCACCAATATCTCGAGGCATTTCGGCGCCATCCAGGCGGTCAACGACGTATCGCTGTCGATCGAGCCCGGACAGGTGGTCGGCCTGATGGGCGACAACGGCGCCGGCAAGTCGACGCTGGTCAAGATGATCGCCGGCAATTTCCGCCCCAGCCATGGCGTCATGCGCATGGACGGCAAGGAGTTGATCCTGCACAAGCCGGCGGAAGCTCGCCAGCACGGCATCGAGATCGTCCACCAGGACCTGGCGCTGTGCAACAATCTGACCGCTGCCGCCAATGTCTATCTCGGCCGTGAATTGCGCCGCGGCTTCGGCCCTTTACGCATCCTCGACTATGCCGCCATGTACAAGCGCGCCGGCCAGCTCTTCGCCGAGTTGAAGTCCGAGACCCGTCCGCGCGACCTCGTCAAGCAGATGTCGGGCGGCCAGCGCCAGGCAGTAGCGATCGCGCGCACCATGCTGTCGCAGGCGAAGATCGTGTTGATGGACGAACCGACGGCCGCGATCTCGGTGCGCCAGGTCGCCGAAGTGCTGAACCTGATCCGCCATTTGCGCGACCAGGGCATCGCAGTGGTGCTGATCAGCCACCGCATGCCTGACGTGTTCACCGTCGCCGACCGCGTCATCGTCATGCGGCGCGGCCGCAAGGTCGCCGACAAGACGATTGCGTCAAGTTCGCCCGAGGAAGTCACCGGGCTGATCACCGGCGCCATCGAACAGGTTTGATCTCAGCGAATTTCACCACGCACAGCACATGAAGGTCGACGATGGCACTGACAATTGACCAGCCGATCGAACAAAAGCAGCAATCCTTGCCGGCAAGACTGTTTGCCAGCCAGACCTTCTGGGTGGTGATCGCGGTCATCCTGGCCTGCCTGTTCCTGTCTTTTGCCACCGACGCCTTCGCCACGTCGAAGAACCTTTACAACATCACCCGCAACATCACCTTCGTCGCCATCATCGCGCTCGGCATGACCTTCGTCATCATCACAGGTGGCATCGACCTGTCGGTCGGTTCGGTGCTCTGCCTGTCGTCGATGGTGCTGGCCGTCACCATGCATGCCGGCTACTCCATCGAGGTCGGCATCCTCGCCTCGATCGCCACCGCGCTCGCCATAGGCGCCTTCAACGGCATCATGATCGCCTATCTCGGCTTTCCACCCTTCGTGGTGACGCTCGGTATGCTGTCGATTGCCCGCAGCCTCGCCATGGTCGCCTCCAACAACACCGTCGTCTTCCAGTTCGGCCCGGATCACGACAAGCTTCTGGCGCTGGGCGGCGGTGCCTGGGTGTTCGGCATCGCCAATCCGGTGCTCTACATGATCCTTTTGGCGCTGATCACCGGCTTCACGCTGCGCTGGACCAAGTTTGGCCGCCACATCTTCGCCATTGGCGGCAATGAGCACGCGGCGACGCTGACCGGCGTTCCCGTCAAGCAGATCAAGGTCGCCGTCTATATGATCTCGGCGCTGGCGGCGGGCATTGCCGGCATCATCCAGACCGGATGGCTGGGCGCCGTCACCACCAATCTCGGAACCGGCATGGAATTGCAGGTCATCGCCGCCACGGTCATTGGCGGCGCCAATCTCGCCGGCGGCGTCGGCACCGCCTTCGGCGCTATTGTCGGTGCCGCGCTCATCGAAGTGATCCGCAACAGCCTTGGTCTGCTCGGCATCAATGCTTTCTGGCAAGGCGTGTTCATCGGCGGCGCCATCCTGCTCGCGGTGCTGTTCGACCGGATCCGCAACTTCAGGCGCAATGACTGAATGTTTTTGGACTGAACCTTTCGGCTGGAAACCGTTGCCTTGACATCGAAATCCCTGTTCGAGCTCAACGGCCGGCTGGCGCTGATCACCGGCTCCGGCCAGGGCATCGGCCTGGCGCTGGCGCGCGGCCTTGCCGAGCATGGCGCAAGTGTCGTGCTCAACGGCCGCGATGCCGGCAAGGTTGCCGGTGCTGTCGCCGGCTTGCGCGACGCTGGCTTCAAAGCGCACCCCTCGACCTTCGACGTGACGGATTTTCGCGCGGTCGATGCCGATGTCGCCCGCATCGAGGCCGAGATCGGCGCCATCGACATCCTGATCAACAATGCCGGCGTGCAGTTCCGCGCTCCGCTCGAGGACTTTCCCGAGGAGCAGTGGGAGCGGCTGTTCAAGACCAATGTCTCCGGCGCCTTCCATGCCGGCAAGGCGGTCGCCCGCAATATGATCGCGCGCGGCAAGGGCAAGATCATCAACATCGGCTCGGTGCAGAGCGAACTCGCCCGGCCCAACATCGCGCCCTATACGGCCACCAAGGGCGCAATCCGCAATTTGACACGTGGCATGTGCACCGACTGGGCGAAATACGGCTTGCAGGTCAATGCCATCGCCCCCGGCTATTTCCGCACCGAGATGAACCAGGCGCTGGTCGACAACCAGGAATTCTCCGCCTGGCTGGAAAAGCGCACGCCGGCTGGCCGCTGGGGGTATGTCGACGAACTGATCGGCGCCGCCGTGTTCCTCGCCTCCGACGCCTCATCCTTCGTCAACGGCCATACGCTTTATGTCGACGGCGGCATGACGGCTTCGGTTTGACGGGAAACCCTATCGCTCAGTCTGAAAATCCACCACTACGGCCGGCAGCACACAGCGGCTTTCGCCCCGCGCCTTGACGCGAGCCCGAACTCAGCCGCACAATCCCGTTGCAGGCGAAGGGAGGCCAGTCGTCTGCGGGAGGTATACCCATGACGGACGCGATCAGGCTCTATTGGGGCCGGTTCGGACATGTTTCTGTCCTGAATGTCGCCAGCGACTTCGTCACCCATGCGCATGTCGAGGCCCACATCATCATCTGGCTGGAGGGCACGGCCGGCGAGATGACCGTCGGCCGCGAGACGGTGCCGCTGGGTCCCGGCACCGCCGCCGGCATCAATTCCTACCAGCCGCACAGCCACATTCTGTCGCAGAACGGCAGGCCCGGCCTGTTCCTCGCCTTCTACATCGATCCGGATTGGGCGCGCCGGCGCCGCGACCTGCCTTCGTCGGCGCCGTTGTTTGCACAGGCCGCAATCACGCTCGAACCATGGCTGCACCAGGCCGCCGCCAATCTGCTCGACCATTTGAGCGAAAATGAAAGCATCGACGACGTCGCCAATTACGAGATCGAGCGCTTCATCGATAGCGTGCTCGACGCCGCCGACGCCTCGGCGCCGCCGGAGGTACGCATCCGCATCAACACCATGCAGGACTTTCGCGTCCGCAAGGCAATCCAGCTGATGAAGGCCAATGTCTGCGAACGCATCTCGTTCGACGACGTCGCCCGCAGCGTTGGCTTGTCGCGGCCGCATTTCTTCGCTTTGTTCAAGGAACAGACCAATCTGACGCCCAATGTCTACTGGAACACGCTGCGCATGGAGGAAGCCGTGCGGCAGCTGCAGTGGTCGCAGGAGCCCCTGATCTCGGTCGCCTGCAATCTCGGCTTCACCACCCAGGGCAATTTCTCGCGCTTCTTCCGCGACCATGTCGGCGTGCCGCCGACGCTTTACCGCGAGGCGGCGCGGGCCATGGCCTGAGCCAAGCCGCTCGTTTTTCAGACTCCTTGATAGGGCCGCAAGACCCATTGATAAGCGCAGCACCGGCCGCCGCCCTACCCTGCTGCGTATCGAATTCGTAGGGGAATGATCATATGGCTGAAGTCACCGTCTCCAGCGTCATCGACGCGCCGGTCGAAAAGGTCTGGGCGCGCATACGCGACTTCAATGACCTGCCGGGCTGGCATCCGCGCATGGTCAAGAGCCATATCGAAGACGGCAAGAGCGCCGAAACCATCGGCTGCGTGCGTAATTTCGAGCTCGCCAGCGGCGCGCGTATCCGCGAAAAACTGCTCGACTTCTCCGACGCGAATTTCCGCGTCAGCTACTCCATCCTGGAGACGCCGCAGCCGCTGACCAATCACAAGGCGACGCTGCAATTGCGCCGCGTTACCGACGGCGACCGCACCTATGCCGAATGGACAGCAACCTTCGACGCGGCGCCCGAAGAGGCCGACAAGATCGCCGCCGGCATGGCCGCCAATGTCTTCCAGGGTGGCTTCAATGCGTTGAAGAGCCACTTTTCTGGCCAGAGCTGAGTCAGGGGAGACTGCCATGGCGCTTGCCCTCCAGACCTTTTCGGCCGTCAGGGATGCCAACGCGGCGCTGAAGGCGCCCGGCACCCGCTATCTCGGCGGCGGCACACTGGTCGTGCGCGCCGCCAATGAAGGCGATATCTCCGTCTCCGGCCTTGTCCGCTCGACCGATCCGACCCTTTCCGGGATCACTGTTGCCGGCGGCAAGGTCCGCATAGGCGCTTCGGTGACGATGGCGGCTATCGCCCGCCATCCGGAGCTTGCGGCGCTGTCCAAGGCCGCACGCGCCGTCGGCGGCCCGGCAATCCGCAATATGGCGACTGTCGGCGGCAATCTGTTCGCACCCGCGCCCTACGGTGATTTCGCTGTCGCCCTGCTGGCGCTGGATGCGACGGTTGGCACCGATGATGGGGAATTGCCTATCGAGGATTTCCTGGCCAAGCGGGACGGCAGCCGCGCCATTGTCACATCAGTCGCCTTCGCGTTGCCGAAGGCCGAGAATTTGCGCTTCCTGAAAGTGTCGCGGGTCAAGCCGAAGGGCGTCTCGGTGCTCAGCGTCGCTGCCGTTCTCGAACAGGCCGGCGACGGCACTGTCTCCTCGGCGCGGATCGCGCTCGGCTGCATGGCAGACCGGCCGATGCGCGCCCGTGCGGCGGAAAAGGCACTGATCGGCAGCAGGCTTGACCAGGACGGCGTCGCAGCGGCGCTGGCTGCAGCCGGTGAAGGCACTTCGCCAATCACCGACCCGATCGCCAGCGCCTGGTATCGCGCCGAGGTTCTGCCGGTCCATCTCGGCCGGCTGCTTACTTAACCACCGCTTGGGGGGCGCGCGTCTGTCCGATCAATCGGGCAGGCGCGCTGGGAGGAAAACATGGCAAAGGTTCCGGTTCAGTTCACGCTCAACGGCTCGGAGAAGGCCGAATTTGTCGACAGCGGCACGACGCTGCTGCACGCGCTGCGCGACAAGATCGGCGACACCTCGCCCAAGGGCGGCTGCCACCAGGGCACCTGCGGCGCCTGTTCGGTCATCATCGACGGCGAACTCCGGCTCTCTTGCCTGACCCTGGCCGAGACCTGCAGCGGCGCCGACATCCGCACCACATCGGGCCTCGCTGAGGCCGGCGTCCTGCATCCGCTGCAGCGTGCCTTCCTCGATGCCTTCGCCACGCAATGCGGCTTCTGCACGCCTGGCATGATCATGGCCGCCAAGGTGCTGCTTGACCACACGCCCAATCCGAGCCGCGAGGATGTGGTCGAGGCGCTGTCCGGCAATATCTGCCGCTGCACCGGCTACGAGCCGATCATCCAGGCGGTGCTGACGGCGGCCCGAGCCAATTCGCAGAACGCGGCCTAAGGATCAAAAGAATGGAACTGCGCAAAAACTATTTCGCCGATCAGCGCAAGGACGGCCTGCACGAGATCGGCCATGGGCGGCCTCGGCTGGATTCGCCGGGACATGTGACGGGCAAGACCGCCTATTTCGCCGACCGCAACTTCCCGAATATGCTTCACCTGAAAATGGTGCGCAGTCCGCACCACCATGCCCGCATCCGTTCGATCGACACTTCCGAAGCGGAGAAGCATCCCGGCGTGGTGAAAATCCTCACCGCCAGGGATGTGCCGCACAATGTCTACACCATCCTGATCCTGATCCAGGTCGGACCGGAAGACGAGACGGTGCTGGCCGACGGCAAGGTACGCTGGAAGGGCGAGGCGGTGGCGGCGGTGCTGGCCGAGACCGAGCGCGCGGCTCAGGAAGCGGCAGCCAAGGTCAAGGTCGACTACGAGGTGCTGCCGGCCGTCTTCGACATGGAAGAAGCGCTGAAGCCCGGCGCGCCTTTGGTCAATGAATATCACGGCCAGAACTATTATCTCTATGACAGCGGCGAATGCCGCAAGGTGCGCTTCGGCGATGTCGAGGCGAGCTTCGCCGGCGCCGACCACATCCTCGAACAGAGTTATCAATCCTCGCCCATCGAGCATGCGCCGACCGAGACCACCGGTTGCGTCGTGGTGCCCGAAGGCAATGACCGCTTCACCTGCTACACCAACACCCAGGCGATGTTCTTCACCCTCGACAACGCCTCGATCATCCTGCAGATGCCCGGCTCAAAACTGCATTTCGTCGGCGGCACTGTCGGCGGCGGCTTCGGCGGCAAGGTCGACGTCATCGTCGAGCCGATCGCCATTCTTGGCGCTAAACAAACCGGACGCCCAGTCTCCTTCATCTACAGCCGCGAAGAGGAGATGCAGATCTCCTCGCCGCGCGCCGCCGAAAAGATAATCATCAAGGATGGCGTGATGAACGATGGCCGCATCGTGGCGCGCAAGGTGACCGGCTATACCGATGCCGGCGCCTATTCGCGCCACTCGCCCTACGGTGCGCAGAAGGGTGCCGCGCACTATCCCGGCCCCTACACCATCCCCAATGTCTGGATCGACACCTACTGCGTCTACACCAACCGTACACCCTCCTCCGCCATGCGCGGCTTCGGCGTCACCATCGGCGACTTCGCGCTTGAGGTGCAGATGGACAAGCTGGCGCGGCTGATCGGCATGGACCCGCTCGAATTCCGCTTCATCAACGCCTATCGCGATGGCGACATGAAGGCGCATCGCCAGCCGACCGAAGGAGCGGCGCTGATCGAGTGTATGCAGGAGGCGTCGCGCGCCGCCAACTGGGCTGTGGCGGAGAAGTATATGGCGATGTCCTCCTACAAGAAGGGAGCTTGAGATGGCGCTAAGGCGCGGACGCGGCGTCGCCGCGATCAACTATCCGACGGGCATGAACCTTGGCGGCGACCCGACGCAGGCGCTGGTGCATTCGACGCCGACCGGCAATTTCATGGTGACGCTTTCCAGCGTCGATCTCGGTCAGGGCTTGAAGCAGATCATGGCGCAGATCTGCGCCGAGACCATCGGCGTGCCGACGGACCGGGTTACCATCGACACCGCCGACACCGACACCGGTCCGCACTGCATGGGCACCTTCGCCTCGCGCGGCACCCACCGCGCCGGCAACGCCGTCATCCAGGCGGCCAAGGAAGCGCGCCAGGTGATGCTGGAAGTGGCGGCGGAAGAGCTGGAGGTCAACGCTTCCGATCTCGAAACTGATGGCCAGGGCAACATTCTGGTCAAGGGCGCGCCGCAAAAGTCGGTCTCGATCTTCGATGTCGCGCTGTCGGCTCATTTCAAGCGTGGCCGCTCGATCTCAGGCCGCGGCATGTTCCTGATCCCGCGCTCCTATCCGGAGAAAGAGACCGGCGCGATGAAGCCGTCGACCTGCTACGCCCATGCCTGCACGGTGGCCGAGGTCGAGGTCGATGACGAGACGGGCGAGGTTACGGTGCTGACCGTCAAGAACGTCTTCGAGATCGGCCGCGCGCTGAACCCGAAAATGGTCGAGCAGCAACTGGTCGGCGGTTCCTGGATGGGCATCAGCCACGCGCTCTACGAAACGACCGAGCCCTATTATCCCAACCGCGACCATGGCGGCACCGACTTCAACCAGTATCTGATGCCGGGACCGGGCGATCTCGCCCAAACCGAGATCATCGTGCTGGAGCGGCCTTCGGCCGACGGGCCTTATGGCGCCAAAGGGCCAGGCGAAATGTGCGCGAACCCGCAGATCCCCGCGGTTGCCAATGCCGTCTTCGACGCCGTCGGCGTGCGCATCGACACGCTGCCGATCACGCCGGAACGCATCTTGCGCGCGCTGAAAGCGCAAGCGGCGAACTGAGGACGACATGCAGGAGCCGAATGCCGAGACTGTCGCGACCTCGCCGGAGGCGGTGGCACGCCACCTCGCTGGATCGCGCTACCTCGCCGACGACAGCCTGGCCACCGCCATCTTCCTGGCCATACGGCTCGGCAAGCCGCTGCTGCTGGAAGGCGCGCCCGGCGTTGGCAAGACCGAAGCTGCGAAGGCGATCGCGCAACTGCTTGGCCGCGATCTGGTGCGGCTGCAATGCTATGAAGGCATCGACGCAGCACACGCGCTCTACGAATGGAACTACCAGCGCCAGCTGCTCGCCATCCGCCATGCCGGCGAGCATGAGATCGACATCTATGACGACCGCTTTCTGATCGCGCGGCCATTGCTGCAGGTGCTGCGGGCGCCGGAGCAGCGCGTGCTGCTGGTCGACGAGATCGACCGCTCCGACCACGAATTCGAAGCGCTACTTCTGGAATTCCTCTCCGACTTCCAGATCAGCATTCCCGAACGCGGCACCATCCGCGCCGAAGCGCAGCCGATCGTCATCCTGACCTCGAACCGAACCCGCGAACTGGCGGAGGCGCTGCGTCGGCGTTGCGTCTATCACTGGATCGGCTATCCCGACGCCGAGCGCGAAGCCGCCATCATCATGCTGCGCGCCGGCGATGTCGCCGAGACCACCGCGCGCGCCGTGGCGAATGCCGTGCAGTCGATCCGCGCGCGGCCACTGGCCAAGCCGCCCGGCATCTCCGAGGCCGTCGAATGGGCCAACGCCGCCACCATACTGGAGAAGGGCGGCAGCCCATGGCCGCAAGCCTTCCGCCGAGCCATCGGTGTGCTGATCAAGGACGAGGAGGATTTGTCCGCGATCGCGCCGGAGCTTGGCCAGATTGTCGAGGAGGCGCTGGGGTGACGTGTGAGGTCAACAGCTCGTTCATAGCGAGGTGGCCTCACCTGGGCACTCTGCAACGCTGGC
>NZ_JAMYUO010000027.1:0-93568 GCF_040323125.1 Mesorhizobium sp. M0062
GGGGGGGGGGGGGGGGGGGGGGGGGGGGGGGGGGGGGGGGGGGGGGGGGGGGGGGGGGGGGGGGGGGGGGGGGGGGGGGGGGGGGGCGCCAGCGCCGGCGCTTTGTCACGACCCCCCCCCCCGGCTCACCAGCTTTGCGATGCAAAGCTTGTTCGCCGACCCTCCCCACAAGGGGGAGGGTGAAGCGCCCTGATGGCCACGCCCCCCGCTTCGACTCTCAAATCCGATTTCCCCTGGTGGCTTGCCGCCGCGATCGCGCTCGCCGTCGTCGCTGCGCTCTCCATTGCCGCCAGCGATCTCTACGCCCAGGTTTTTGCCACCGTCGCCAAAGGCATCGGCATCACCATTCTTGTCACCGTGGTCGCCTTCGCGCTGGCTTCCGCGGTCGGGCTCGGCATTGCGCTGATGGGGCTGTCGGGGTCGCGTTGGCTCAAGCAGATCGCTCGTTTCTATGTCGAGATCATCCGCGGCGTGCCGATCCTGGTGCTGTTGTTCTGGATCGCCTTCGCCGGCGCGCCGGCCTTCGTGGCTGCGTGGAATGCGCTGACCGCGCCGCTGCAAAACGCCGGCTATCTCGGCGAGCTTTTGGTGCGCGACGTGTCGCTGTTGTGGCGTGCGATCATGGCGCTGACCATCGGTTATTCCGCCTTCATCTCCGAGGTCTTCCGCGCCGGCATCCAGTCGGTCGAGAAAGGCCAGATCGAGGCTGCCAAGGCGCTCGGGCTGACGCGCACGCAGCGCTTCCGGCTGATCGTGTTCCCACAGGCGATCCGCACCATCCTGCCGCCGCTCGGCAATGACTTCGTCGCCATGGTCAAGGATTCCTCGCTGGTCTCGGTGCTCGGCGTCGCCGACATCACGCAGATGGGCAAGATCTACGCCGCCGGCTCGTTCCGCTTCTTCGAGACCTATTCGATCGTCGCCTATATCTATCTCATCCTCACTGTCAGCCTGTCGCTGGCACTGCGGGGGCTGGAGCAACGACTGCGGCGGGCGCAACAGGAATAGAAGTCCGACGCGGGCACGGCTACGATCGCGGAGGACAGGATTCCGGAGGATGCAGGCGATGACGATCGACAAGGCCAATGCGGCGCTGGGTACCGTCTATTCGGCCGACACGCCGGAAGGGCTGGCCAAGGCCTATGCAGACTGGGCCGCGACCTATGACGGCGAGACCGCTTCGCTCGGCTATCTGCTGCCGTTCCTGATCACCGCCTGGGTGGCGCGCCATGTGAAGGTGGGTGAAGGCCCGCTGCTCGACGCCGGCTGCGGCACCGGCCTGTCAGGCCCGTCATTGAAGGCGCTGGGTTATCACGACATTGCCGGCCTCGACCTCTCCGACGACATGCTGAAGATCGCCGGCAGCCGCAATGCCTATGGCGATCTGAAGCAGGCCATGCTCGGCGGGCCGCTACCCTGGCCGGACGGGCATTTCCGCGCCTTCTTCTCGACTGGCGTGTTCACCATCGGCCATGCGCCGGCGTCCGGCCTGCACGAGCTTGTCCGCATCACCAGGAAAGGCGGCCACGCCATCTTCACCGTGCGCGACCAGGTTTTCGAAAGCGGCGGCTTCCAGGACGTGTTCGACGGGCTGGAGCGGGCCGGGAAATGGCGGCCGGCCGAGCAAAGCCCATGGTTCCGCTGCTATGCGATCGCCGAGCCGGACGCGCTGGTGAAGACTTTTGTGTTCGAGGTGCTTTGAGCGCCGCCCTCTTCGCCTTCTCTCACAAGGGGAGAAGCGAAAACACGCCGCAATTGCCGAAAAGCCAAAACATTGGTATGAGCCACGCCATGGAAGAGCTTTTTGGCGATCCGGCCTATAAGGGTTTCGTGCTGCAGGACAGAAAACGCCTGCCGTCGCGTTTCTCTTCGCGCATTTCCGGCGCGCTCACCAGCCGACTTAGCTAAGCCGCTTTCGCCGCGCCGAAGGCTTCGCGCGTCTGCCCTTCCCCTTTTTGCAAATCGACGGATTTACGCACATGAGCGCACCGCGCACCCTCTACGACAAGATTTTCGACGACCATGTCGTCGACCGCCAGGATGATGGCACCTGTCTGCTCTACATCGACCGCCATCTCGTCCATGAAGTGACCAGCCCGCAGGCCTTCGAAGGTCTGCGCATGACCGGCAGAAAAGTCCGGCATCCGGAAAAGACGCTGGCCGTGGTCGATCACAATGTCTCGACCTCGCCCGAGCGCAAGTTCGGCATCAAGAACGAGGAAAGCCGCATCCAGGTCGAGGCCTTGGCCAAGAACGCTAGGGATTTCGGCGTCGAATATTACTCCGAAAACGATATCCGCCAGGGCATCGTCCACATCATCGGGCCGGAGCAGGGCTTCACGCTGCCTGGCATGACCATTGTCTGCGGCGACAGCCACACCTCGACGCATGGCGCCTTCGGCGCATTGGCACATGGCATCGGCACCTCCGAGGTCGAGCATGTGCTGGCGACCCAGACGCTGATCCAGCGCAAGGCCAAGAACATGCTGGTGCGTGTCGATGGCCAGTTACCGGAAGGCGTCACCGCCAAGGACATCATCTTGGCCATCATCGGCGAGATCGGCACCGCCGGCGGCACCGGCTATGTCATCGAATATGCCGGCGAGGCGATCCGCGCGCTGTCGATGGAAGGCCGCATGACGATTTGCAACATGTCGATCGAGGGCGGCGCGCGCGCCGGCCTGATCGCGGCCGACGAAACCACCTTCGCCTATGTCAAGGGCAAGCCGCGCGCGCCGAAGGGCGCGTCGTGGGACGCCGCGCTCGAATACTGGAAGACGCTGCAGTCCGACGAGGGCGCGCATTTCGACAAGGTGATCGTGCTCGACGCGGCCAAGCTGCCGCCGATCGTCTCCTGGGGTTCCTCGCCCGAGGACGTCGTTTCGGTGCAGGGCGTCGTTCCCAATCCGGAAGAGATCACGGACGAGAACAAGCGGACGTCAAAGATCCGCGCGCTCGACTATATGGGGCTGACGCCGGGCACGAAGATCACCGACATCACGCTCGACCGCGTCTTCATCGGCTCCTGCACCAATGGCCGCATCGAGGATCTGCGTGCGGTGGCCAAGGTGGTCGAAGGCAAGACGGTGAGTGCGCATGTCGATGCGATGATCGTGCCGGGCTCCGGTCTGGTCAAGGAACAGGCGGAGGCCGAGGGTCTCGACAAGATCTTCATTGCCGCCGGTTTCGACTGGCGCGAGCCGGGCTGCTCGATGTGCCTGGCCATGAACGACGACCGGCTGAAGCCGCATGAGCGCTGCGCCTCGACCTCGAACCGCAATTTCGAAGGCCGGCAGGGCTTCAAGGGCCGCACCCATCTGGTATCGCCGGCAATGGCGGCGGCGGCGGCGATCGCCGGCCATTTCGTCGACATCCGCGACTGGAAATAGCGCAGACTGGTTCAAGCCTGATCTGAGCGTATGCAAAACCCCGAACGGCAAAACCGTTCGGGGTTTTGTTTAAAGCGCGCCGCTCTAAGACCCTTGGGGTATTATGCCCTAGCCGGCACGCCGGATGATTTCATGAAATTCCTCCCGGCTGCCGGGTTCGTCGGTCGCGACCACCAGCGCCAGTTCGCGCTCGTCGAAGATCTTGAACCACTCGTCCCATTCGACCAGCTCGTAGCCGCCTGCGTTGACCGGGCGTTCAGGCTGATCCTGGTCCTGATAGGCGTGCTGGCCGAAGACGAGCCTCAGCAACGGCTGCGTTCCGGTTTCGGGCGATACATCGACGATCGCCGGAAATCCGGCGCGCCCTGCGGCCCATGAGCGAATTGCTTCGTGATCGGTCAGCGTGATCGTGTCGGCCATGAACAACTTCTCCTTGATTGCTGTCAGGAAACGCCGGCCTCAGGTCCCGGTTCCGTGCACCAGCTTCATGAGTGGCGACTTGCATATTCGTCCCGGCTTAACCGCTTGTTGGGGCTTGCGCTCTAAGGTCTTCCCTGACGTCAAGCGGGGAAGTCACCGTCCTTTGGACACCGGCCTGTTCATAGCGCTGCTCAATCCGACGATCGCGCTGGCGCTCGGCGCGGCGTTCCTCGTGCTGTGGTTCTATCAGCGCCACCGGCCCTATCTGGCTGTGCTCGGCACGAGCTATTGCGTGTCCGCGCCCGGCTTCCTGCTGCAGTATTTCACGCTGCCCGGCGGCATGGTGCTGACCAAGCTGGTCTCCAACCTCTGCTTCACGCTCGCCGCCTGTTGCCTCGTCGGTGCGATCATCTCACGCTACGGCAGGCGCGTGCCCTATATCGCGATCGGCATTCTGGCGGGTGGCGGGATGGTGGCATTCTGCTGGTTCCTGTTCGTCCAGCCGGACTTGACTTGGCGCATCCTGTCGATCAATTTCGGCTTTGGCGGCCTCAGCCTGCTGGTCGCTGCCGAGCTGCGCGCCGTGCGCAAGAACGGCCCGACGGAAAAAATCCTGTTCGTGTTGTCGCTGCTGTCCGGGCTGAACTTCATCGGCCGCACGCTGCTCGTCGTCATCTCGCACGGGCCGTTCACCAGCTATGACGGGTTTTATGGCTCGTCCTACTGGACGACGGCGCTTTTGACGCACGCGCTGCTGTCGTTGCTGATCGCGCTCTGCCTGTTCTCGGCAGCTGCGCTCGACGTGATGAAGGCGCTGAAGACCGAGACGCACACCGATCCGCTGTCTGCCCTGCTCAACCGCAGGGGTTTCGAGGAGCGCGCCTTGCTGGTGCTGCAGCATTGCGCTGTTACCAAGGTGCCGGTCGCGCTGGTGCTGGCCGATCTCGATCACTTCAAGGCGCTCAACGACAAATACGGACATGCCGCGGGCGACCAGGTGATCGCCGACTTCGCCGCCAAGCTTCGCGCGGCCGCCGGCACGCGTGCGGTTGCCGGCCGCATCGGCGGCGAGGAGTTCGCTGTGCTTCTGTCGCTGAGCGATCTTGCCACGGCGCGGCTGTTTGCCGAAGCCGTGCGCACGCACTATTCGGCCGGCAGTGTCGACGGGTTGCCGCCGGGCACCAGGGTGACCGCGAGCTTCGGCGTCGCGGCGCGCACCGGCGACGAAGGGCTGGAGCCGCTGATGCGGCGCGCCGACGAAGCGCTCTACAAGGCCAAGAAGAACGGCCGCGACAGCGTGCGATTGTCCTATGAGCGGGCGGAAACGGTGTTCATCCCGGATACAGGCAGCGTCGGTTAGCGTCTCGCTTAAACGGCCTCTCGGCCGTGCCGGATCATCAGCGGCAAGGGCTGAGGTTGGGCATTTCGCCGTCGGAGAGGCCGTACATATAGGAGCGGCCCTTCACGAACACCGGCGGCTGGTAGCAGCCACGCCTAGAGATGTGATCCGCCTCGTCTTCATAAAGGACTTCCGGTTCCGCTTCCGGCTGCCCGGCGCTGGTGTAGTCGGACAATTTCTTGGCCAGCCTGCCTTGGCCGACAATGATGCGCTTGTAGCCGGCGGCGCTGTCGATGACGAGATTGCCTAGGGAATCGGCATAGACGCGGTCATGATGGCGCGACAAGGCCATTGCCGGGGCGGCGAAGCCGAGACTGGCTGTCGCCAGCACAAGCGCCGCAAGGCGCGCTCTTCCTGAGTTCGATAGCATGGTGTCCTCTCTGCTGTGGACCCGATCGAATCGGAAATTAACCTTTTCTTAACCTTTGTTAAGAGGGCAGGCGCATCCGGCGGCGATCTCTCGCCAAACATGGTTAATATCCGACGGGATGGAAAACCCGGGCGTCATCATTCGGCCATGCTTGCCCGCACCATCGGCCGCGACGCACACAACTACGCTGACGTCGGGTGAGCTTGATCTTGGTGGAACATCGCGGCTAGTTAGCCGCGCAGGAGGACAGCATATGGCGTTACGCCGGACGTTTCGGGTGACGCTGTTTTCGATCCCCTTGCTGACTGCCGCAGCCTGCGTGCCGCAGAACGGCGCGCCGACGGCGGTGAATACCGTACCACCCACTGTCGCGCCCGCGCCGGCTCAGCAGTCCGCCCCACCTGTGGCGCCCCCGGCTTCCGCAACGGCTCCGACAGCGCCTGCCGCACCGCCAGCCAAGATTGTCACCGACCTTACGGCCCCGCGGTCTGCTGTCGGCACGGCGACTTACAGATGCGGCAATGGCGGTGTGATCACCATCCAGAACCTCGGCACGGCGCTGCGCGTTG
Organism: Mesorhizobium sp. M0062; assembly: GCF_040323125.1. Taxonomy (NCBI): domain Bacteria; kingdom Pseudomonadati; phylum Pseudomonadota; class Alphaproteobacteria; order Hyphomicrobiales; family Phyllobacteriaceae; genus Mesorhizobium; species Mesorhizobium sp. M0062. Next base: position 6,148 of record NZ_JAMYUO010000027.1, read on the forward strand.
TCAGGCCAGACGGCACGACCGAGGAGTTTGCCGCATCACCCGCCAACCAGTCCAGCCGCTACCAGGAAGCCGCGTCGCATGACGCAATCGTGATCGACGCGCGCGAGGCGCTGGTGATGAAGAGGGGCTCGACACCACAGACCTGCAAACGATAGCCCGGAGTCGATTGCAAACGGAAATGCCGCACTGCAGCGAACGGTGCGCCGGCTTTCGACGGTGGCCAAATCGATTGAAGAGAAACAGCAGCCTTTTGTCAGACTAAATGACGTTTTCAAAACGATTTTCCGGCTTTGACGCGGTGCAAAAAGAGCATTAGAAACCGGCTGTCTGAAGTCATATATCGAGGCGGTAAGTGCCGCTTTCCACCGCGGCTCCGGACATCGAACTGGGGCAGCCATGAGCAAATCACCAGCCACCCGAACCGCCAGACGTGAACGGCCGCTCTCGCCGCACCTGACGATTTACCGCCCACCGATCACCATGACGATGTCGATCATTCATCGCATCACTGGCGGGGCGCTGTATTTCGGCACGCTGCTGGTCGCCGCGTGGCTGATGGCGGCGGCGAGTTCGCAAGGCGCTTTCGATTGGATCAACTGGGCCTTCGGCACCTGGCTCGGCCGGCTCATCCTGTTCGGCTACACCTGGGCGCTGATGCACCACATGCTGGGCGGCGTGCGCCATCTCGTCTGGGACACCGGCGCCGGGCTGGAGAAACACACGGCATCGAAGATCGCCTGGGCGACCCTCGTCGGTTCCATCCTTCTCACGCTGCTGATCTGGGTCGCCGGCTACATGGCGCGGGGAACCTTGTGATGAGCGGCACGAACAACAACGATATGCGCACGCCGCTGGCCAAGGTCCGCGGTCTGGGCTCGGCCCGCGAAGGCACCGGGCATTTCTGGCGACAGCGGCTGACGGCCATTGCCAACATCCCGCTGATACTGTTCTTCGTAGGGTTCCTGATCGCGCTCAATGGCGCCGCCTTTGCCGAGGTGCGGGCGGCGCTCGCCAGTCCGTTCGTGGCGCTGGTGTTGGCGCTGGTGCTCGTTTCCGGTCTCACCCATATGCGTGTCGGCATGCAGGTCATTATCGAGGATTACGTGCATGCCGAAGGCATGAAGCTGGCGCTGATCGCACTCAGCACATTTTTCACCATAGCGGTCGGCGTCGCCTCGATCTTCGCCCTGCTCAAACTGGCATTCGGAGGCTGATTTGGCCAAGGACGCGAAATCGGCCACCGGCTATACCTTTGTCGACCACAAGTTCGACGTGGTGGTCGTCGGCGCCGGCGGCGCCGGCCTGCGCGCCACGCTCGGCATGGCCGAGCAGGGCCTGCGCACGGCCTGCATCACCAAAGTGTTCCCGACCCGCTCGCACACGGTGGCGGCACAAGGCGGCATTGCCGCGTCGCTGTCCAACATGGGTCCGGACTCCTGGCAGTGGCACATGTACGACACCGTCAAGGGTTCGGACTGGCTGGGCGACGTCGACGCCATGGAATATCTGGTGCGCGAGGCACCGGCGGCGGTCTACGAGCTCGAGCATTACGGCGTGCCGTTCTCGCGCACCGAAGAGGGCAAGATCTACCAGCGGCCGTTCGGCGGCCACATGATGAATTATGGCGACGGCCCGCCGGTGCAGCGCACCTGTGCTGCCGCCGACCGCACCGGTCACGCCATCCTGCACACGCTCTACGGCCAGTCGCTGAAGAACAATGCGCAGTTCTTCATCGAGTATTTTGCGCTCGACCTGATCATGGAGCCGGACGGCACCTGCACCGGCGTCGTCGCCTGGAACCTCGACGACGGCACCATCCATCGCTTCTCCGCCAAGATGGTGGTGCTGGCGACCGGCGGCTATGGCCGCGCCTATTTCTCGGCGACGTCGGCGCACACCTGTACAGGCGACGGCGGCGGCATGGCGGCACGGGCCGGCTTCCCGCTGCAGGATATGGAGTTCGTGCAGTTTCATCCGACCGGCATCTATGGCGCCGGCTGCCTGATCACCGAAGGCGCGCGCGGCGAGGGCGGCTATCTCGTCAATTCCGAGGGCGAGCGCTTCATGGAGCGCTACGCGCCGTCGGCCAAGGACCTGGCCTCGCGCGACGTCGTCTCGCGTTGCATGACGCTGGAGATCCGCGAAGGCCGCGGGGTCGGCAAGAACAAGGACCATATCTTCCTGCATCTCGACCATCTCGATCCGGCCGTGCTGCATGAGCGGCTGCCGGGCATTTCGGAATCGGCCAGGATTTTCGCCGGCGTCGACCTGACCAAGGAGCCGATCCCGGTGCTGCCGACGGTGCACTACAATATGGGCGGCGTGCCGACCAATTACTGGGGCGAGGTGCTTAACCCGACGGTCGAGAATCCTGACCGGGTGTCACCCGGGCTGATGGCGGTCGGCGAGGCCGGCTGTGCCTCCGTGCACGGCGCCAACCGGCTGGGCTCGAACTCGTTGATCGATCTGGTGGTGTTCGGCCGCGCCGCCGCAATCCGCGCCGGCCAGGTCATCGACCGCAATTCGGCGATCCCTTCGCCAAACGAAGCCTCGGTCGAAAAGATCATGGACCGCTTCGACCGGCTGCGCCACGCCAATGGCTCGACGCCAACCGCCGTTCTGCGTGAGAAGATGCAGAAGGCGATGCAGGAAGACGCCGCCGTGTTCCGCACACAGGAGTCGCTCGAAAACGGCTGCAAGCGCATTTCGCAGATATGGACCGAGCTCAAGGACCTGAAAGTCTCCGACCGCTCGATGATCTGGAATTCCGACCTGGTCGAGACGCTGGAGCTGGAAAATCTGATGGCCAACGCCATCACCACGGTCTACGGCGCCGAGGCGCGCAAGGAGAGCCGCGGCGCGCATGCGCGCGAAGATTTTTCGGCCCGCGACGACATTGTCTGGCGCAAGCATACGCTGGCTCGGCTAAGCGAGGACGGCCAGGTGAGCCTCAGCTATCGTCCCGTGCACACCGAGCCGCTGGTGGCGGAAAAGGACGGCGGCATCAGCCTTGCCAAGATCGCGCCGAAGGCCAGGGTGTACTGACCATGGTGCCGAAGCCCGTCATCCGAAAGGACCAGAGGTAATGGTCGAACTCACGCTTCCCAAGAACTCCAAGGTGCAGCCGGGCAAGACCTGGCCGAAGCCGGAGGGCGCCACCAACCTCAGGGAATACCGCATCTACCGCTGGTCGCCCGACGATGACGAGAACCCGCGCATCGACACCTATTTCGTCGACATGGACGATTGTGGGCCGATGGTGCTCGATGCGCTGCTCTGGATCAAGAACAAGATCGACCCGACGCTGGCGTTGCGCCGCTCCTGCCGCGAAGGCATTTGCGGCTCCTGCGCCATGAACATCGATGGCTCCAACACGCTGGCCTGCACCAAGGGCTGCGACGACATTTCCGGCGCCGTCAAAGTCTACCCGCTGCCGCATATGCAGGTGGTCAAGGACCTGGTGCCCGACCTCACCAATTTCTACGCCCAGCACGCCTCGATCCAGCCATGGCTGAAGACAGTGTCGCCAGAGCCAGCCAAGGAATGGCTGCAGAGCCATGAGGACCGCGAAAAGCTCGACGGGCTCTACGAGTGCATCCTGTGCGCCTGCTGCTCGACCTCGTGCCCGAGCTATTGGTGGAACGGCGACCGCTATCTCGGCCCGGCGACGCTGCTGCAGGCCTATCGCTGGCTGATCGACAGCCGCGACGAAGCCACGGGCGAACGGCTCGACGATCTCGAAGACCCGTTCCGGCTCTACCGCTGCCACACCATCATGAACTGCGCCCAGACCTGCCCGAAGGGGCTCAACCCGGCCAAGGCGATTGCCGAGATCAAGAAGATGATGGTGGAGCGCAGAGTCTGACGCCGTCGCTACCCGCCGACTTTTCGCCGGACGCCGTCGCGGCGCTGCGCGCCCGCCTCGATCTGGTGCGAAGCCAGCCTGTAAAAATCCTGTTTGCCATCGAAAGCGGCAGCCGCGCCTGGGGGTTTCCGTCTCCCGACAGCGATTATGACTGCCGCTTTGTCTATATCAGACCGGTAACCGATCACCTCGTGCTGCAGCAGGCGCGCGATGTGATCGAGTTTCCGATCGAAGGCGAGATCGATGCCGGCGGCTGGGATCTGCGCAAGGCGTTGCTGCTGGCGCTTGGCGGCAATGCCGTCATAGTCGAATGGGCGAAGTCGCCGATCGTCTATGAGGAGGTTTCGGGGTTTCGCCAGCGCCTTCTCGATTTGCTGGCCGAGATCGTCGATCCGGCGAAGGTATCGCACCACTATCTCGGCCTTGCGCGTTCGCATGTCGCCAAGATCGGCAGTTTCTCCGGCGAGGTGAAGCTGAAGAAGCTGTTCTATCTGATCCGCCCGCTCGTGGCGCTCGACTGGATGGAACAGCGCGGCTTTGCCAGCCTGCCCCCGATGAACCTTGGCGAATGCCTCGATCAGACCGAGATACCGGCTCAAGCCAGCGACGAAATCCGCGGCCTGATCGAGCGCAAAAGCCGGACGCGGGAGATGGGTCTCGGGCCTCATCCCGACCGCAATCGCGCGCTATCTCGAAGCCCGCTATGGTCACCACGAAATGAACCTAGTCGGCCCCGTCAGGGACAAAGCCGGCCAAGCGCGCAAACATGCCCTTGCAACCGAATTTTACCGCCGGGAGGCTGAACTTCAATGAGCGATGACCTTCCCATTCTCAATCCCGTCGAAGCCCGTGTGCTCGGCTGCCTGATCGAGAAGAGGGAGCTGACGCCGGATGTCTATCCGCTGACGCTGAATGCAGCACTTGCAGCCGCCAACCAGAAGACGGCGCGCGAGCCTGTCATGGCGCTGGAGCAGACGGAGGTGCATCGGACTCTCAAGCTGCTCGAGCAGAAGGGGCTGGTGCGTCAGATGTTCGGCTCGCGCGTCGAGCGCTATGAGCATCAGATGGCGCAGCGCTTCTCGCTGACCACGCCGCAGACCGCGGTGATCGGCCTGCTTTTGCTGCGCGGGCCGCAGACGGCGCATGAGTTGCTGGCGCGAGCTGAGCGCATGGCGCGGTTTTCGTCCGTCGAGGACCTGCGTGGCGAACTCGACATGCTGATCGGCCGCCGCCCGCCGCTCGTCCAGGAAATACCGCGCGGGCCGGGGCAGCGCGAGGACCGTTTTATGCATCTGCTCGCAGGACCGGTGGACGTCGCGGCGTTATCGGTGCAGCGGAGCGCGCCGGCCTTGCCTGCTTCCGACCTGGAAGCGAGATTGGAGGCTCTGGAGCAGGAAGTCGTAGCCCTTCGCGCCCGGCTTGATGCGCTGGGCGCCCAATAGTATCCGAGACGTCGGCGGGACAGCACCCCCTCTGGCCTGCCGGCCATCTCCCCCTCAAGTGGGGAGATCAGATGTCACGCCGGCCTTCGCCAATTACGAACGTCGAAAGAAGAGTGCCAGCTACCGAGCTTCCAATTTCCCCGGGAGATGCCCGGCAGGGCAGAGGGGGGCGCGAAGAATCGCTACCCCGGGCAAAATCGGCGGATCACCCCAGCTTCGCGTCGAGCGACACTGCGATGGCCCCCAGCGCCTTCGAAACCGGGCACTCCGCCTTGGCCTTCTCGGCCAGTTCCTTGAACTTCGCCGCATCGATGCCCGGTACCTTGCCGATCAGGGTGATGGCGCTGCCGGTGATGCCGGTGCCGGGCACCAGCGTCACCACCGTCTTGGCGTCGAGCTCGGTGGCGGGCGTGCCGTTCTCGGCCAGGAAATGCGACAGCTGCATGGCGTAGCATCCGGCGTGTGCCGCCGCGATCAACTCTTCGGGATTGGTGCCGGATTTGCCGCTCTCGTCCTCGAAGCGAGCCTTGAACGAATAGGGCGTGCCCTTCAAGGTGCCGCTCTGGCTGTCGAGCGTGCCCGTGCCCTCCTTCAGATTGCCTTTCCAGACGGCGTTTGCGGTACGGTCCATAGAATTCTCCTTGATTACAGCGACAGCGCCGGCCACGCGGCGTTCCCTCCAACTATAGCGCGGCGGCAGGGGAAGACCACCGCGCTGTTTCGGCCGGATGCGACGCCGGCGAGCCCTGCAAATTTTTCTGAAAAAATGTGCGTGCAAAAATGTCGACTTGCATCGGCGCCGGCCGTCCTGCGAGCGTCCACGGATTCTCGTGGCGGATGGAGATCCAAGATGAACAATCTGTTTTCTGCCCATTGGAACGACGCCGACAAAAGCGCGCGTCTACGCGAGATCGAGTGCTCGCGACCTTCCGGCTTCGGCCGGCTGCTTGCTGCGGTCGCCGTGATCGGCATTGCGGTCTGCGTGCTCGACCACGCTGCTGCCGGCAAGGATGCCGCCGGCGCCGTGATCGCCTATGGGTCGTCACAGCAAGGGAGCTGGAAATGAAATATGTCTGTCTGGTCTACGGCGAGGAAAAGGACCTCCATGCCATGACGCCTGAGCGTCTGGCCAAGCTCGACGCCGATTCGATGGCCTATGACCGGTCATTGGACCAGCAAGGCAAGCTGATCATCGCGCAGGCGCTGCAATCGGTGAAGACGTCGAAGACGGTGCGGCGGCGCCAAGGCAAGCGGCTGATCACTGACGGTCCGTTTGCCGAAACCAAGGAGCAGTTGCTTGGTTTCGTCATGATCGAAGCCGACACTCTCGACAAGGCGCTGGAGATCGCCGGCAAAATTCCGCTGGCTGAAATCGGCACCGTCGAAGTCAGGGCGATCTACGACGTGCCGGGGTCATAGGCGGCGGCGACGTCATGCAGGCCGGCGGATCATATCCGCCGCCTTCTCGGCGATCATCACCACTGGCGAGGCGGTGTTGCCGGAGACGATGCGCGGCATGATCGACGCGTCGATGATCCGCAGCCCCTCGATACCGGTCACGCGCAGGTCCGGGCTGACGACGGCGCGGTCATCGATGCCCATCCGGCAGGTGCCGACCGGGTGGAAGATGGTCGTGGCGATCGAGCCGATCTGGTGCAGCAGGTCCTCGTCCGACTGGTGGGCGAGACCAGGCAGGATTTCTTCCGGATGGAAGCCGGCAAGAGCCTTGGCGGTCATGATGCTGCGCGCCTGGCGCACCGAACGCAGCGCGATCTCGCGGTCGCGCGCCGTAGAGAGGTAGTTCAGCCGGATCTCCGGCTGCACGGCCAGCTCGCGCGTCGTAGCGTGCACCGAGCCGACGCTCTCGGGCCGCAGATTGCAGACCGACATGGTGATTGCCGGGAACGGGTGCAGCGGGTCGCCCAGCCGGTCGGTAGACAAGGGCTGGACGTGGTACTCCAGGTCCGGCGTCGCCATCGACGGATCGGATTTCGAGAACATGCCGAACTGGCTCGGCGCCATCGACATCGGTCCCGAGCGGCCAAAGGCATATTGCAGCGCGATCTTCGCCTTGCCGCTCAGGCTGTTGGCTAGCGTGTTGAGCGTCAGCGCCGACGACACTTTGTAGACAGTGCGGATCTGCAGATGGTCCTGAAGGTTCTCGCCGACATCGGGGCTGGCGTGAACCACATCGATGCCGAGCGCGGCGAGGCGATCCGGCTCGCCGACCCCGGAAAGCTCCAGCAGTTTCGGCGTGTTGATCGAGCCGGCGGTCAGCAGCACCTCGCTCCTGGCCTTTGCCTCGATGGTTTGGCCGCCGACGCGATAACAAACGCCGATAGCACGCTTGCCCTCGAACAACACCGTCTCGACATGCGCGTTGACGACCAGCCTGAGGTTCGGCCGCCGCAGCGCCGGGCGCAAGAATGCCTTGGCTGTGTTCCAGCGCACGCCCTTGCTCTGGTTGACTTCGAAGAAGCCGGACCCCTCATTGTCGCCGTCGTTAAAATCCTCGCGCGGCATGATGCCGAATTCCTTGGCCGCCTCCTGCACGGTGTTCAGGATCGGCCACGACAGGCGTTGCCGCGCCACTTTCCATTCGCCGCGGGAGCCATGCAGCTCGGTCTTGCCGCCATGATGGTCCTCGGATTTGAGGAAGTAGGGCAGCACATCGTCCCAGCCCCAGCCGACATTGCCCATCTGCCGCCAGCCATCGTAGTCCGCCGCCTGTCCCCGCATGTAGATCATGCCGTTGACCGAGGTGCAGCCGCCCAGCACCTTGCCGCGGGGATAGACCAGCGAGCGGCCGTTCAGGCCGGCTTCGGGGGCAGTCTTCATCATCCAGTCGGTGCGCGGATTGCCGATGCAATAGAGATAGCCGACCGGGATATGCACCCAGTGATAATTGTCGCTGCCGCCGGCCTCAAGCAGCAGCACGCGCGTCGCCGGGTTTTCGCTCAGCCGATTGGCCAGCACGCAGCCCGCCGTGCCTGCGCCGACGATGATGTAGTCGTAGTCGCCATCGAGCCGTTGGGTCATTGCGGTGGTTTACTCGGCGGTGTTCTACTCGGTTCTGCCGCCTGTTCGGCCCAGAACGATCGCAGCGTATCGGCAAGGCCGCAATAGGCGCGATAACGCCTGTTGTAATGGTCCTGCATGGCCGGGTTCGGACGATAGGCGGCGCTTGACCGGGTCATGGCGTCGACGCCGGCCTCATAGTCGGCGAACAGGCCGGCCGCGACCCCGGCGCCGATTGCCGCGCCAAGCGCGCCGGTCTCGCGCGCCTCAGGCACGGTGATCGGCACCCCAAGCCCGTCGGCGAAGATTTGCGGCCAGTGCTCGCTGCGCGAGCCGCCGCCGGACAGGACCGCCTTGTCGAAGCTGACACCGGCGTCCTTCAGGACATTGATGTGGCGCCTATGCTCGAACATCACGCCCTCGAACAGCGCGCGCAGCATATGGCCTTCCCTATGCCAGCCGGCAAGGCCGTAGAAGCCGGCGCGGTATTCCGCCCCTTGCCCCGACCCGTAGAGAAACGGGTGGAACATCGGATCGTCCCAGGCCGGCCTCACCGCGCCGACAGCCGCATTGCAGTGGCCGAACGGATCGTCATGATGGGCACCGCGCTCGATGCGAAGTCGGCGTTATCGCCAAGCGGTTGCATCATTAGTGCCCGTGACGAGCGACCTGAACCCGGGACGTCCGATCTCGGCGTCTGGATGATTAGGGGGCCAGCTCTGTTTTCTCATCAGATACAATTCTTGCGTGTTGAAGCAACGCCGGAGTTCTCCTATCGTCGCCGCAATTTTCGGGGGAATTCGACATGCCTTTCCTGATTGCTATTATCGGCGTGCTGGGAGCCGGGGCGTTCTGGTGGTATCGCATGAAGGCCATGAACGAAGCCGCGCGCGAGGTCGCCGACGTCGTCGGCCGCGTTCAGGGCAACATAAGGCGCAAGAAGCTGCGCAAGCAGGCGGCGCTGTCGCCGCTGACGGCGATCGACGATCCGGTGGTGGCGGCGGCAACGCTGATCACCGCACTGGCAGCGGAGCACGGCCCGATCATGCCGAAGCGCGAAACGGTCATCCGCGAGGTGATCTCGCAGATTGCGGACAACCAGAAGAAGACCGATGAAGCCGTCGTCTACGCCAAATGGGCCGCGGCGCAGATCGACGACACGACGATCGTCATCGACAAGCTGGCGCCCTTCCTGCGCGAGCGCCTCGATCCGCATGAGCGCGAAGACCTGCTGCAGATGCTGGATCGTGTTGCCAAGAGCGGCGAGCAGAGTTTCAAGGTCGCCGACCAACGCATGCTGCGACTGCGGCAGAAGCTGGGGTTTGAGGTCAACTGAGAAACAGCCCGGGCGCATGTCATTCTGGATAGCGAGCGTGGTAGGATCGGCTGCCGCTTACCTTATCGGCTCTACGCCTGCCGGCTATCTGGCGGGGAAACTGCTTAAGGGCATCGATATCCGGGAGCACGGCTCCAAGTCCACCGGTGCGACAAATGTATTGCGCACACTCGGGAAATGGCCAGCATTGGTGGTGCTTCTGGTGGACGTGCTGAAAGGGGCGGCAGCGGTCATCTTTGCCCGTTGGTTTTGCTTCTGGTCTTCCGCAACGCCGCCGTCGGCAATATCTGATATGCCCGTTTGGGCTCCTTGGGTTGTATGCCTGGCCGGACTCGCTGTTTTGCTTGGGCATAGCCGTTCGATCTGGCTGAATTTCACCGGCGGCAAATCGGCTGCGACGGGGTTGGGTGTTTTGTTGGCGATGTCCTGGCCTGTGGGTCTAGGCGCGGCGACGGCATTTGCCGTAGTGTTGGCAGTTTCCCGAATTGTGTCCCTGAGTTCGATGCTGGCGGCGCTCACCGCGATCGCCCTCGTCGGCGGCATGGAACAACCATTGCCCTACCGGTTGCTGGTCATCGCCGGCGGCATCTACGTGATCGTGCGCCACCGCGCCAACATTGCGCGGCTGATGTCAGGAGCCGAGCCGCGTCTATGACAAAGCGGCACTCATTCCCGGCCTAAATCGCCTCACCCTTGAGCAGCCGTGGTCTGCCGTTGGACAACCCCGACGCCTGGCGGATGAAGAACTCCTTCAGCCTGGGCATCCGTTCGACAAGGCCGAGGCCTATGTCGCGGACCTGGCGCAGCGGGCCGATGTCGTTGGAAAACAGCCGGTTCAGCACATCTGTGGTGACGCCCATCTGCACCGTGTCGAAGCGGCGCCATTGCTGGTAGCGCTCGAGCACGTCGAGCGCGCCGATATCCTGTCCCAAGCGATCGGCCTCGACCACCACTTCAGCAAGGGCCGCCACATCCTTGAAGCCGAGATTGAGGCCCTGGCCGGCGATCGGGTGGATGCCGTGCGCGGCATCGCCGGCAAGCGCTACGCGCGGGGCGACAAAGGCGCGCGCGATGGTCAGGCCGAGCGGCCAGGCGCGCGGCTTGTCGGTGACGCGGATTTCGCCGAGCTTCAGGCCGAAGCGCAATTCAAGCTCCTGCTCGAAGACGAGGTCGTCGCCCGAGACCAGCTTTTCGGCATCCTCGGAACGTTCGACCCAGACCAGCGACGAGCGGTTGGTGCCGTCGTCGGTGGGCTTGAGCGGCAGCGTCGCAAACGGGCCGGCCGGCAGAAAATGCTCTTCGGCGCGGCCATTGTGCGGGCGCTCATGCGCCACCGTGCAGACGATGCCGGACTGGCCATATTCCCATTTCACCGTCTTGATGCCGGCCATGTCGCGCAATTTGGAATTGACGCCGTCGGCGGCGACCAGCAGCCGCGCCTCAATCGCCGCGCCATCGGCCAGATGCACGGTGATGCCGGCGCCATTGCCGTCGAACGATGCGACCGCGACACCTTCGATGATGTCGATGCCGAGCTTTTGCGCGCGGCGGCGCAAGGCGCCGTTCAGGTCCTTGTTGGCGACCATGTGGGCGAACGGTTCGCCCGGCGCGACCTCGCCATCGAAGGTGAGAAACACCGGACGCACCGGATCGGCGGTGCGCGAATCGGTGACGATCATCTCGGTGATCGCCTGCGATTGCCCGACGATTTCCTGCCAGACGCCGAGCTGGTCGAGCATGCGGCAGGCGGCGGCGGCGATCGCCGAGGCGCGGCGGTCCTTCTGCCAGACGCCGGCGGGGGCAGCATCGACGACCGCCACGGCGAGGCCCGGCCGCGCCTGTTTCAGCGACACGGCGGCGGCGAGGCCGACATAGCCGGCGCCAGCGACCAGCACGTCGAGCGGGGTTTTTGCGTCCGGGTTGCGGTTCGCCATGTCAATTCCTTTCGAAGTCTCGACCATCCCCGCCCACTGGGGCATTCCGGCCTTGACTGCCCGCCATTCCTGTCGGAAACCGCCATAGCATCTTACGGCGAGGTCACGAAGCATGACGGCGGCCATGGACGAGCTTCTCAGCATTCTCGACCTCGAGCAGCTGGAACACAATCTGTACCGTGGTCGCAGCCCCAAGCTCGACTGGCAGCGCGTTTTCGGCGGCCAGACCATCGCCCAGGCGCTGGTCGCCGCGCAGCGCACCGTCGAGCCCGAGCGCCACGTGCATTCGCTGCACGGCTATTTCATGCGGCCCGGCGACACCAAGGTGCCGATCGTCTACGAGGTCGACCGCATCCGCGATGGCGGCTCCTTCGCCACGCGGCGCGTGGTGGCGATCCAGCACGGCCAGGCGATCTTTTCGCTGGAAGCCTCGTTCCAGCAGGACGAGGTTGGCCTTGAGCATCAGCTGCCGATGCCGCGCGACGTGCCGCCGCCCGACAGCCTGTTGTCGCAGCGCGAATTGCTGGGCAAGTTCGGCGAGGCGGTGCCGGACGGCATCAAGCGCTACTGGGAGCGTGACCGGCCGATCGAGATGAAGCCGGTGATGCTGAAGCATTACACCAGCCGCGAAAAGCTGGAGCCGCAGCAGAACATCTGGATCCGCACCACCGGCCCGGTGCCGGCCGACCGCGGCATCCAGGCGGCGGTGCTTGCCTACCTCTCCGACATGACGCTGCTCGACACCTCGACCTTTGCGCACGGCCGCGCCATTTTCGACCGCGACATCCAGGCGGCGAGCCTCGACCATGCCATGTGGTTCCATCGCAGCCATCCGCTCGATGACTGGATCCTGTACACGCAGGACAGCCCGTCGACGCAGGGGTCGCGCGGCTTCACCCGCGGCTCGCTGTTTGCCCGCGACGGCACGCTGATCGCCTCGGTTGCCCAGGAAGGCCTGATCCGGCTGAAGCGGCCGCCTGCGGAATAGGCATTTTCGAAAGCTTGCCTACTTTTTAATCAGTGACTGTCCGTTGGCAGTGCGCACCGTGGCGCCGGGACTCGAGCGATCCGTTTGTTTACAATGAGTTAACACCCTGCTTCGGCAACTGGCACGGAGCTTGAATCCTGTTGGGCACTCTCCGGGCTTTTTGGGATCGGTGAAGGTGTGCAAACGCGGGGGACCGCAACAGCAAAGGGTGAAACCTTATGAAAATCGTGATGGCAATCATCAAGCCGTTCAAGCTCGACGAGGTGCGCGAAGCGCTCACCGCCGTCGGCATCCAGGGCCTGACCGTCACCGAAGTCAAAGGCTACGGGCGTCAGAAGGGACACACGGAAATCTATCGCGGGGCGGAATACGCGGTCAGTTTCCTGCCGAAAATCAAGATCGAAGTCGCGGTTAGCACAGACCTGGTCGACAAGGCCGTCGAAGCCATCACGGCGGCGGCCAAGACCGGCCAGATCGGCGACGGCAAGATCTTCGTCTTCGGCATCGATCAGGCGGTGCGCATCCGTACCGGCGAAACAGACACCGACGCACTTTGAGCGGCGAACACGTATTCCAATGGAGAGTTCAATGAATATACCTTCCACCTTGAAGTCAGTGGCGCGTTCCGCGCTGCTGGGCTCCTTAGCGCTCGGAGCATTGGGCACGGTTGCTGCCTTCGCGCAGGAGGCGGCTCCCGCCGTCGCGGCGGCAGCGCCAGCAGCGCCGGCTTTTACCGTCGACAAGGGCGACACCACGTGGATGATGATTTCCACCGTGCTGGTGCTGTTGATGACCATTCCCGGCCTTGCGCTTTTCTACGGCGGCCTGGTTCGTACCAAGAACATGCTGTCGGTGCTGATGCAGGTCTTCACCATCACCAGCGTGGTCATGATCATCTGGGTCTTCTACGGCTACAGCCTCGCCTTCACCCCGGGCAACGCCTTCGTCGGCGGCCTTTCGAAGATGTTTCTCTCCGGCGTCAACGTATCGACGCTTTCGGAAACCTTCAGCAAGGGCGTCGCCATTCCTGAACTGGTGTTCGTCGTCTTCCAGATGACCTTCGCCTGCATCACGCCCGCCCTGATCGTCGGCGCATTCGCCGAACGCGTCAAATTCTCCGCCTTGATCCTTTTCGTTATCCTATGGGTGACGTTAATCTACTTCCCGATCGCGCACATGGTCTGGTTCTGGGGCGGCCCGAGCGCCTATGCCGACCCGTCCGGCCTGATCTTCAGCTTCGGCGCCATCGACTTCGCCGGCGGCACGGTCGTTCACATCAATGCGGGCATTGCCGGTCTCGTCGGCGCGCTGATGATCGGCAAGCGCATCGGCTACAAGAAGGACATCATGGCGCCGCACTCGATGACGCTGACCATGGTCGGCGCTTCATTGCTGTGGGTCGGCTGGTTCGGCTTCAACGCCGGTTCGAACCTCGAAGCGAACGCCTATGCGGTGCTGGCGATGATCAACACCTTCGTCGCCACGGCGGCGGCGGCAGTGGCCTGGATCGTGCTTGAATCGCTGCTGCGCGGCAAAGCCTCCATGCTCGGCGGTGTTTCGGGCGCGGTCACCGGCCTCGTCGCGATTACGCCGGCTGCAGGTTTTGCCGGCCCGATGGGCGCTATCGTGCTTGGCATCGTCGCCACCTTCGTCTGCTACTTCTTCGTCTCGGTGGTGAAGAACACGTTCGACTATGATGACAGCCTCGATGTCTTCGGCGTCCACTGCGTCGGTGGCATCATCGGTGCGCTCGGCACTGGCATTCTGGTCAATCCCGCCCTCGGCGGCGCCGGCATCGTCGACTATTCGACGGCCGACTTCGCCGCCGGCTATGCCGGCACGGCCACGCAGCTCCTGGCACAGGGCAAAGGCGTCCTGGTAACCCTGCTGTGGTCGGGCATCGGCAGCGCAATCCTCTACAAGGTCGTCGACTTGATCATCGGTCTGCGTCCGACAGCCGACGCCGAGCGCGAAGGCCTCGACCTGACTTCGCATGGCGAAGCGGCCTACCACTCGTAAGCACCGCGGGGCGGCTTCGGCCGCCCCGCATTCTCCCATCCCGTCGTGACGCTCCCGAAAGGAGTTCACGCTTTGAGGCCCGGGTCATTCCGGGCCTCTCTTTTTGGCAACCGTGCTGGCAGGTCTCGGTCCCTGCGCAATCACGTTCTAGTGATGGCCGCCAGCGGGGAGACGTCGACCGGATTGGTTCCGGACTGTTGAGACTGCCTACAGTGGAGTGAGCAAGATCGTGGCTCCGGCTGCCGTATAGTTAATGCGGCCTTAACCTTCCCCCCGATAGTCTGACATCCGAATCTGCCGGAGTGCGTCATGCGCCCGGCCAGTCCATGACAGACGGGGAACGAAGCATGCGTTCAGGGGCTTCAGCACCGCTCGCGCTGACCGATACGGGGCACGGCATCCAGGCATTCGCGCGGCGCCAGGTCGGGCGGCTGGTCGGCGCCGGCCTGTTTGCGCTGGTCGCCTTTGGCGTCGCGGCGCTGGCGACCTGGAACGTCGCCGATCCCAGCTTCTCGCACGCCACCGACAACATCGTCACCAACGCCATGGGTTATGCGGGCGCGGTATTCTCCGACCTCGCCATGCAGTTCTTCGGCCTTGCCGCGGTCGCCGCCCTGGTGCCGGCGGTGATCTGGGGCTTTCTCCTGTTTTCGGCGCGCGGCGTCGACAGGCTGCCGAAGCGCGGCCTTGCCTGGTTCGGCTTCGCGCTGCTCGCGGCGGCGATGGCCGGCTGCGTGGTGCCGCCCAAGACGTGGCCGTTGCCGACCGGCCTCGGCGGGGTGTTCGGCGACATGGTGCTCAATATTCCGGGCGTGGTCATTGGCGGCTACCCGACCGGCATCGTTGCCAGCATCATTGCCATGGTGCTCATTGCGCCGGCGCTGTGGCTGTTTGCCTATGGCTCGGCGCTGATTGCGCGCAAGAACGGCTTTGCCGTCATGGAGCGCACCGCGGAGCCCGATCCCCGAGAGGACGACCTGCTCTTCGACGAAGACGAGGACGAGGGCGACGAGGGGATACTGGCGCTCGGCGCCGTTACCCACTGGTGGCTGTCTTTCCGCGCCTGGATGCATCGCCGGGCTGTGCGCCGCCAGCAGGAGCGCGACGAGTTCGAGCCGGAGATGGAGCAGCGCTCCACCGCATGGCGCCGCGCCGCCGAACGGGTCGAATCGGCGGAATTCGCCGAAGCGCGGATGAGCCCGGATGGCCGCGCCCGCGTCGAGCCGGAGTTCTTCGCCGCCATGGTCAATGACCGCAGCGTTTCCGTCGATCCGGACGATGACGACGTCCTCGATGCCGGTTTCGACAATGGCGACGAGGAGGTCGAACTCGACGACGAGCCGGTCCAGCGCCGTGCCGCGACGAACGCCAAGGTGCAGAACTTCCGCTCCGATGCAGCGACCCGCGTCGCCGCACCTGCGCCGCGTCCCGCTCCGGGCGCGCGCGTCCAGCGCGAGGCGCAGACCTCGCTGATTGGCTCGGAAACATTCGAAATGCCGTCGCTGCATTTCCTGTCGGAGCCGAAGAACGTGGTGCGCGACGCCAGCCTGTCCAAGGACGCGCTGGAGCAGAATGCGCGCCTGCTCGAAGGCGTTCTGGAGGATTTCGGCGTCAAGGGCGAGATCATCGCGGTGCGGCCCGGCCCCGTCGTCACGCTCTATGAGCTGGAGCCGGCGCCCGGCATCAAATCGTCGCGCGTCATCGGCCTGTCCGACGACATCGCCCGCTCGATGAGCGCGATTGCCTGCCGCGTCGCCGTGGTGCCCGGCCGCAACGCCATCGGCATCGAATTGCCGAATGCCAAGCGCGAGACCGTCTATCTCCGGGAGATCCTGGCCAGCCGCGATTTCGAGACGACCAAGTCCAAGCTGGCGCTGGCGCTGGGCAAGACCATCAATGGTGAGGCGGTGATCGTCGACATCGCCAAGATGCCGCATGTGCTGGTCGCCGGCACCACCGGCTCCGGCAAGTCCGTCGCCATCAACACCATGATCCTGTCGCTGCTCTACAAGCTGACGCCGCAGGACTGCCGGCTGATCATGATCGACCCGAAGATGCTCGAACTCTCCGTCTATGACGGCATCCCGCACCTGCTGACCCCGGTGGTCACCGACCCGAAGAAGGCCGTGGTGGCGTTGAAGTGGACGGTGCGCGAGATGGAGGACCGCTACCGCAAGATGTCCAAGGTCGGCGTGCGCAACATCGACGGCTTCAACGCGCGCGTGCAGTTGGCTGAAAAGAAGGGCGAAAAAATCTCGCGCACCGTGCAGACCGGCTTCGACCGCCAGACCGGCGAGGCGATCTACGAGACCGAGAACCTCGATCTCGAGCCGATGCCCTACATCGTCGTCATCATCGACGAGATGGCCGATTTGATGATGGTCGCCGGCAAGGACATCGAAGGCGCGGTGCAGCGCCTGGCACAGATGGCGCGCGCGGCCGGCATCCATGTCATCATGGCGACGCAGCGTCCGTCGGTCGACGTCATCACCGGCACCATCAAGGCCAATTTCCCGACCCGTATCTCCTTTCAGGTGACGTCGAAGATCGACAGCCGCACCATTCTGGGCGAGCAGGGCGCCGAGCAGCTGCTCGGCATGGGCGACATGCTGTACATGGCCGGCGGCGGCCGCATCCAGCGCGTGCACGGCCCGTTCGTCGCCGACGACGAGGTCGAGAAGATCGTCGCCCATCTGAAGCTGCAGGGCGTGCCCGAATATCTCGACGCCATCACCGAGGATGACGGCGAGGACGATGACGAGCCGTCGGGCAAGGGCGGCGCTGGTGGTGGCGGCAACAGCAATTTCGAGGATTCCGACGATCCCTACGACCAGGCGGTCTCGGTCGTGCTGCGCGACGGCAAGGCGTCGACCAGCTATATCCAGCGCCGGCTCGGCATCGGCTACAACCGCGCCGCCTCGATCATCGAGAAGATGGAGAAGGAAGGCATTGTCGGCCCGGCCAACCATGCCGGCAAACGCGAAATCCTGGTGCCGACCGAGGACGACAAGTTCTGATCAGCCGATACGGCCCGGCGGCAACCTTGAACCTTTTGGCGCGTTACAGCGACTGAGCGCTGTCCGGCCCGCCAAACTTAAGTCTAACTGGGGGTCCACGGACTGCAACGAGACACACACCACACGAGAGTGACCGGCATGAAAAACGATCTTTCCGCGATCAGCGATTTCGCTCCAAACCGTCGCCAGTTGCTCGGCCTTGGCCTGATGCTTGCCGGCGCCGCGGCCATCAACGTCGTGCCGGGGTTCCAGCTCCTGGCCTCGGCGCAGGCGGCGGTGCCGCCGACGGCGCAAAAGATCGCCGACCATTTCTCCTCGGTCAAATCGATGAGCGGCGAGTTCGTCCAGTTCGGCCCCAACAACCAGCAGACCGGCGGCAAGTTCTTCCTTGAGCGGCCAGGCAAGATTCGCTTCAACTATGACGGCAAGTCGAATTTCCGGGTGATTTCCGACGGCAAGTCGGTGGTTATCCTCAACAAGCGTCTGAAAACGTCCGATCTCTATCCGTTGTCGAAGACGCCGCTGAAGCTGTTGCTCGACACCAAGATCGACCTCTCGGGGGGCCGCGTGAAATCGATCAAGGAAGAGAGCGACCTCACCACCATCCAGCTTGCCGACAAGTCGGTGTTCGGCAATTCGAAGATCACTATGATGTTCGATCCGAAATCCTATGATCTGCGCCAGTGGACCATCACCGACGCGCAGGGCAAGGACACCACGGTGATGATCTACAACACCAAGGAAGGCGTCAGCTTCCCTGCGGACACCTTTGCCATCGACTATGCGGCGAACCGCGAGCTGAACACCAACCAGCGCTAGATGCGGTGAGGCCGGCCTGCCAATGGCGATCTCCTGCGCTTCCGGTGCTCACGTGGTTTAAGTACGCTCCGCTCCGGTTCTCGGAGACCGCCATTCGACTCGGCCTGACCTGAATCAGAGCCGCCGCCCGCAAAGGCTGGCTTGTGTTTGTGGCGCTAGGCTGGCAGTAGATCGGCGACCTTGTTCGGACCGCCGCATGCCCTTCTCCATCGCCACCTGGAACATCAACTCCGTGCGCCTGCGCATGCCGATCGTCGAGCGGCTGCTGACGGAGCAGGCGCCCGATGTGCTTTGCCTGCAGGAGACGAAGGTTCCCGACGAGCTGTTTCCGGAAAAGGCGTTCCGCAAGGCCGGCTACGAGCACATCGCATTCCATGGCCAGAAGGGCTATCACGGCGTTGCGACGGTGGCGCGGCGGCCGATCGAGATTGTCGAGAAACGGCGCTTCTGCGAGATCGATGACAGCCGGCATCTGTCGGTCAAGGTGCAGGCCGGCGGCAAGGCAATCCTGGTCCACAATTTCTACGTGCCGGCCGGCGGCGACGAGCCCGATCCGGAGATCAACCGCAAGTTCCGCCACAAGCTCGATTTCGTTGCCGAGATGAACGCCATCCGCGCCGCGCATGACGAGGTGTCGGCCTCGATCCTGGTCGGCGACCTCAACATCGCTCCGCAGGAGCACGATGTCTGGTCGCACAAGCAATTGCTCAACGTCGTCAGCCACACGCCGGTCGAGACGCAAAATTTCGACGCGATGCGGATCGCCGGCGACTGGGTCGACCTGATGCGGCTCGACGTGCCGCCAGAGCAGAAGCTCTACACCTGGTGGAGCTATCGCGCGCGGGACTGGGAAGCCTCGAACCGCGGCCGCCGGCTCGACCATGTCTGGTCGTCACCGAACCTGGTGCCGAGCTTTGCCGGCTATGAGATCCTGCGAGAGGCGCGTGGCTGGGAGCGGCCCTCGGACCATGCGCCGGTGATTGCGCGGTTCGACCTGGATTAGGCGGGCCGATATTCAGGTGAGGCCGGCCTGCAAATGGCCGATACCTGCGCTTCCGGTGCTCGCGTACTTTGAGTACGCTCCGCTCCGGTTCTCGGTATCAGCCATTTTCGACTCGGCCTGACCTGAATCTCGACACACCGAAGCGTGAGCGCGGTCGCGGGGACCTACCCGCCAAACCTTGGCGCCAGCTTCTCGATGCGGGCGATCATGGCCTGGAAATCATCGAGGATGCGCTGGTGCAGTTTCACCGCCACCTCGGGATATTCCTCCAGGATGCGGCGAAACATCTTGCGGCTCAACCTTATCACTTCCGAATCGGTCTCGGCCGAGGCGCTGGTCAGCCGTCTTGAGTCGGCGATCAGCGCCAGTTCGCTGAGGATCGTGCCGGGGCCGGCGGTGCCGATCGGGATGCGGTCGCCATCCTGCTCCCGGTAGAGCACGATGCGGCCACTGACCACGATATAGGCCGAGTCGGCTTCGTCATCCTCGCGGTACAGCTTGCGGGCGGCCTGCAGATGGGTGGCTTCGGCGCCGAAGGCGAGCAGGCGCAGCTGTTCCTGCGTGAAACCCTCAAAGAGCTTCACGGCGGACAGGATGCGGATGTCGTCATCCAGCGCCATCTCTAGCTGCGTCCCCGAACGGTCAGTCCAATCCCTCCCTTAGAGCGCCGCGTGTCCAATTGAACGCGCAAAGGACGCTCTAACACTTCAATCTGCGCAGCGGGCCGATCCAGGCTCCCCCAGCCGGATCCTCCCCGAAACAGTCCCGCCCCGACCGCTTATTGAACAATGAAAAGTTTAAGGAACCAGCTTGTAGCCGCCGCTTTCTGTCACAAGAATTTCAGCATTGGAAGGATCGCGCTCGATCTTCTGGCGCAGCCGGTAGACGTGAGTTTCCAGCGTGTGCGTGGTGACGCCGGAATTGTAGCCCCACACTTCCTCGAGCAGGACGTCGCGCGTCACCACCTTCTGGTCGGCTCGATAGAGATATTTGATGATCGAGGCTTCCTTCTCGGTCAGCCGCACCTTGCCGCCGCGCTGGTCGATCAGAAGCTTCTGGCTGGGCTTGAACGTGTAGGGCCCGACCGAAAAGGTGGCGTCTTCGCTCTGCTCGTGCTGGCGCAGTTGTGCGCGTATGCGGGCGAGCAGCACGGCGAAGCGGAACGGCTTTGTGACATAGTCGTTGGCGCCGGCCTCGAGGCCCAGAATTGTGTCGGAATCGGTATCGTGGCCGGTCAGCATGATGATCGGCGCCTTGTAGCCGCCCTTGCGCAGGATCTTCACCGCCTCGCGGCCATCCATGTCCGGCAGCCCGACATCCATGATGAGCAGGTCGATGAGCCCGCCGCGCGCCGCGGCGACGCCTTTGGCGGCGGTCGCTTCCTGCAAGACCTCGAATTCTTCGTAAAGGGCCAGTTGCTCGACGAGGGTTCCGCGCAGGTCGTCATCGTCGTCAACGATCAGAATGGTACGTGATGTCATGGATCAATCCATTGTTTTGAAAAGAATTTTCAGTTGACCGCCCCCCATTTATGCGGAAGCTGACCGGCGCAACAGTCCGATCACAGTGATTTGTTCCGTGACACGATCATACAAGAAAAAACGCGATCGCAATGCAGCCGGCGCAATTTTGCCGAAAGGGCTGCGCGTGCTGGTGGTTCGGGCGAGGCCGGGCTACCCCAGCCAGGGGATATTGCAGGCCGGCAGCAAGGTGTTTGCCTGTGCGCTCGGACGCGGCGGCATCTCGGCCAATAAGCGCGAAGGCGACGGTGCGACGCCGCTTGGCGAGATGCGGATTTTGTCAGGATATTTTCGGGGCGATCATTTCGCGGCCGGCCGCAAAACCCGGCTGGCGATGGCGCCGATCGGCGCCGATCTCGGCTGGTGCGAGGTGCCGGACGACCGCAACTACAACCGGCCGGTGAAAATCCCTTATGGCGCCAGCCATGAGCGAATGCGGCGCGACGACCGCCTCTATGACGCCTGCCTGGTGCTCGACTGGAACATAGCGCCGCGCCGGCGCGGCCGCGGCAGCGCCATCTTCTTCCATCTGGCGCGCCCAGGCTTCACGCCGACGCAAGGCTGCGTGGCGGTGACGGCGCGGACAATGGCGCGGCTGTTGCCGCTGGTGTCGGACCGGACGGTGGTGAGGGTGGTGAGGTAGGGAGTAGGGAGTAGGGAGTAGGGAGTAGGGAGTAGGGAGTAGGGAGTAGGGAGTAGGGAGTAGGGAGTAGGGAGTAGGGAGTAGGATGGTGTCGGCGTCGTTTCAATCCTTCACTACTCACTACTCACTACTCTCCATTGCCTAACGCCTTCTCGGCTTCTGCCACCCAGTGTCCAGCAATCCAAGCCTGCCGAGTTCCCGGTCCACGGCCCGCGTCACGTCCTTGCGCTGCGCGCCGACGTCGCGCAACTGGCGATCCGACAGATCCTCCACGTCCTGGCGCGGCAGGTTGATGGCGACTTTCGCCTGGCGAAGCCAGTCCGTTAGGGCATGCAACCAGTTCGAGCGAGCTGCTGGCGAGTTCAAAACGAAGATGGACATGATGCGCTCCGTGTTCCGCCAGATATCAAATCCGGCTTGATGGTGTTTCGATGGATGCATCATGCCGCATTGAAATCCATGAGAGAAACGGGTAGTTCTTTTCGGATCGTCAAGTTTTATTTGAGGATACGGTGATGTCCCGTCTGTTGCCCGGAACGCGCGCGCTGAGGACTCTGGAAGCCGCCGCCCGCCACCTCAATTTCACCCGCGCTGCCGACGAGCTCGGGCTGACGCCGGCGGCGGTCAGCCACCAGATCAAGGAAATCGAGGATCAGCTCGGGCTGGTGCTGTTCACGCGAACCAGTCGTACCATCCGGTTGACCGAGGCAGGTACGGTGGTGTTCGAGGCCTCGATCGATGCGCTCGACCTGCTCAACCGGGCGGTGTCGCGGGCGCGCAAGCTGACGCGCGGCACGGCATTGCTGAAGGTGACGCTCGACGCGCAGTTCGCGTCAAAATGGCTGATGCGGCGCGTCGACGATTTTCGCAAACTTCAGCCCAGTATCGAACTGAGGTTCGACATCGGCTACGAAGTGCGCGATTTCGAACTCGACGACGTCGACGTCGGCATCCGGTTCGGGGTCGGCAAGTATCCGGGGCTTCGCGCCCATCGCCTGTTCGACAACATCCTCATTCCGGTGTGCAGCCCGAGCCTGCTGACCTCCGGCCCGCCGCTGCGCGAACCGCGCGACCTCTTCAACCACACGCTTGCCCATATCGAATGGTCGCGCCAAGGCGTGACATGGCCGAACTGGCGCATGTGGATGGCCGCGGCCGGCATCAACGATTTCGACGACAGCCGGACTATCGTGTTTGGAACCTCTACCGATGCCGTGCAGGCGGCGCTCGACGGCAATGCCGTGGCGCTCGCCGAGTTCGCCATGGTGGCAAACGACCTTTCCCAGGGAAGGCTGGTGCAGCCCTTTGAACTCGGTCTGCGCGTGGGGCCGGAGTTCGGCTACTTCCTGGTCTATCCCGAGAGCACTGCCAACGATCCGCGCATCATCGCTTTCCGTGAATGGATCCTCGACGAAGTCGCCAGGACGCAGACCTGACGACTTCTGCAGGCCTCAGCCGGCGACCGGCGTCCCGAACCAGCCGATCACCGCGCCGATGATCAACAGCACGCCGAGCCAGTGGCCGCCGTCGATGAGGGTCAGGTCCCAGCCGAAATTCTCATAGCGATGGTTGGCCGTCAGCGTCGTGGCGACGAAACCCAGCCAGAGGACGAAGCCGAAGACCAGCCCTGCGACAAGGACCGGCTCGCCGCCGGTCATCGCGCCGACGACCAAGGCTAAGACCAGCGCCATGATCAGCTCGGCGATGAAGGAGATGATGAAGGGCAATATCGATTTCTTTGACGTTGACGGATCGATCCTGGCCGCCCTCATCCAAGGCTTGCTGAGGGCCGTGTACCAGACGGCGCCAAACAGCCACGCCGCGACGGCCGCGACAACCACCGCCAGCCAGTTCACCACTGAAAAATCCATAAAGTCCTCCCCTCAAGCATGCAGCCCAAAGCCTGACGGTTCTGGGATAACGACATGCGTGTTCTTCAAATCAATGCGCGATGGAACGCCTGTTCGGCAATGCCGTCAAGCGAAGCGCCACACCGTGGTGCGCTTGACCAGGGCGTCCTCCAGCGCCCGCGTCACCGCCACTTCGTAGACTGCGAGCGGCTCCAGTCCCGCCTTCGGCATGTAGGAGCGGCCCGGATCGCCGACGAGGATGTCAGCGCCGCGCGCCTTCAGTGTCGAAAACCACGGCATCAGCGTGTCGGCGAAGGATTTGTCGTAGAAGACGTCGCCGGCCAGTACCACGTCCCAGCCGGCGTCGGTGCCGATGCAGTCCGTGCCGCAAAAGTCGATGGCAACGCCATTGGCCTCTGCGTTGAGGCGGATCGCCGTTTCGCAGAACGGGTCGATGTCGGCGGCGATCACGTGCGCCGCACCCGCCTTGGCGGCGGCGATGGCGACAAGGCCGGAGCCGGAGGCGAAGTCGAGCACGCGTTTGCCCCGCACATCCGACGGATTGTCCAGCACGTAGCGGGCAAGGCCCTGACCGCCGGCCCAGGCAAAGGCCCAACACGGCGGCGGCAGGCCGATTTCGATCAGCTCGTTCTCCGTGCGCTGCCAGAGGTCATGCGCTTCGTCGGCCAGATTGAGGACAATCTCCGGCACATGCGGCGGCGACATAAGCGCCGTGTTGTCGAGAATGAACTTTTTCGCGCTGTTCGGCGTGAGGACCGTCACGGAGCCGGCGTCAGGCCGCCCATGCGGCAGACTTCCTTCCATTCGGCCGGCGTCACCGGCTGTACGGAAAGCCGTCCAAGCCGCACCAGCGCCATCTCGGCAAGCTTCGGATTTGCCTTGACCTGCTCCAGCGTCGGCGGGTTCGGAACGTCCTTGAAGGCGCGGATGTCGACGCATTCCCAGCGCGGATCGTCGGTGGTGCTGTCGGGATGGGCAAGCCCGCAGACTTCGGCAATGCCGACGACGTTCAGCCCTTCATTGGAGTGATAGAAGAAGCCGAGATCGCCGATCTGCATCGCCTTCATGTTGTTGCGCGCTGCATAGTTGCGCACGCCGTCCCACTGCGTGCCGGCCTTGCCCTTGGCCTTCAGCGCCTCGAAGGAGAAGACCGAAGGTTCGGATTTGAACAGCCAGTAGTTCATGTCTTTGCTCCAACTACTATTTTTTGCGCAATTCCGGACGGAAAACCGTTACACACTTTTCCTGGGATCGCTCTAGGCGCCGCCGGAACTAACTAGCCGCCGGCTTGTTGAAGGTCCAGTTCCACTGGCGGATTTCGACACTTTCGAACAGCCCGGCCTTGGCATAGGGGTCGGCAGCCGACAGCGCCTGCGCACCGGCGAGATCGGGCGCTTCGACGACGACGAGGCTGCCGTTGGGCTTGCCTTCGGCGTCGAGGAACGGGCCGGCAAAGGCCAGTTTGTTGTCGGCGTTCAGGCCTTCGAGAAAGGCGACGTG
Organism: Mesorhizobium sp. M0062; assembly: GCF_040323125.1. Taxonomy (NCBI): domain Bacteria; kingdom Pseudomonadati; phylum Pseudomonadota; class Alphaproteobacteria; order Hyphomicrobiales; family Phyllobacteriaceae; genus Mesorhizobium; species Mesorhizobium sp. M0062. Next base: position 31,123 of record NZ_JAMYUO010000027.1, read on the forward strand.
CACCGGCCGCGTATCGACCCGCACCTGCAGGCTGCCCGGCTTGTCCTTGCAAATCAACGCAAACAGCATGTTAAACTCCGGTTTGTAGGGGATCAGAGGTCGGTTTCGGTTTTCAGGGGTCGCGTCATCAGCGCGGACACAGCCTGCCGAATGGTGATCGTGCCGTCCAGTATCGCCGACACCGCTGCGATGATCGGCGCGTCGATGTCGCGCTCGGTGGCGATGCGAGCGGCGATCGCCGCCGTCGGCACGCCTTCGGCGAGCGGCAGTCCGGACAAGGGCTTACCTTGCCCCACCGCCAGCCCATAGGCGAAATTGCGCGACTGGGCGGAAGAGCAGGTCAGCAAAAGGTCGCCGAGGCCGGAAAGCCCCATCAGCGTCTCCGGCTTGGCGCCGAAGGATGCGCCGATGCGGCGCAGTTCGACGAAGCCGCGCGTCACCATGGCGGCATGCGCGCTGGCGCCGAGCCCAGCGCCGGTGACGGCGCCAGCGGCAATGGCGAACACATTCTTCAAAGCACCGCCGATCTCGACGCCGATCAAATCGTCGCTGGAATAGCAGCGCAGATTCTGCGCCGAAAAGCGCGCGGCAAGCTCGGCCGCCAAGGCGTCGTCGCGTGCAGCAACCACGACAGCGGTCGGCAGACCCCTGGCGACGTCGGCGGCAAAGCTGGGACCGGACAGGGCCGAAACCGGAGTTTCGGGCAGAATCTCATCAACGATCGCCGACAGCAGCGCGCCGGTGTCGCGCTCAATGCCTTTGGCGCAGAGAACCAGCGGGATGCCTTTCGGCATATGGGGCTTTGCCGTCGTCAGCATGGCGCGCAGCGCCTGCGCCGGCGCCACGGCCAGCGCGCAATCGGCATCGGTCAGGGCCGTGCCGATATCGCTCGTCGCCGCAATGCCTGTTTCAATGGCGATGCCGGGGAGATAACGCGGGTTCTCGCCGCGGCGGATCGCGGAAACAGTCTCTTCGTCGCGGGCGTAGAGCCGGACATCGTGACCGGCGCGCAGCATCGCCAGCGCTAGCGCCGTGCCCCAGGCGCCGCCGCCGAGCACGGCGACGCGCCAGCCGGTTCTGTCCCTGCCGCTTGTGTTGCCGGCGCTCATGCTTTTGCTCCGCGCCGGCCGGAGCCGACCATCGGGGCCGAAATGCTGTCCAGCGGCCAGCGCGAACGCGGCACGAAATCGAAGCCGTTCTCTTGAGACAGGCCTGCCCGCAACCGCTCGATGCCGGCCCAGGCGATCATCGCCGCGTTGTCGGTGCACAGTTTGAGCGGCGGCGCGACAAAGGCGAAGCCGGCCTCGGCGCACTGCTTCTGCAGCGTCGCCTTGATCGCTCTGTTGGCGGCGACGCCACCGGCAACGACCAGCGCCGGCTCGGCCTTGTCCGGAAATTCGTCGCGGAAGCGGGCCAGCGCGCGGGCCACGCGGTCGCCAAGTGCGTCGGCTACCGCCGCCTGGAACGAGGCGCAGATGTCGGCGACATCCTGCTCGCTTAGCGGCTGGATGGCGGTCGCCGCCTGGCGCACGGCGGTCTTGAGGCCGGAGAAGGAGAAATCGGGCTGCGCCGAGCCCCTCATCGGCCGCGGAAAGGCAAAGCGCGTCGCATCGCCCGACATTGCCGCCTTTTCGACGTTCGGGCCGCCGGGATAGGGCAGGCCGAGCATTTTGGCCGTCTTGTCGAAAGCTTCGCCGAGCGCGTCGTCGATGGTCGTCGCCCAGCGCTGGTAGTCGCCGACGCCGCGCACGGCGACGATCTGGGTGTGGCCGCCGGAAACCAGCAGCAGCAAATAGGGAAAGTCGAGCCCGTCGGTCAGCCTTGCGGTCAGTGCGTGGCCTTCGAGATGGTTGATGGCGATCAGCGGCTTGCCGGCGGCCGCTGCAATCGCCTTGGCCGTCATCAGGCCGACGATCAGCCCGCCGACCAGGCCGGGGCCCGCAGTGGCGGCAATGGCGTCGATGTCGGCCAGGGCTACGCCCGAATCCGCAAGAGCGGCCTCGACAATGCCGTCCAGCGCCTCGACATGGGCGCGCGCGGCGATCTCCGGCACGACGCCGCCGAAGGCGGCGTGCTCCTCGATCTGGCTGAGCACGATGTTGGACGCAATCACCGGCACGGAATCGCCGTCCAGCGTCACCACGCTGGCGGCGGTCTCGTCGCAACTCGTCTCAATGCCCAGAACGCGGATCAATTCGTCGCTGTCTCCAGAGATTGTGTCGCCGGACTTTCCTAGTTAGTAGAGGCGGGCCTCGCTAGGGAGAGCGCCGGCAACGCAAAGCCAGCCGGGGGTTATCACGGACCGCGCGCCATGCAAACTTTGAAAATCGGAACACGCGGCAGCCCGCTGGCGCTCGCCCAGGCGCATGAAACGCAGGCGCGGCTGATGGAAGCGCACGGCATGCCGGCGGAAGCCTTCGAGGTCGTCGTCATTTCGACCAGCGGCGACCGCATCCAGGACCGGCCGCTGTCGGAAGCCGGCGGCAAGGGCCTGTTCACCAAGGAAATCGAAGAGGCGCTGCTGGCCGGCACGATCGATATCGCCGTGCATTCCTCCAAGGATATGCCGACAGTGCTGCCGGACGGGCTGGAGCTGTCCGCCTTCCTGCCGCGCGAGGATGCGCGGGACGCCTTCATCGGCAAGGCGGTGGAGCGCATTGTTGATTTGCCGCAAGGCGCCAAGGTCGGGTCGTCTTCGCTCAGGCGCCAGGCGCTGATCCGGCGCATGCGGCCGGACCTAGACGTGGTCATGTTCCGCGGCAATGTGCAGACCAGGCTGCGCAAGCTGGAGGAAGGCGTCGCCGAAGGCACGATCCTCGCTTATGCCGGGCTGAAGCGGCTCGGGCTCGGCCATGTCGTCACCGATCTGATGCCGCTCGATGCTTTTCCGCCGGCGCCGGGACAAGGCGCAATCGGCATCGAAACCCGCATCGGCGACAGCGAGGTCGAAAAGATGCTGGTGGCCATCCATGATGTGCCGACAGGCCAGGCGCTGGCCTGTGAGCGCGCCTTCTTGGCGGCGCTCGATGGCTCCTGCCGCACGCCGATCGCCGGCTATGCGACGATATCGGGCGGCAGGCTGGTTTTCGCCGGGCTGATCATTTCGCCCGATGGCACGCAATCGCATGAGGTCAAGGCCGAAGGCTTGGCGCTGGATGCCGCTGACATCGGCACGGACGCGGCCAGGATGGTGCGGGTCAAAGCGGGCGAAACCTTCTTCGACGGCTGGGTCTGATATGCGTGTCCTGGTGACGCGGCCGCAACCCGGGGCGTCGCGAACCATGCGGCGGCTGCAGGAATTGGGATTTGAGCCGCTCCTTCTGCCGCTGACCGAAACGGTGACACTGCCGGTTGGCGCCGATGCTGCGAGCGACGATGCCGTGGCCGTCGCTGTGACTAGCGCCAATGCCGTGCGGCATGCGCCGAAAGAACTCATTCGTGCGCTCGCCGCCTTGCCTTGCCATGCCGTCGGACGCAGGACGGCTGAAGCGGCACGTTCGGCAGGGTTCTTGTCGGTCAGCGAAGGGGCGGGCGACGCCGAGCGGCTGGCCGAGGCGATTGCTGCCGGCCTTTCCGGCAAGGCGGTCGTCTATCTCACAGGGCGCGTGCGGTTTCCGGCATTCGAGGCGCGGCTGCGAAAGGCCGGCGTCGAGGTCCGCACCGTCGAAACCTACGACACGATTTCGCTCGATTATTCCGATGCTGAAATCCGTACACGCCTGTCCGATCAGGCGGTCGACGCGGTGCTGCTCTATTCAGCCAAGGCGGCGGCAGCGTTGCAGGCCTTGGCCAGCCGGGCGGAACTGCGCGATCTCTTTGAAAACATGCAGGCTTTTGCGCTCTCCGAGCGCGTGGCAGCGGCGTTTGACAATGCCGCCGGCAAAAAAATACGCATGGCGCGGGAACCGCAGGAGGAGGCGCTGCTTGAGCTGTTGCACCGCGGCGACTGAGCCCGTGTCATCACGCCGCCCCTTTTCACCTGATGATGATGTGCTAGACCATTTTTCAAACCATCACGCGCCGTCGGGCGCCCAGACGAAGCAGGATTGCGGAGCCCAGGCATGGTCAAGACGCCGAAGATGCGACATTCGAAAAGCCGCCACGAGCCGGTGACCATCGAACTCGAACCCGGCGCTGTCTCGCGCATTGCCGATGCGGATGCCGCCAAGACGGATGTCGCCAACTCGGACGACGTCGAGGCCCCGGCAGGGTCGGTTGCGGCTGAGGATGCCGCTGCCATGGCCAATGCGCAGCCGGAGACGCCTGACGAGCCCGTTCATGCCGATCAGGCCGATCTCGAGCCGTGGGAGCACTCCGATGCCGCGGCGCAGGCCGCTCCCGAAAGCGCCGATGCGAAGGCGTCCACCCAGGCGGAGCAGCCTTACCCCACCGCTTCGGATGCGCCACCGCGCGCCAGAACCTCCGACTACAGTTTCGAGGATGCCTCGCCCAAGACGGGTGCACCCAAGGAAACCCCAAGGACAGCCGGGAACCAGCCCATGGCCGCGCAACCGAAGCGCACGAACGGCATTGCCGCCGGCATCATCGGCGGTGTCATCGCGCTGGCTGCCGCCGGGGGGCTGCAGTTTGCCGGCGTGCTTGGCGCTCCGGGCTCAGGGGCGGGCACGGTCTCGCTCGACGGCGTCAATGGCGAGATCGCTTCGCTGAAGCGCGAAATCGCCGACCTCAGGGAAGCCAGCGGCAATGGCGCCGCAACGGCCAAGGTCGACGGGCTGTCTTCGGCGCTGGATCAGGTCAAGGCCGATGTCGCATCGCTGAAATCGGCGGTCGAAAGGGGCGGCGCCGGCGACAATGCCGGGCTTGCCTCGCTTGGCGACAAGGTCAAGCAGATCGAGACCGCGGTCGCCGCCCTTGGCCAGGCCGGTGGTGCAGCGCCCGTCGATCTCGCGCCGCTCAATGAAAGACTGGCGGGCCTCGACGCACTGGTGAAATCGGCCGGTGAGGCAGCCAAGACGCAGGAAGGCAAGATCGCCGCGCTGGAGCAGTCGGTGACGCAGCTCGCCGGCAAGGTCGATGCGCAGGCCTCGCAGCCAAAGATCGCGATGGCCATCGCCGCTTCGGCCTTGAAGGCGGCGCTTGACCGCGGCGCGCCGTTCGCCGCCGAGTTGGAGACCTTCGCGGCGATCTCGCCCGATGCACCGCAGATTGCAGCGCTGCGCCCCTACGCTGAAAAGGGCGTCCCGACCCGCACCGAGATCGCCGGCGAGGCCGACGCCGCGGCCAATGCGATGGTCGCGGCGGCGACGCCGGTCGATGAAAATGCCGGCTTCTTCCAGAACCTTTTGTCGAGCGCCGAATCGCTGGTCAAGGTCCGGCCGATCGGCGGCGTCGAAGGCGCCGGCGCGCCGGAAACCGTGGCGCGCATCGAAGTGGCGGTCAATCAGGGCGACTACGCCAAGGCGCTCAGCGAATACGCGACGCTGCCGGATGCGGTCAAGGCTGCTGGCGCCGACTTTGCCGGCAAACTGAAGGCGCGCATCGACGTCGAGACGCAGGTCGACGCGCTGATTGCAGGTGCGATGAAGGCATGAGGACGACACGATGATCCGCATTCTCATCTTTCTCGCCGCCGTCTTCGCGCTCGGCCTCGGCTTTGCCTGGCTGGCCGATCGTCCCGGCGAGATGGTCGTCACCTTCAACGGTTACCAATACCAGGTCAGCCTGATGGTGGCGGCGGTGGCGATCGTTGCCGTCGTCGCAGCGGTGATGATCGTCTGGTGGCTGATCAAGTCGCTGTGGAACAGCCCGTACACGATCTCGCGCTATTTCCGCGTGCGCCGCCGCGACCGTGGCTATCAGGCGCTGTCGACCGGCATGATCGCAGCCGGCGCCGGCGACGGCGCGCTGGCCCGCAAGAAGTCCAAGGAAGCCGCCAAACTGATCCGCTCCGACCAGGAGCCGCTGATCCAGCTGCTCGAAGCGCAAGCCTCGCTGCTCGAAGGCGACCATGAGGGCGCGCGCGAAAAATTCGAGGCCATGCTCGACGACCCCGAAATGCGGCTGCTTGGCCTGCGCGGGCTCTATCTCGAAGCCGAACGGCTCGGCGACCGCAACGCGGCGCGTCACTATGCCGGCCGCGCCGCTTCCGTCGCACCGCAACTGGCTTGGGCCGCCGAATCGACGCTGGAAGATCTGACCGGGCGCGGCGACTGGGACGGCGCGCTGAAGCTGGTGGAGGCGCAGAAGTCGACCAGGCAGATCGAACGCGACGCCGCCAATCGCCGCCGCGCTGTGCTGTTGACCGCCAAGGCGCAGGCGCTGACCGACAGCGACCCCAATGCAGCCAAGGCAGCGGCACTCGAGGCAAACAAGCTCGCGCCCGATTTCGCGCCGGCCGCGGTTGCAGCCGCCAATCTTCTGTTCAAACAGAACGATGTGCGCAAAGGCTCGAAGATCCTTGAGGCAGCCTGGAAGGCGGAGCCGCATCCCGAGATCGCCGAGCTCTACACCCATGCAAGGCCGGGAGATGCGGTGGTCGATCGTCTCAACCGGGCGAAGAAGCTGCAGGAGCTGAAGCGCAACAATGCCGAATCGTCGATGACGGTGGCGCGCGCCGCGCTCGATGCGCAGGATTTTTCCACCGCCCGCCGCGAGGCGGAAGCCGCGATCCGCATGGATCGCCGGGAAGGCGCTTACCTGCTGCTGGCCGATATCGAGGAGGCAGAGACCGGCGACCAGGGCAAGATCAGGCAATTGCTGTCCAAGGCGGTCAGGGCGCCGCGCGATCCGGCCTGGGTCGCCGACGGCGTCGTCTCCGAACGCTGGGCGCCGGTATCGCCGGTCAGCGGCAAGCTCGATGCTTTCGCCTGGCGCGCGCCGATGGAGCGGCTGGGCCAGCTCATCGACAGCCATGAAGACGAAGCCGATGTGCCGGTGCTTGCGGCACCTGCCAAACCGGCAAAGGAAGCCGAAGTGATCGATCATCCGGCCATCGCCAGGACGAGCAGCGAGGCGCCGATCGAGCCGAAGCCCGCTGTGGGCGATGACCAGGTCACGCCGGTCACCGCCGCCGCTTTCGCCGCAATACCAAACGACGCCGAACCCGTCGAACCTGCCGAGGAACTGGCGCGGCTGCCCGACGACCCCGGCGTCGACCCCGATGACGAAGCGGAGAAGTCACCGCGCCGCTTCCGCCTGTTTTGATCCCTGAAGCATGATCCCAAAAAGTGGATACCGGTTTTTGGAAAAGATCATGCTCCAATAATGTGAAGTGAGCACCATGTTCGAACGCGTCCTGGCCTTTCTGAAAGACCTGCCCTCCGGGGCTGGGGCTCGCGCCAATGCGGACGATCCGCGCGTTGCGGCGTCGGCTTTGCTCTATCATGTGATGAATGCCGACGGCGTGCGCCAGGATGTCGAGTGGGAGCGGTTCAAGCAGGTGCTGGCGCAGAGCTATTCGATCAGCGGCGACGAGCTCGATGCACTGGCTGCCGCCGGCGAGCGCGCCGACAATGAGGCGATCGACCTCTATGCCTTCACCAGCGTCTTGAAGCGCCATCTCGACGCCGAGGCGCGCAAGGCTTTCATCGGCCTGATGTGGGAAATCGTCTATGCCGACGGCGAACTGCATGAACTGGAGGACAACACCGTCTGGCGCGTTGCCGAACTGATCGGCGTCGAGCGCCAGGATCGCGTCGAGGCGCGCCGCAAGGCGGCGGCCGCCGCGCCCGACGCCAGCGGAACGTCGAGCGACGAATAGGATTCCGCCTTTCCATGCCGCCCAGACCGAGCTCGAAACCAAAAGTCCTGATCGTGCTGCATCAGGAGACTTCGAGCCCCGGCCGGGTTGGCCACATGCTGCTCGAGGAAGGTTTCGACCTCGACATCCGCCGGCCGCCTCTCGGCGACAGCCTGCCGGAGACGCTGGAGGGACACGCCGGCGCCGTGGTGTTCGGCGGGCCGATGAGCGCCAATGACGAAGATGAGTTCGTCCGCCGCGAGACCAACTGGCTCAATGTTCCGCTAAAGGAGAACCGGCCCTTCCTCGGCATCTGCCTTGGCGCGCAGATGCTGGCCAATCATCTCGGCGGCAAGGTCGAGGGGCATGGCGAGGGGCTGGTCGAGATCGGCTGGTATCCGCTGAAGCCGACCGAAGCCGGCAAGAAGCTGCTGCCTTGGCCCGACATGGTCTACCAGTTTCACCGCGAAGGCTTTTCGCTGCCCAGGGATGCGACGCTGCTGGCGACGGCGGAAACCTACCCCAACCAGGCTTTTCGCTATGGCGACAATGCCTGGGGCATCCAGTTCCATGGCGAACTGACCCGGTTGATGATGCAGCGCTGGGTGGTGCGCGGCGCGCACCGTTTCGAATTGCCCGGCGCGCAGCCCGGCCGCGACCATCTCGGCGGCCGGCTGATCTGGGATATGCACCTCAAGCGCTGGCTGAGCGAATTTTTGAGCCTGATCTTCGGCAAGCCTACTGAGGGATAGAGCAAAATCCAACTACTCTGAACGGCCGAGCTTGCCCAAAGACGACTTACCTCTGGGAGGCGTGTACCATGGATCCGGGACCTTAGCCCGTTCCCGCAGATTTGGATTGCGCCCCAAACACTCCGATGGATCGAAAAACTCCGTGGCGCATTTAAGCTTCGGCTAATAACGGCCCCAGGAGAGAACCAATGAAGAAGACGCTGCTCATTTTGAGCCTACTCATTCCGCTCGCGGCATGCTCCCGCACCGAACAAGGCGCTGCCGTCGGTGGTTTGGGTGGCGCAGCTGTAGGCGCAGCAGTGGCCGGCGACCCGGTAAAAGGGGCGGTTGTTGGCGGGGCGGTCGGAGCGCTGGCCGGGGCGGTCATCGGGCACGCCAGCGAAGCCGGCCAGTGCAGATATCGCGGTCGGAACGGTCGAGTTTACGTTGCTCAGTGCCCGGACGGCTACTGATCTCAAAGACGCGTGATCTCTTTCGATCACGCGTCTTTTCGGGGTAGGATAACTGAATGGCATATAACAGCAAAAGACTGCGGGCTTTCTGGTTCGCCGTTGTCAGCGCTGTCGCGATAAACGCCGAACTTTCGACCGCGGCCTTGGCCGCACCTGTAGAAGCGAAGACGATTGCCGATCACTTCTCATCGGTAAAGTCCATGTCCGGGGACTTTGTCCAGTCGGGCCCAAGAGCGGAAAGGACCAAAGGGAAATTTTTCCTCCAGCGGCCGGGCAAGATCCGGTTCAACTATGCAGGCCAATCAGGGGTCAGCGTAATTGCAGATGGAAAATCCTTGGTGGTCTATAACAAGAAGCTCAAGACATCGCGGCTTTATGCTCTCTCGAAGACGCCGCTCAAGCTGCTCCTCGACAATCAGGTCAACTTTTCCGGCAATCGCCTCAAAAGTATCAAGGACGATGGCGCCCAGGTGATCATCAGGCTGGCCGACAAGTCGGCCTTCGGCAATTCGAATATCACTATGGTGTTTGACAGGGAATCGCTCGATCTACGCAGATGGACCCTGACTGACGAGAGGGGCCTTACCTCGACAGTCACCATATCCAACGTGAAGCAGGGCGTTCGCGCTCCTGCGGGCACCTTCACTATCGACTATGCCGCAAACCGTGAATTCAACACCAAAACGAAATAGTCGGCAGCGCCACGAACTGCCCGTGTAACACTACTCGGCGGCCGTCTCCGACGGCACCTCTGCCGGTGCCGAAGGCTCGGCCTCGGCATGCGGCTTGCGCCGTGAAAACAGCGACCTTAGCGTGACGTAGAACACCGGCGTCAGGAACAGGCCGACGAAGGTGACGCCGAGCATGCCGGAGAACACCGCGGTGCCGAGCGACTGGCGCATTTCCGCGCCCGGGCCTGTCGCGATCATCAGCGGCACGACGCCGAGGATGAACGAGAAGGCGGTCATCAGGATCGGCCGCAGCCTGAGCCGGCAGGCTTCGACGGCAGCCTCGGCGGCCGACAGGCCGCGTTCCTGCGCCTGCCGCGCGAATTCGACGATGAGGATCGCGTTCTTGGCGGCAAGTCCGATCAGCACGATGAGGCCGATTTGCACGAGGATGTTGTTGTCCAGCCCTCGGAACGACACGCCGAGCAACGCCGCGAGCACGCCGAGCGGCACCACCAGCACGATGGCGAACGGCAGCACCCAGCTTTCATATTGCGCCGCCAGCGCCAGGAACACGAACAGCACCGACAGTCCGAAGATATAGACAGCGGCATTGCCGGTGTTGCGCTCCTGATAGGCGAGTTCGGTCCATTCGTAGGAGGTACCGGCCGGCAACGTCTGTGCCGTGATCGCTTCCATCTTGGCAAGCGCATCGCCGGTGGAAACACCGGGCGCGGCGTTGCCCTGCAGCGGCACGGAGACGTACATGTTGTAGCGCTGGACCAGCGCCGGGCCGGTGACGTCGCGGATCTCGATCAACGTGCCCAGCGGAACCAGCGCGCCGGTCGCCGAGCGCACCTTCAGTTTCAAGATGTCGGCGCGATCGAGGCGGAACGCCTGGTCGGCCTGCGCGCGCACCTGGTAGACGCGCCCGAAAGCGTTGAAGTCGTTGACGTAGGCGGTGCCCAGATTGATCGACAGCGTCTCGAAGATGTTGGGGATCGGCACGTTCAGGATGCGCGCCTTGTCGCGATCGATCGCCAGGAAGAATTGCGGGCTGGACGCGGAGAAGGTGGTGAACACGCCGGTCAGCCCCGCCGTCTTGTTGGCCTTGCCGGCAATTTCATAGGCAAGCGCCAGGATCTGCCGCATGTCGGCGCTGTTGCGCTCCTGGATCTGCAGCTTGAAGCCGCCGGCATTGCCGACGCCGCGGATCGGCGGCGGCGGCAGTGCGATAATGAAGGCTTCCTTGATGCTTTGCAGGCTGCCGAACAAATTGCCGATGACCTGGGTCGCGGACTGGCCGGCTTCCAGTCGCTCGTCAAACGGCTTGAACCTGGCGAAGATCACGCCCGCGTTGCTGGCATTGGTAAAGGTGGCACCGGAGAAGCCGGCGAAGGCGACCGCGTAGTCGACGCCCGGCGTTTTCTGGATGATCTGCGACGCCTGCTGGATGACGGCATCGGTCCGCGATAGCGAGGCGCCGTCCGGCAACTGGACGACGACGATCGCATACCCCTGGTCGAGCGACGGAATGAAACCGCGCGGCACCGTCTGAACCATATAGACCGTGGCGTAGATGAGGGCCGCGAAAACGGCCAGCGTGGCGGCCATCGCTATCCGCGAGCCGACCAGCACGCGCACGATGCTCGAATACCAATGGGCGACCTTGTCGAAGCCGCCATTGAAGCCGTCGGCGAGCGCCCGTCCGAACCGCGCCAGGAAAAAGCGCGGCGGCGCCGCAGCAGTGTGGTGCGGCTTGAACAGCAGCGCGGCCAAGGCCGGCGAGAGCGTCAGCGAATTGAATGCCGAGATCGCCGTCGACACCGCGATGGTGATCGCAAACTGCAGGTAGAACTGCCCGGAAATGCCGGGAATGAAGGCTGTCGGCACGAACACCGCTATCAGCACCAGCGAGATCGCGATGACCGCCGTTCCGACTTCGTCCATGGTCAGATGCGACGCCGGATTGGGCGCCAACCCCCTGGCGATATTTCGCTCGACGTTCTCGACCACGACGATCGCATCGTCGACGACGATGCCGATGGCCAGAACGAGGCCGAACAGCGTCAGCATGTTGAGGGAGAAGCCGGCGGCGTAAAGCACCGCCAGCGTGCCGATCAGCGACACCGGGATGGCCACGATCGGCACGATCGCCATGCGCCACGATTGCAGGAAGACGATGATGACGATGATGACCAGCACCATCGCCTCGAGGATCGTCTTGTAGACCTCCTGGATCGACTCGGCGACGAACTCGGTCGGATTGTAGACGATGTCGTAGCTCAATCCCTTCGGGAAGTCCTGGGAAAGCTCCTTCATCTTGTCCTGGATCTCCGCGGCTGCGGCGAGCGCATTGGTGCCTGGCCGCTGGAAGATGGCGAGCGCCACCGCCGGTTTGCCGTTGAGATAGGAGTTGGTGACGTAATCCTTGGCGCCGAGCTCGATGCGCGCCACGTCCTGCAGCTGGATCAGGCGGCCGTCTTCGGCCGATTTGACGATCACGTATCGGAAGTCCCGTGCGTCGTTGAAGCGGCCTTGCGTGGTGACCGTGTACTGGAACGCCGTGCCGGTATTGGTCGGCGGCGCGCCGATGGAGCCGCCCGACACCTGGACGTTCTGGTCGCGCAGCGCCTGCACCACATCGCCCGAGGTCATCCCCAGGGCGGACAGTTTTTCCGGATCGAGCCAGATGCGCAGCGAATATTCGCGTTCGCCGAAGATGATGAGGTCGCCGACGCCGTCCAACCTGAGCAGTATGTCGCGCACCCGCGAGCGGGCGTAGTTCGAGACGTAGAGCTGGTCGTAGGTATTGTCGGGCGACAGCATGTGCACGACCATCATCAGGTCGGGCGAGCTCTTGATGGTGGTGATGCCGAGGCGGCGGACTTCTTCGGGCAGGCGCGGCTCGGCGACCGACACGCGGTTCTGTACCAGCACCTGCGCCTGGTCGAGATCGGTGCCTAGCTTGAAGGTGATGGTCAGCGCCATCGCCCCGTCGCCGGACGAATAGGACGACATGTAAAGCATGCCCTCGACGCCGTTGATCTCCTGCTCGATCGGCGTTGCCACCGTCGCTGCGACCGTCTCGGCGTCGGCGCCCGGGTACTGGGCGCGAACGACGATGGTCGGCGGCGCGATCTCGGGATATTGCGCGATCGGCAGCTGGGTATAAGCAATCCCGCCGAGGATCAGGAGGACGATCGAAACGACCGATGCGAAGATCGGACGGTCGACGAAGAAATGGGCGAACCTCATTGCTGCAACCCGGCGGTCTCGACCTTGGGCGGCAACGTCACCATCTCGACTTTCACCTTGGTGCCGGGCCTGGCGTGCATCAGCCCGTTGACGATGATCGTCTCGTCGCCGGTCAGGCCCGCGCGGATCACCCGGTAGCCGTCGAGAAGCGGGCCGGTGCGCACGGGCTTCGCCGACACCATCCCGGCCTCATCCACCAGGTACACGATGCGGCGATCCTGATCGGCGCCGACCGCCTCGTCGGGCACCAGGACGCCGCTATGCGGCAGCGACCCCGGCACGTTGATGCGCCCGAACATGCCTGGCTGGAGAACGCCGTCGGCGTTGGCAAACCTTGCACGCACCCGCATGGTGCCGGTCGCGTTGTCGATCCGGTTCTCGGCAAAATCGAGCTTGCCCTTGAATACCGCCTCCGCGCGGTCGGCGACGCGAACCACCACCTCGAGCCCGCCGGCGCCTTCCTGCATGCTGCCGCCGCGCTCCTTCGCGTCGCGGGCGTAGCTGAAATACAGGCGCTCATCGACGTCGAAATAGAAGTCGATCGGATCGCGCGTGACGATAGTCGTCAGCAAGGTGGAATCCGGCTGCACGAGGTTGCCGACCGACACCAGCCGGCGGTCGATGCGGCCGGACAAGGGCGCCTTGATCTCGGTGAACTCCAGGTTCAGGTTGGCCGTCGTCAGCGCAGCCGTCGCGCCTTGCATCTGCGCCTGCGCCGAAAGGTATTCCCGCCGGCGGTCGTCGACCGTCGCGGCCGAGATATTGCCGGTCTTGGCGAGCTCATCGGCGCGATCCAGCTGCATCTTGGAGAATTCGAGCAGGGACTTGGCGACGTCCACTTGCGACTTGGCGGCATCGTAGGCCGCCTGGTACGGACGCTGGTCGATGGTGAAGAGCAGGTCGCCCTTGTTGACCAGTGCGCCGTCCTGGAAGCTGATCTTGTCCAGATAGCCGCTGACGCGCGAACGGATGGCGACCTCGTCGACGGCTTCGAAGCGCCCGACGAACTCGTCGTCTTCGACGATTTCACGTACCACCGGCTTGGCCGCCGTCACCACCGGCAGTTGCTGGTCCTGCGCAAACGCATTGCTGCTGAAAGCCATGCCGAGCAGGAATGCCACTGGGACGGCTGCGCGGGCCAGCCAGCCGGCCGATCGGCTGGGTCGCCCGCTTGCGTCGCGATGCGATTGCCGATTCCCTGAAGTGTCCATTTGCGTCCCCGCTCGCTGGACCCGGAGGTCGGGTGGTTCTCTTCTATATTTAAGGTTTCTCGTCGAGACCAGAGCACTGCAGTATTGTGCATGGCAACATGATCATTTTCCATATGGGTTGAAATGTCCACCCTGTGGCTGCCCCGCCATCTGGCTAGTTCGCCCAGAACCGGCCCGTCCGCTTCCGGCCCATCTCAGCCGTCATCGGCGCACGCTGATTTGGACCGGATCCAGCGGCTTACTCGATCAGTTGCGGCTGTTGAGATGCCGCACCCTTCGCAGTTGCGGAAACAGCACCGCCCACAGTCCGGCGACGGCAATCGCACCGACGCCGCCGATCACCACCGCCGGCACGGTGCCGATCAGCGCCGCCATGGTGCCGGCGCGGAACTCGCCGACTTCGTTGGAGGCGCCGACGAAGACCTGGTTGACGGCGTTGACGCGGCCGCGCACCTCGTCGGGTGTCCACAGCTGGATCAGCGTCTCCCTGATATAGACGCTGAACATGTCGGTTGCGCCGAGGCCGGCAAGGGCCAGGATCGACAGCCAGGTGATGGTCGAGACGCCGAACAGCACGGTGAAGGCGCCGAACCCAGCGACGAAGCCGAGCATGATCTTGCCGGCATTGTCGCGCAGCGGATGCCCGGCAAGCCAGACCGCGACACAGATGGCGCCGATGCCGGGCGCCGAGCGCAGCAGGCCGAGTCCCCACGGGCCGAGTTCCAGAATATCGCGGGCATAGACCGGCAGCAGCGCCGAGGCACCGGACAGAAGCACGGCGAAGAGGTCGAGCGAGATGGCGCCCAGGACGATCTTCTCGCTCCAGATGTATCGGAAGCCGGCAAACAGCGTCTCCATCGTCGGCTTGTCGGTGGCGCTCTGCTGGGCCGGTTTCGGAATGGTGAAGATCAGCAGACCGGCCACCAGCATCAGCACGGAGGCAACGGCGTAAGCGGCTTCGGCCGAGACGCCATAGAGCAGGCCGCCGGCGACCGGGCCGACAATGGTCGCCGTTTGCCAGGCGGACGAGTTCCAGGCGATCGCATTGCCGAAATCTTCCGGCGGAACAAGGTTGGCGAACAGCGACGACGAGGCCGGCCCATAAAAAGCGCGCGCCAGGCCGAACATAGCCAGCACGATGAAGATC
Organism: Mesorhizobium sp. M0062; assembly: GCF_040323125.1. Taxonomy (NCBI): domain Bacteria; kingdom Pseudomonadati; phylum Pseudomonadota; class Alphaproteobacteria; order Hyphomicrobiales; family Phyllobacteriaceae; genus Mesorhizobium; species Mesorhizobium sp. M0062. The sequence continues at coordinate 46,310 of NZ_JAMYUO010000027.1, forward strand.
GGCAGCGGGCTGACGAGACCGCGCAGCGTGAAGTACAACAGGACAAGCGCACAACCTGCCTCGACTACCGTCGCCAGCGCCATGATCAGGCGGCGGCCGAAACGGTCGGCGACAACGCCGGTGACCAGCACCAGCAGCAGCGACGGCAGGAACTGGACGATGCCGACAATGCCGAGATCGAAGGGATCGCGCGTCAGATCATAGATCTGCCAGCCGACGGCGACGGACACGATCATGGTGGCGAAGGTGGTCAGGAAACGCGCCGCCCAATAGCTCAGGAAGGAGCGATGGCGGAAGGCGGCGTAACGCCGGTCAGGCGGTGTATGGGAATGGGACGTCATGGATACAGGCCCCGTTGCTTGCATTGGCCGGCGGGGCACTTCCCGGAAATGGGCGCTGTTCCGGCCAATGAAACTTATCAAAGTTCGGGGCGCGTATGCGTGAAAATCGGGCCTGGATCAAGCGGTTTTCCAGCCGCTCGCCCGATTGCACGCGGACGTTACTGCCTCAGCGCGGCGGTGATGGCGTCGAGGCCGCCCTGTAATTCCGCCTCTTTCGGCCAGCCGAAACCGACGCGGAAGAAGCGCTTGGGCATATCGAACCAGTGGCCGGGACCGACATAGGCGCCGTGGTTTTCCAAGAGATTGACGTAGAAACGGTCGAGGTCGAAGTCTGGACTGACATTGAGCCTTGGAAATCCGACGACGCCGCCTTGTGGCCGCACCCAGTCGACCAGCGGCTCGCGGTCGATCCAGGCTTGCACGATGTCGCGGCGTTTCGCCATCTCGGGCAGCAGCGCGGCCAAGAAAGCGTCGCGGCGCTCCAGCATGCCGCGCGCAATTCCTTCGTCGATCACGCTGCCGCAAATGCCGATCTGCTCCTTGGCGGCGAGGAAGCGCTCCTGCAGTTCAGCATCGCTGGTGATCAGCCAGCCAATGCGGATGCCGGGAATGCCGAAGGCTTTCGACAGCGACGAGACACTGATCGCCTTGGGGCTGAGAGAAGCCGCCGCCGGCAGGCGCTGTCCATAGGAGAGGTCGCGATAGGTCTCGTCGACCAGCAGATGGCAGCCGCTCGCTTCGGCCAGCGCAATCAGCGCGTCGAGATCGGCCCGGCCCATCATCGTGCCGGTCGGGTTGTGCGGGCAGGTGACGCTGATCAGCTTGGTGTTCGGTTGCATGCTGGCGGCGACGCGGCCGAAATCGATGGCAAAGCCTGCGTCGAAATCGAGATCGACATAGGAGATGGCGCAGCCGATCGCCTTGGGGGTCTCGATGTTGGTGGCGTAGTTCGGCCGGACGACGACAAGATGGTCGCGCTCCGACAGAAGCGAGGTCGAAATGATGAAGAGCGCGCCCGCCGCACCGGCGGTCACCAGAACATCGTCAAGCGAAATGCCTTTGTCCTGCGCCGCGATCAGCGCCCGCAACTCCTTGTCGCCGCGATGCTCGCCGTAGAACAGCGTGAGATCCGGCAGCGACAGGCCAATGTCGGAGAGTTTCTGATCGGCGATCGAGCTTTCGGAGAGATTGAACCGAATGCGATCGTAGCCGTATTCCTCCGGCGCCTCTTTCTCGATCACCATTCTGGCGTAGTTCATGGCTGCTCCCCCAAAACAATCTCTGCGGTGTATCCAAGCCACAAAAGCACGAAGCCTGCCAAGGCTCATTCGCCGGCAGGCTTCTGTTCCAGTCGTCCAAACGATTGGCTCAGCGCCGAGGCGCTGATCCCACTCAGGCCGGAACTTTGGCCTTCCGACCCTTGGCTTTCGCCGGCGCGGCCACTGCAGCCTTGCGGCCGAGGCCGATCGACTTGGCCAGCTCGGAGCGCGACGCCGCGTAGTTGGGGGCAACCATCGGATAGTCGGCCGGCAGGCCCCATTTGGTACGATAGGCTTCCGGCGTCAGGTTGAAATGGACGCCGAGATGGCGCTTCAGCGATTTGAATTTTTTGCCGTCCTCGAGGCAGATGATGTAATCCGGCGTCACCGACCGCTTGGGATTGACGGCCGGGATCTGCGGCGCCGCCACTGGGGCCGGCGGCTGGCTGAGCCCTCCGATCGACGCCGCAACGCTGGCGATGAGATCGCTCAGGCCGGCAACGGGCAAGCGGTTCTTCTCGACGTAAGCGGACACGATATGGGCGGTAAGCTCGAGCAGGTCGATGTCCTTGTCAGAGTCGTTGCTGTCGTCGGCCAATTTATCTCTCCGTCGCTAGGGGGGGTGGCGGAAACTCCCAGAGTGGTCCCAGCGGAGCCGGAAATCCGCTCTAGTCATTTGTCTTGCCGCATATGTGCGGTTGCGCCAGATGATTCCATCCGGTGCCACCGATCTAATCGCCAAATCTGCGTAACGCAATGACTTCGTATCGGGCCACACGTCATTTTGAACAACTATACTGAATTTTAATACTATCAGACGATCAGCGCCTTGTCGCGCCATAGTCGAAAACCGCCCTCGAAAGCGCGCGTATTGTCGCCGCGCCTGGATGTGGCGGGCAATTCATCCAGTCTGTCGACATTGCCGCCGCCGATCACGACATAATCCGGCTGCAGCGCCGCACGCAGCCGCCCGACGACGTCGAAAACGTATTTGCGCCATTTTTTCTTGCCGTATTTCTCCAGGCCGCGCTCGCCGACATAATCTTCGAAACTGCCGCCCTTGCGGTACGGCAGATGCGCCAGTTCCATCGGCTGGCCGACATTGTTGAGGATCATCGCCGCGCCCAGGCCGGTGCCGAGGCCGAGGAACAGCATGCGCCCGCCATCGTAGCTGCCGATCGCCTGCAGCAGCGCGTCGTTGACGACCTTGACCGGCTTGCCGAAGGCGGCGGCAAAATCGTAGCCGTCCCAGCCCTTGCCGAGATTGGCGGGATCGAGCGAAGGCCTGTTGTGCCTGACCGGGCCGGGATAGCCCATCGAGATCACGTCATAGGGCAGCCCTTCGGCCAGCGTCTTCACCGTGGCGACCATCTGCTGCGGCGTCAGATCCGGTCCGGAATCGGCTCGGCGCATCTCGCCGCCGGCGCTGGTGAGGATTTTCACATGCGAGCCGCCGACATCGATCGTCAGCACGATCGGTTCGGCGTTGGCCTTCGCGGGCCTGGCTGCCTTGGCCATGTCGTTTCCTCCGCTCACTTGGCGCATTCCCGCGTTTCAGGGAAACGGGGGAATGCTCCAACTCTTTATTTTTACCCAATTTCGGACGGAAAGACCGCTCGCACTTTTCCTGGAATTGCTCAACTCGGATTGATCCAGCCGTTGGGCGGCCCGAAGCTGGCCATGGCGTCGGCAGGCCCCCAGGTCTTCGGCTCATACATATGCGGCGGCGTAGTGTCGCCCAGCACCGGGCCGACGATGCGCCAGGCAAGCTCGCTGGCATCCTGGCGGGTGAACAATTGGCCATTGCCGTTCATGGCATCGCCGATCAGCCGCTCATAGGGCGGCATGTCGCCCTTCGAATCGTCGAGCGCGGTGAGCTCGACCTGCTCGCCGACCATGTCGTCGCCGGGCGCCTTGCGTTGCGCGCCGATCGAGATCGCCACCTGCGGGTCGATGCGGAAGCGCACGTAATTTGCGTCGCTGGGCTTGATCGGATCGAAGACGTCGAGCGGCGGCCGCTTCAGCCGCACGATCACTTCGGTCACATGCACCGGCATGTTCTTGCCGGTGCGGATGAAGAACGGCACGTCCTGCCAGCGCCAGGTGTCGACCATGAAGCGCACGGCAGCAAAGGTTTCGACCGGCGAGTTCGGCTTCACGCCGGGTTCAGCGAGGTAGCCGGTGAACTGGCCGCGCACGACGTCGTCCTTGGTCAGCGTGCGGATGGCGCGCAGCACCTGCACCTTCTCGTCGATCAGATCGTCGGCCGAGCGGCCGACCGGCGGTTCCATGGCGAGCAGCAAAAGGATGTTGAGCAGATGGTTCTCGATCACATCGCGGATAGCGCCGACATCGTCATAGAATTTGCCACGGCCTTCGACGCCGAAGTCCTCGGCCATGGTGATCTGTACGCTTTCGACGAAGTTGCGGTTCCAGATCGGCTCGAGAAAGGAATTGGCAAAGCGGAAATAGAGCAGGTTCTGGATCGCCTCCTTGCCGAGATAGTGGTCGATGCGGAAGATCGACTGCTCTTCGAACACCAGATGCAGCACGCGGTTCAGCCAGCGCGCCGATTGGAGATCGTGGCCGAACGGCTTTTCCACCATCAGCCGCGCGCCATGCGCGGTACCGGATTGCTCCAGCCCCTGGACAACGGTCTCGAACATGGTCGGCGGCACCGCCATATAGTGCAGCGGCCGCTGCGCCGAGCCGAGCGCCGTCTTCAGCTTCTCGAAGGTCGCGCCGTCGCGGTAGTCGCCGCTGACATAGCGCAGCAGACTGGCGAATTTGGCGAAGATCTTTTCGTCGATCTTGCCGACAGCGTTGACGATGCCGTCGCGGGCCCGCGCCTGCAATTGGTTGATGTCCCATGCATCGAAGGCGACGCCGATCACCGGCTCGGTCAGCGTCCCCTTGGCTACCATCTGGTAGAGGGCCGGAAATATCTTCTTGTGGGCAAGGTCGCCGGTTGCTCCGAAGAGCACCAGCGTGTCGGACCGTTCCGGGCTCATCTTGCGCGTCTCCCCTGCGGCCTTCACTTGCCGGCCTTCGGCTTTTCGACATGGCCGCCAAAGGCATAGCGCATGGCCGACAGCAGCTTGTCGGCGAATTCGGATTCGCCCTGCGAGGAGAAGCGGTCGAACAAAGCCGAGGACAGAACCGGCGCCGGCACGCCGGTGTCGATCGCCGCCTTCAGCGTCCAGCGGCCTTCACCGGAATCGGAGACGCGGCCGCCGAACTGGGCCAATGCCGGGTCGCTCTTCAGAGCGCCGGCGGTGAGGTCGAGCAGCCAGGAGCCGATCACACTGCCATGGCGCCAGACCTCGGCCACCTGCGGCAGGTCGATGTCGAACTGATAGTATTGCGGGTTTTCCAAAGGGCTGGTCTCGGCGTCGGCAGTGCGCTGTCTTTTGCCGGCATTGGCCGATTTCAGGATGTTCATGCCTTCGGCGTAGGCGGCCATGACGCCATATTCGATGCCGTTGTGGATCATCTTGACGAAATGGCCGGCGCCGCTCGGTCCGCAATGCAGGTAGCCAAAGGGTGCGGTCCCGCCCGCCTTGTCGGGCGTGGCGCCGGCATCGGCGCCGGGCGCCAGCGTGGCGAAGATCGGATCGAGGTGTTTGACCGCCGTATCGGGGCCGCCGATCATCAGGCAGTAGCCGCGCTCGAAGCCCCAAACGCCGCCGCTGGTGCCGACATCGACATAGTGCAGGCCCTTGGCCGCAAGCTCGGCCGCCTGGTCGACAGCGTCGTGATAATAGGAATTGCCGCCGTCGATAATGATGTCGCCGGGCTCCATCAATGCTGCCACCTGGTCGGCGATCTTGCCGGTGATCGCCGCCGGCAGCATCAGCCAGGCGCTGCGCGGCTTGGAAAGCTTGCCGACGAACTCCTCCATCGATGCGGCGCCGATGGCGCCATCGGCAACCAGGGCGGCAACGCTTGCCGGGTTGATGTCGTAGACGACGCATTGATGGCCGTCGCGCATCAGGCGGCGCACCATGTTGGCGCCCATCCTGCCCAGTCCCATCATTCCGATCTGCATGGTGTTGTCCTAGTCGCTTGAGGAAAGAAATTGCTGGCGAGTTAGTTCTCAATGCCGACGGTGAAGTCGACATTCTCCCAACGGTCGCCGTCGGGCCAGAAAAAAGTGAAGACGATCGTATTACCTCGCGGAATATCGGTCACCGGCAGATCCGCCATATGGACGCCAAAGACATTCACGGACGTGTTGATTTCATGGCTGGTCTGCCACTGGTCGCCGCTCCAGCGGATCAGTGCCGGCTGCAGCAGTTCAACCCGCAGCGTCTTGCCGGCTTCCATGGTGCGCAGCCTGTTGTTGAAGCGCCATATCCTCAGCGGCGAGCCGGTCTTGTCCCTGACATAGCGCTTGACGCCTTGCGGCGGCATGTCGAAGATGGCGCCGTCGCGGAGCGAGCGCAACAGCTTGATGTGTTCCGAATGCGCCCAGACCAGCGGCATGGCGCTGCCCGACGGCTTGCCCAGCCACAATTCGCGCTCCGGTATGTCGGCGCCGTCCCAGACCTGTTCCGGCAGCAGACCGCCCACACCAGCCGAAGCCTCGAATGTCCTGAGCAGGCTTGCCGCCCTGTCCTTGTTACCGGCGGCCAGCTCGTAGTGGGCGCGTTCGCCGGCCAGCAACGGCCAGGGTCGGCCCTGGCCGTTGCCGTCGAAGGGGGCGCCGTCGGCGTGTTCGCCATACCCGTCGCTGGTGTAGCGGTACCATAGAGGCCCTTGCGGCAGGTCGCAGCGCAGTTGCGCGTCGATGATCTTGACCGTGCCGACGATGCGCGGATCGTCCGCGGCCCTGAGGCCGAAGCGGACCAGCGCCAGCGCGTCCGGGCTGACAATCGCTTCGGCCGGCTTGTCGGTATCGCCCGGCGGACGGTTCTTGATCGGTACGAAGCCGTCCTTCGGCGATGCGGCGCCTGAAGCGTCGGCCGGTGCGATGCGGATGTAGTACCCGTCGACGCCAGCCTCGTGGCACTCCGGTGTGCCGCTGACATAGGTCCAGCGCTCGATCTGGTCGTTCCAGCAATCTGCGACCTCGCGCAAATAGTTAGCCGGCTCCGGTTTTCCGTCAACGTCGAACAGATCGGCGGCGCCAAGCAGTGCCGATATTTCGACGGCGAGCGTGAATGGGCTGTAGCCGGCATCCTCTTCCCAGCGGTCCTGCCCGGTGACGGGACCATTGCGCACGACATAGGACGCTGCTTTCTCGACCATCGGCATGAAGGCGGCGAGCTTGGCGCGCGGCAGGTGGCCGGCGCGGTGCAGCGCATCGGCAAGCAGCAGTGGGAAGGCGCATTCGTCCATCTGGATGCCCGGCCAATAGAGCGAGCCGTCGAGCCACACATTTTGTGGCCAGTGGCCGTCCGGCTGCTGGATGGAACGGAGATAGGCGAGGATCTCAAGCGCCTGCGCCGGATCGCCGGCGGCGAGCAAGCCGCCCGCGGTTTCCACAAGGTCGCGCGGCCAGACCAGATGATAGCCGCCAAGGTCGTCGTCGCCCTTGCTCGCTCCCCACGGGATCGACAGGCTGGCAACGGCCGCGCCGGGCCTCGCCAGCGACAGGTGCGTCGCCAGCACCGCTGTGCTGACGCGGTAGGTGTTGAGGCCGGATGCATCATGGTGGTCGAGCGGCGTCAGGCCTGCCTGCCATTTCCGCCATTTCGCGACATAGGCCTTTGCCGCCGGCTCAAAACCGCGTTTCAGGCTGGCGGCGGCGTTTTCGGCCGCTTCATCCGGCGTCGCCCCAAACCCAAGCGCAAGCAAGGCTTCGCTGTTGGCTAAAGAAAAGCCGATCTCGCCGGTCAGCGCGACATTGCCGTCCTCCGCGCTTTGGCAGGTCGGATCGAGCCGGCCGGCGCGGCTGAGTTGCTGCCAGCCGTCGGAAAAGCCTGCATAGCCGGCCGAGCAGTCGCCCCAGGGCAGCGAGGAGGCAAGCGCCAAGCAGGCGCCGTGCCCGGACGCAAACAGCATCGGCTTGCCCTTGTGCTCGCCGATCCAGGCGGTGTTGCCCATGCCGGCATTGACCAGATGCGGCGCCAGCAGGGCGTAGACGCGGTAGTCCGTGGCCACGCCCTCGAGTGCCGTGAAGCTGATTTCCTGCAGCAGGGCCGGGCGCGCCGGATCCGCCAGGATGCGCTTTTCGATCCGGTAACGCGCCGTCGCGTTGACCAGCCGGTAGGCGGGCACGCCTTCCTCGAACGGCTCGATGGCATGCGTGGCGTCACGCTTCTCCTCGGAAAACCAGCCGCCGAGGCCGGTGACCAGCAGTCCCATGTCGCGCGTGCAGGCGCTGTCGAGGCCGGGATAGTAGACTTCATTGACGATGCCATGGCTGAGCGTGAACCAGACGCGACTCGCCGTTGAAAGCGCGGCACCTACGCCGCTCTTGGCGCTTGACGTCCAGCGCGCCGGAATTCCGGGCGCGCCCATTCTTTTGGGTGCACTGGGGGGAAGGGTCGGCGGCGTCGCTGCCATGCATGGTCTCCTGGGCCCTTCCCTAGACCAGCAGGCGAAGGCTTTTCAATCATCGCACCTGAAGTTGATCGCCAAAGCGTAACCGATCGCAGTTGACAAGCGAGCTCATCTGCATTTGTCTGACAATAGATAAAAAACAGGCAGCCAACGCCAAAACCATCAGCAACAGTCGGCGGGGCCGACAATCCATGGGAGGATTATGACATGAAGAAACTGCTCGTCCTGAGCGCTCTGGCGGCGATGCTCGCCTCGGGCACGGCGCTTGCCGACACCAGCGGCAAGAAGATCGCCTTCTCCAACAATTACGCCGGCAACTCGTGGCGTCAGGCGATGCTCGACAGCTACGGCATCGTCACCAAGAAGGCGGTTGAGGATAAGATCGTCGGCGCCGCCGACATCTTCACCACCGCCGACAAGGAAGTGCCGACCCAGGCTGCCCAGGTGCAGAACCTGATCCTACAGGGTTATGACGCCATCGTCATCAATGCCGCATCGCCGGATGCGCTGAACGGCGCCATCAAGCAGGCCTGCGATGCCGGCATCGTCGTCGTCTCCTTCGACGGGACCGTCACCGAACCTTGCGCCTACCGCGTCGTCGTCGACTTCAAGGACATGGGCAAGCAGGAAGTCGAGCAGATGGCCAAATTCCAGCCCACGGGCGGCAATTTGCTGGAAATCCGCGGCCTTGCCGGCACCTCGATCGACGATGCCATCCATGCCGGCATCCTCGAAGGCGTCGCCGCCCATCCCGAGTTCAAGATCGTCGGTTCGGTGACCGGCGACTGGGACCAGACGACGGCGCAGAAGGCGGTCGGGACGATCCTGCCTTCGTTGCCCGACATCGTCGGCATCGTCGACCAAGGCGGTGACGGTTATGGCGCGGCACAAGCCTTTGCCGCCGCAGGCAAGCCGCGTCCGACCATCATCATGGGCAACCGCCAGGACGAGCTGAAATGGTGGAAGGAGCAGAAGGACAAGGATGGCTACCAGACCTGGTCGGCCTCGATCGCGCCCGGCGTGTCGTCGCTGGCCTTCTGGGTGGCGCAGCAGGTGCTCGACGGCCGCACCGACATTCCGCATGACCTTTTGGTGCCGTATCTCGCCTTTACCCAGGACAATTTCGAGACCGAGCTGCCGAAAATCAAGGAGGGCGGCGTCGCCACCCACGAATACAGCCAGGAAGACGCAATCGCGGCGATCAAAGCCAATATCAAGTGATGCATTGCATTCATTGCCAGCGGCATGACCGACCGGATATCGTTGAGCATGCCTGAGGCCAATACGGACATCATCAGACTGGGCGGCGCCGAAAAACATTTCGGCGCCGTTCGGGCGCTTAACGGCGTCGACTTCCATGTTGTATCAGGCGAATGCGTCGGGCTGGTCGGCCACAACGGAGCCGGCAAATCGACGCTGATGCATATGGTGGCCGGTACGCTGCAGCCCGATGGCGGTGAGATCGCGGTGCGTGGCAATGCCGAAACCGACTACTCGGTGGCGCGCGCGCTGAAACTCGGCATACGCTGCGTGTTCCAGGAACTGTCGCTCTGCCCTAACCTCAGTATCGCGGAGAATACGCGCATCAACCATCCGGCGCTCACCGGCTTCGGCTGGCGACGCAAGGCGGCTGCTCTCATTGCCGCCAAGCTGGACGAAATCTTTCCGGATCACGGCATCTCGGCAGACGACATTGCCGGCGATCTCTCCATCGGCCGGCGGCAGATGGTCGAGGTGGCGCGCGCCTTCACGGTGACGCGCGATCCGCTCGACTTGGTCATTCTCGACGAGCCGACCTCTTCGCTGGACGCGCATACTGCGGGCCAGCTGCTTGCCTTCGTGCGCCGTTTCGTAGCCACCGGGGGCAGCTGCATCCTGATCTCGCATGTGCTGGGCGAGGTGCTGCAGAATGCCGACCGCATCGTGGTCATGCGCGACGGCAAGGTGGTCGCCACGGACGTTGCAAAAGCGTTCGACCGCGACCGGCTGGTGGCCACCATGGGCGGCGCGGAAGCGCGCGAGAAGATCGCGGCGGAGATCGCCGCCAGGCCGGCGGCGGGCCCGCTCAGGGTGCGGGCGCGGCCCGAGCGGCAGCAGGACGGCAAGGAGCTTGTCGCTCGCGCCGGCGAGATCATCGGGCTTGCCGGGCTTGCCGGCCATGGCCAGACCGACCTGTTGCTGGCGATCTTTGCCGCCGCGACGCGTAGAAGGCTTGATATCGAGGTGACCGCCCCGGTGGCGCTGGTGGCCGGAGACCGCCAATCGGACGGCATTTTCCCGCAATGGTCTATTGCCGAAAACATCGGCATCCGCTCGCTGGCGCGGCTGCGCAAAGGGTTGCTGATCTCGCCGCAGCGCGAGGCCGAGCTTGCTGAGTTTTGGAAGCAGAAGATCGGCATCCGCACGCCTGACATGACCAACAACATCTTCTCGCTGTCCGGCGGCAACCAGCAGAAGGCGCTGTTTGCCCGCGCACTGGGTTCCGATGCGCAGATCGTGCTGATGGACGATCCGATGCGCGGCGTGGACATCGGCACCAAGCTCGAGGTCTACGATCTCGTGCGCGAGGAGGCGGCCAAGGGCCGGACCTTCCTCTGGTACACCACCGAGACCGAAGAGCTCGACAATTGCGACCACATCCATGTCTTCAAGAACGGCCGCATCGTCGCCAATCTCACGCGCGACGAGCTGACCGAGGAAAAGATCATCCAGTCCTCATTCGGCGACGCGGCCTGAGATGACGGCAGTCGCTCCCGGCCCTACGTCCTCGCCGCGCAGCAGCGCGGCCCGCGCGCGCCTGCTGCGCAGCCTGTTGCCGGCGCTGTCGCTGGCGCTGGTGGTTATCGCCATCGCCTGGCTCAACCCACGCGCCATCAGCTATTTCGGCTTCAGCCTGATGTTGAACCTCGCTATTCCGATCGCGCTGGCGACGATCGCCCAGATGTTCGTCATCGCCGGCAATGAGCTCGATCTGTCGATCGGCACCTTTGTCGGCTTTGTCGGCTGCGTCACCGCGACCTGGCTGAAGGACGCGCCGCTGCTCGGCGTGATCATCCTGCTCGGCTCCATAGGCGTTTATGCGCTGCTCGGCGCACTGATCTATCTGCGCAATCTGCCGTCGATCGTGGTGACGCTGGGCATGAGCTTCGTCTGGCAGGGACTTGCCATTCTGGTGCTGCCCAAGCCCGGTGGCAAGGCGCCGGACTGGCTCTTGTCGCTGATGGCCTTCAAGCCGCCCTTCATTCCGTTCCCTATCATCGCCGCGCTGGCGATCGCAGCGGTGGTGCATTTTGGGCTGATGCGCACCTCCTATGGCGTCATCCTGCGGGGATCCGGCGGCAATCCGGCGGCGCTCAGGCGCGCTGGCTGGTCGCTGCTTCGAACCAAGATCGTGCTGTTTGCGCTGACCGGCCTATTCGGCGTTCTGTCCGGCATGGCGCTGATCGGCATCACCACCTCGGCCGACGCCAATATCGGCAATGGCTACACGCTGCTGGCGATCGCCGGCGTCATTCTCGGCGGCGGCGAGTTCGTCGGCGGCCGGGTGTCGCCGATCGGCGCCGTGCTCGGCGCGCTGACACTGGCGCTGGCGGCATCGCCTCTGCTCACCTTCATGCACATTCCGCCGGACTGGCAGGTCGCGGCCAACGGCGCCATCCTGATCATCGTGCTGGCAGCCCGCGTCCTGATCAGCCGCAGGGAGAGGTAGCGATGACGCTGGTTAAATCGCTTGTCGCCAAACCCTGGATCTGGTCGTTCATCGGCGCGATGTTCGTCTGGCTGGCGACCATCGCTTTCACCGGCGGCTATGGCGGCGGCGGCATGATCACGGCGGCACTTTCGCTTGCCGTGTTCACCGTGATCGTCGGCGTCGGCCAAATGTTCGTCATCACGCTCGGGCCAGGCAATGTCGACCTGTCGCTGCCGGCCAATATCGGGCTCGCCAGTGCCGTCGCCATGAAGGTCATGGGCGGCAGCGATTCCATGATCGTGGTCGGGCTGCTCGCCGCGCTCGCCTGCGGCGCTGCCATCGGTGCCGTCAACTATCTCCTGATCTGGGCGCTGAGGATCCCGCCGATCATCGCCACTCTGTCGGCCAGCTTCATCATCCAGTCGATCGACATCAGCTATGGGCGTGGCCTGCAGATCAAGCCGCCGCCCGGCTTTGCCGATTTTGCCAACTGGCAAATCCTGGGCATTCCAGTGCTGGCGATCCTTACCGTATTGTTCACCATCGGTGCGGCCATCGCCTTGCAGCGCATGATCTATGGCCGCTCGGTGCTGGCGATCGGCCAGAACATCCGCGCCGCGTGGCTTGCCGGCGTCAATGTCGGCCGCACCCGCTTCCTCACTTACACGCTGTCGGGCGCGCTCGGCGGCATGGACGGGGCGCTGCTCGCCGGCTATTTCCGCGGCGCCAATGTCGATATCGGCAACGAGTACCTGCTGGCCTCGATCGCCGTCGTCGTCATCGGCGGCACCTCGGTCGCCGGCGGCAAGGCCAATGTTCCCGGTGTCTGGGGCGCGGCGCTGTTCCTGGTGCTGCTTCTGACCATGCTCAACACGTTCGGCGTCAGCGCCGGCGTTCGGCTGTTGCTGACCGGGCTGATCATCGTCGGCGTCATCACCGTAGCCGGTGGCGAGAAGGCGGTACGCTAGCGCCGGCTCCTGCCAGCGACACGCCCAAATTTGACCATGTGGACAAAAGTCCGCACCCGTTCCATAGTTCCGCGTCTGATTTCGGAACAGCCGGCTCGACACGGCTGTCAAACAGAGGGGCACTAGATGGAAAACCGGAAAAACAAATCGCAATCGACCGGCCTGTCGCGGCGCGACGTGCTGGAACTCGGCGCACTTGGCCTGGCCGCAGCCATGCTGCCGGGTGCAGCCTTCGCCAAGGACAAGAAGCTGAAGGTGGCGGCGATCTTCGCCACGCCGATCGAGGAGCCGTGGGACAACCAGATCCACGTCGCCCTTCAGAAGGCCGAGAAGGAACTCGGCATTGAATACAAATGGTCGGAAAAGGTGCAGACCGCCGATTTCAGCCGCGTCATGCGCGAATATGCGCAAGGCGGGTATCAGCTGGTGCTGGGCGACGCCTTCGCCGCCGAGCGTGAATCGCGCCGCACGGCAAAGCAGTTCCCGAAGACGGCATGGCTGTTCGGCTCGGGCGCCGGGCCGGCCGAGCCCAATTTCGGCGTCTTCGACAACTGGATCCACGAGCCGGCCTACCTCTCCGGCATGATCGCCGGCAAGATGTCGAAGTCGGGCACGATCGGCGCGGTGGCGGCCATGGGCATTCCGGAAGTGAACCGGCTGGTCAACGCCTTCTTTGCCGGCGCCAAGGAGGTCAATCCCAACATCAAGAAGAAGGTCGCCTTCATTGGCTCGTTCTTCGATCCGCCCAAGGCCAAGGAAGCGGCGGTCGCCCAGATCGATGCCGGCGTCGATGTCATCTATGCGGAGCGCTTCGGCGTCATCGAGGCGGCGGTGGACAAGAAGATCCTCGCCATCTCCAACATGTCCGACCAGTCGAGCCTCGGCCCCGACACGGTCATAACCGGGCCGGTCTGGGACATGTATCCGACAGTCGAGCAGGCGATCAAGCTGGTCAAGGCCGGTGTCTTCACCGCGCAGGACTATGGCGATTTCTCGCGCATGGCCAAGGGCGGGTCGTTCCTGGCGCCCTACCATAAATTCGACAAGACGCTGCCGGCGGATGTGAAGGATCTGGTCGAGAAGAAGAAGGCCGAGATCCTGGAAGGCAATTTCCGGGTGGATGTGGATGAGAACACGCCGGTTTCGGATTAGCTCGGCGCACCCCCTCCCCCTTGAGGGGAGGGTGGCCCGCAGGGCCGGGTGGGGTCCTCCGCGAAGTGCTCCATCCTGCTAAGTCATGGGTTGAGGCAGTTGACGTGACCCCACCCGCCTCGCTTCGCTAGGCACCCTCCCCTCGAGGGGGAGGGGTATCTCCGCAGGAGCATCCTTGTCCGCCCCTCTCATCGAAATGCGCGGCATCACCAAGAGCTTCGGCGCCGTCAAGGCGAATGAGGCTGTCGATCTAAGCGTCGCCCCAGGTGAGATCCTCGGCCTGCTGGGCGAAAACGGCGCCGGCAAGACGACGCTGATGAATGTGCTGTTCGGCGCCTATGCGCCGGATGCCGGCGAAATTCTTATCCAGGGCAAGACCGTGCGGATCACCAGTTCGGCCGATGCGCTGGCCGCCGGCATCGGCATGGTGCACCAGCATTTTCATTTGGCGCCAAGGCTGACGGTCCTGGAAAACCTTCTGATTGGCATTCCCGGCAAATCCGGCCGCATCGACCGCGCCGGCGGACTTGCCCGGTTGTCCGACATCAGCCGTCAGCATGGGCTGACGCTGGACCCCAACCTGCCTGTCTCCGCGCTGTCGGTCGGCGAGCAGCAGCGGCTCGAAATCGTCAAGGCGCTGTTTCGCGGCGCCAGGCTGTTAATCCTCGACGAGCCGACGGCGGTGTTGGCGCCGGGCGAGGTCGACGGGCTGTTTTCGGCGCTGCGCTCGATGGCGGCGCAGGGGCTCGGCATCATCTTCATCTCGCATAAATTGAACGAGGTGCGGGCGCTCACCCATCGCTGCACCGTATTGCGGCACGGCCGCGTCGCCGGCCGTGTCGACGATCCGGCGAACACGACATCGGCAGAAATGGCGCAGCTGATGTGCGGCCATGAGATCGTGCCGCCGGCAAGAGGACCTTCGACCCCAGGCGCGGCGGTGCTGACGCTCGACGGTATTTCCACCTCACGGCATTCGGGGACGCCGCTGCGCGATGTATCGCTTGCCGTTCGCGCGGGCGAAATCCTCGGCATTGCCGGGGTCTCCGGCAATGGCCAGCGGGCGCTGGCCGAGGTGATTTCCGGCACGCGCGCGCCCGACGCCGGCGCGATGACGATAGCCGGCAAACCTGTTACGCGGTTCTCGCCGCGCGAGGTGCAGGCGCTCGGCCTTGGCCGCATCCCGGAAGACCGTATGACGACCGGGCTGGTCACCAATCTGCCGCTCGCCGATTCCATGGTGTTGCCGCGCATTGGTACTGCGGCTTTCAGCAGCCGGGGCCTGCTCAAGCCAGATGCGATCCGCGCCTTCGCCGAAGAACAGATCAAGGCCTATGACATCAGGTGCCCCGGGCCGATGACCCGCGCCGGCGCGCTGTCGGGCGGCAATCTGCAGAAGGCGCTGCTGGCGCGCGAACTGGCTTTCGACCCGAAGGTGCTGATCGTCTCGCAGCCGACGCGCGGCCTCGACATCGGTGCCGCTCGCTTCATCCACGAAAAATTCCTCGACATGCGCGCCAAGGGCTGTGGGATCATCGTCATCGGCGAGGATCTCGAAGAGCTGCTGGTGCTCTGCGACCGCATCGCGGTGATGTATGAGGGCCGCATCGCCGGCACGCTGGACAGCGCCGATGCGACCATCGCGCGGCTTGGGCTGCTGATGACCGGGGCGGAGGGCAGAGCCTAGATGGACTTTCTCACTCGGTTCCTCGCAGAAACCTCAAATAATACTGCCCGCTTTTGGCTGACTTTAAGCGTCAGCGCTGCCCCTCACCTGCCTGCCGGCATCCTCTCCCCGTATAGAGACGGGGAGAGGGGCTCTCACCCATGGTTTCGCCAATCACCACAGCTGCAAGAGGGGAGTTGCATAGGGCCCAGATCCCTTCTCCCCGTGTCTATACGGGGAGAAGGTGCCGGCAGGCGGATGAAGGGCGGCGCGACCGTCTGGGCGGCGGAGGGGCATAGCTGATGTTCCGCCTCGAAGCCCGCAGTTCCACCCCCGCCTGGTTCAATCTCGCTTTGCCGCTGCTGGCCATCGGCGCAGCGCTGGTCCTGTGCAGCGGCCTCATCGCGCTGGCCGGCGCCGGCGTGCTTGAGGCCTATGGCGTGATGCTGTCGGCCTCGTTCGGCGACAGCTATGCCATCACCGAAACGCTGGTGCGCGCCGCCCCGATGATCTTCACCGGGCTGGCTGTGGCCGTCGCCTTCCGGGCCAAATTCTGGAACATCGGCGCCGAGGGCCAATTGCTGGCCGGCGCCGTGGCCAGCTGCTTCGTCGGCGCCATCCCGATGCCGGGCGCGCTGGCGATCTTGTCGATGGCGCTGGCGGGCGCTGCTGCCGGTGCCGCGGTAGCGCTGGTGCCCGCGACGCTCAGGGTCAAATTCAAGGTGGACGACGTCGTCAGTTCGCTGCTGCTCAATTCGGTCATCTACTATGCGCTGATGGCGCTGATCGAGGGGCCGTGGAAGGACTCGTTCAGCGGCTATCCGATCTCGCCGCCGATCGAGGATTCGGCGAATTTCCCGGTGCTGCTCGAAGGCACAAGGCTGCATCTGGGTGTCATCGCCGCGTTGATCGCGGCCCCGTTGATCTGGTTCCTGATCGTGCGCACCACGCTCGGCTTCCGGATCAGGGTCACCGGCGAAAGCCCGGAAGCCGCCCGCTATGGCGGCATACATGTCGAGCGGGTGCTGATCTCGACGGCGCTGCTGTCGGGCGCGCTGGCCGGGCTTGCCGGCGTCGGCGAGGTCGGCGGCGTGCATTTCCAGGTGATGAGCGACATTTCGCCGGGCTATGGCTATTCCGGCATCGTCGTTGCCATGCTGGCCAGGCTCAATCCGCTCGGCGTCGTACCGGCGGCGATCTTCCTGGCCGCCGTGATGACCGGCGCCGAAGCGATGTCGCGCGCCACCGGCGTGCCGGCGTTCCTCAGCGATGTCATCCAGGGCACGGCGCTGCTCGCCATGCTGGTGGCGCTGCTGTTCACGGCCTATCGCATCCGCCGCGTCGGTGCCGCCTTATGAGCGCGGTGTTCGAACAGATCTTTCAGGTCGGCTTCCTCGCCGCCATTATCCGCATCGCCACGCCGCTGGCATTTGCCACGCTGGGCGAGATGTTCTCCGAGCGGGCCGGCGTGCTCAATCTCGGTATCGAAGGCATCATGCTGCTCTGCGCGATGACCGGCTTCACCGCCGCCAGCCTCAGCGGCAGCCTTTGGCTCGGCGTGCTGGCCGCGGTGTTGACCGGCATGGCGATGAGTGCGCTGCATGCGCTGTTCACCGTGGCGTTCGGCCTCAGCCAGCATGTCTGCGGCATCGGCGTTACTTTGTTCTCGTCCGGCCTTGCCTATTTCCTCTACCGTCTGACCTTCGGCCAGCAATCGGTGCCGCCCAGCATCAAGGGTTTTCAGACGGTGCCGATCCCGCTGCTGTCGGATATTCCGGTTCTGGGGTCAGCGGTTTTCAACCAGTTTGCGCTGGTCTACTTGGCAATCATTGCCATCCCGCTCGCTGCTTTCGTGCTCTACCGCACGCCTTGGGGGCTGTCGGTGCGGATGGTCGGCGAGAACCCGCGCGCCGCTGATTCCGCTGGGGTCAGCGTCATCGCCACGCGCTTCCAGGCGGTCATCCTCGGCGGTGCGCTGATGGGGCTTGCGGGCACCTTCCTCACCATGGCACAGTTCAACGCCTTCACCTTTGGTGTCGTGTCGGGCCGTGGCTGGGTGGCGATCGCGCTGGTCGTGTTCGGCCGCTGGGACCCGTGGCGCTCTGCGGGCGCGGCGCTGCTGTTCGCCTTCGTCGATGCGCTACAATTGCGCATGCAGGCGAGCGGCCTCGGGCATATTCCCTATGAGGCGTTCTTGATGCTGCCCTTTATTTTCACCATCGTCGCGATGGCCGTGATGTCACGCAACGCGGTTGCGCCGTCGGCGCTGCTGAAGCCGTTTCGACGAGAAGAGCGGTAAGGCGAGTAGGACTTGGCGCCCTTCCTCTCCCTCCGGGGGAAGAGGTGGCGCTGCGAAGCAGCGACGGAGCGGGGAACCACCTCGCCACTGTTGCCAACGGGTGCGCATGAATCTTCCTTGCGCCAAGGGTCGCCCCCCAGCCGGGCCCGCTGCGCTCTACACCTCTCCCCCGATCGACGGGGGAGAGGAAGGGCGCCAAGCCTGGGATACTCACATCGCCGTAAAACCATTATCGACAAACAGATGCGTGCCATTGACGAAGCTGGACTCATCGCTGGCGAGGTACAGCGCTGCCTTGGCCACTTCCTCCGGCTCACCGATGCGGCCCTGCTGTGCGGCCAATGCGGCGTCCGACACGTCGACGCCGAGCTTGCCGAGATCGGCGACCTCGCGCAGGCCGTGCGGCGTGCGGATGAAGCCGGGACAGACGGCGTTGCAGCGTATGTTGCGGTCGCGGAATTCGACTGCGATGGCGCGCGCGAACATGTGGCAGGCGCCCTTGGTGGTGTCGTAGAGCACCTCCATGGGTGTGGCCGCCACAGCCGAGATCGACGAGGTGCAGACGATCGAACCGCCACCGGCAGCGATCATGCCCGGCAACACGGCGCGCGTCATCAGGAACATCGAGCGGACATTGACCGCATGCAGCCAGTCCCATTCCTGCACTGTCGTCTCCAGGAACGGCTTTATCACGATGGTGCCGGCATGGTTGAACAACACCGTGGCCGGGCCGAGCCTGGCAGTCGCCGCCTTCACTGCGGCCTCGACCTGCGCCTCGTCCGAGACGTCGGCCACCCAGTGTTCGGCGATATGTCCCCGCGCGCGTATCGCCGCCGCAGTGGCTGCCGCCGCCTCGCCATTGCGGTCAATGATCGCCACCTTGGCGCCTTCGGCGGCGAACAATTCCGAGGCCGCTCCGCCCATTCCGGTCGCGCCGCCCGAGATGATTGCAATCTTGCCGGCTAGTCTTGTACCCATGTTCTGTTCCCCGTTCCCGATCGAAATAATCCGCATTTACGCCGGAATGGCGATGCTATCGCCTATGCAGACGTCGGCCAAGCTTGTCGCTCGCTTGTCTCCAACAGGGGTCTCCCAGCAATGCCAAACCAAATAACAAGGACTACTGAGAAAATCATTCTACATATCTCCAAAAAATAGCACTCGACAAAGTCTACTGATTTTATAGATTAATCCGCAAGACGGAGGTCGATATGTCCTATATCCAGAACGCCGAGACGGACCGCACCAGCCAGAGGCTGGCCAATAGCCAGGCTTTCCGCCCGGCCTATGCCGGCGCTTTCGCCTATCTCGTCTTTGCCCTTGCGTTCGTGTTCACCGGGGCAGTCGTGCTCGGCTTGATTCCCTGACCGATCAGGCCGAAAGGGTGGCGACCTAGCGCTTTCAGTGAGTGACCGGAGTTGATGAACCGAACGCGGACGCGCTTTGGCGCTGATGCTTGTTTTTACGCATGTCGTCGTCTCAACCGGGGGCGACATACATCCAACGTGATGGAGGAGATGGCAATGCCGATCGAGTTCACGCATGTTCCCGGTAAAACGCACGCCGCCGATGCCGGTTCGGCCGTACCGTTCTTCTATGATTTCGTCGAGACGGCGACCAAGCTGTCGCTGATCGAGGATTCCGGCTTCCAGAACATCGTCGTCGACGACCCGGCCGGGCTGTTGACCAATATGGACATCGCCGCCCAGGCGCTGGACCGCACCTCGTCGCTGGAAGTGGTGCTGACGCACTGGGCCGGCGTGATCGCGCCAGCCGTTGCGGCGCGGCAACTGGCGGCGCTCGACGCCAGGAGCGGCGGCCGGCTGGCGCTGAGGATGCTGAGCGAGCCGCTGGATGACGACGATGCCGAGACGCGTCCGGTCGGCCACACCGTGGTCTGGCAGCGCATCGACGAATATCTGGTGCTGCTGAAGCGGCTGTGGTCGAACGACCGGCCCTTCGACCATGAAGGTGCATTCTACAGCATCAAGGGTGGCTATGTGCCGCGCAAGGGGCCGCATGGCGTCGACGTGATCATCCGCATGGGTGGCCAGTCCGGCACCGCGCTCAAGGTCGCCGGCCGCCATGCCGACGTGTTTGAACTCACGGCTGGTTCGCTCGACGAGATCCGCCAGCTGATGGAACGGGCGCGCAGCGCCGCCGCCGAGCATGGCCGCGCCGGCAAGCTGCGTTTTGCGCTTCCGGTCCGGGTCCGCTCGGAGGGTGGCGCCTCTACCGTCGGCCACAAGGCGGTCGAACTTTCCGGACCACCGGCGCAGATCGCCCTGTCGCTGCTGCCCTATGCGGCGCTGGGCATCAGCGAGTTCATGATCGTCGGTGTCGACCGGCCGCGCGAGATCGCCAGCGTCGGCCGCGAGACGATCGCGCTCTTGCGCAACTCGCTGGCACGCCGGGAGGCGGAGGTGCCGCAGCCCGGCGCGTTTGCCTCGCGGGGCGGGTCGGATATTCACGCAGGGTGAATTTGCGGGTGGAATGAAAGCTATTTCGTAGCGTTCCGTCACACACCCCTCTGCCCGGCAGGGCAGAGGGGTGCTGTCCCGCCAGCGTCTAATCACCACTCAGCACTGCCAGCCATATGCAGCGCCGCGTCATGCGCGTATTGGTCGCCGCTGGCGCAGGCGTCGGCGATGGTCAGGCACTGGAAATTGAGGTCGCAGGCCTCGCGCAGCGTCGTGTGCACGCAGACATCGGTCGTGCAGCCGGAAAAGATCAGATGGGTGACGCCGCGTGCGCGCAGCACAAGCTCCAGATCCGTATAGGTGAAGGCGCTGTTGCAGGTCTTGTCGACGATGATGTCGTGCGGCGCGACGTCGATGTCGGCGACGATCTGGAAGCCAGGGCCGGAGCGCAGCAGCACGTCGGTGCCTTCGAGACCCGCCCGCTTGCGGCGCCATCTCTCGTACGGCGTCATGTCGGCCATGTCGCCGCGATATCCCTGCCTGGTGTAAATGATGGTGAGGCCGGCCGCGCGTGCCGCTGATATCAGTCGGTTGACTGTCGGCAGGATGGCGCGCAGCGGCGCGGGGTCATAACCCTTCCTGGCGAAATAGCCGGTCGGCGACAGGAAATCCTCTTGCAGGTCTATGACCAGCAGCGCGGTGTTTACCGGCACCAGCCGGCCGTCATAGGGGAAGTCGAACGGTGTCGCCTTGATCATCGCAGCCTGCCTCAATTGCTGCCCGGCATCGTGGCCCAGCAACCCTGCGGCCGTCCATCCCTCAGTGCAACGACGCCAGGCGAACCGACGCCAAGACGATGTGCCGTTGAGACATCGCGCCCATAATCGTTGGCCAAAAAAGTCATCTTGTTTGTTGACTAGTAAATTCATGTTTTATAGTCAAGCAGGGGCACTCGGCGGCCTGAATTATTTTCCAGCGGCCGTCCCGTGTTTGAGAGAAGCCAGAATCCGTGGCTGGAGTTTTCGGGGTCGAGATCGGGGGGTTCCCGCATCCCGTCACCGGCCAGCCGATCGGTTTGCAATGACGAAGCGAGGACGAAGCGTGTCCAGAAATGGTTTGTTGGCGGCGCTGGCCGCGGTCATGCTGTCGGCCGGCAGCGCTGCTGCGCAAGAGCGGCCAAACACGCAGCCCAGGGTGACGACGGTGCCCGCTGCAGCTCCCCAGTCGGCGCCAACTGTAGTCGAACAGCCCGCACCGGCTGCGCCTGTCCCGCCGGCTCCGCCAACTGCCGGGCAGGCGGCGCCGACCGCGCCACAGCCGGCAACCCAGCCCGGTGCATCCGCGCAGGCCGAGGCTTCGGCAATATCGCTGACGCTGCCGCACGATCTGTCGCCCTGGGGCATGTTCATGGCCGCCGACATCATCGTCAAGGCGGTGATGATCGGGTTGGCCTTCGCCTCGCTCGTCACCTGGACGGTCTGGCTGGCCAAATCGCTGGAGATTCTCTTCGGCAAGCTCGGCGCCCGGCGCGCTGCGCGCGCCATCGGCAATGCCGCCACACTGCGCCAGGCCGGGCGCTCGCTTGGCAACAGTGGCGGCCCCGGTGCGCTTTTGGTGCGGGCAGCCGAGGAAGAGACTGCCCTTTCGGCCGGTGCGCTCGGCCATGTTACCGGCGACGGGCTGAAGGAAAGAGTGACGTCGCGCCTGTCGCGCATCGAGGCGGCGGCGGCGCGGCGCGTGTCGCGCGGCACCGGCGTGCTGGCGACGATCGGCTCGACGGCGCCCTTCGTGGGCTTGTTCGGCACCGTCTGGGGCATCATGAACGCCTTCATCGGCATCTCGCAGGCGCAGACCACCAACCTCGCGGTCGTCGCGCCCGGCATCGCCGAGGCGCTGCTCGCCACGGCGATGGGCCTGGTCGCGGCCATTCCCGCGGTGGTCATCTACAACGTCTTTGCGCGGTCGATAGCCGGCTACCGGCAGCTTCTTGCCGATGCCTCGGCCGGGGTCGAACGGCTGGTCAGCCGCGATCTCGATTTCCGCACGGTGCCGCAGGCGCCCGCGCTGGCGGCGGAGTGATGGGCCATGGCGGCTAGAATTCGCGAGGCTATCGATGGCGATCTCGAAGAAAACCACGAGATCAATGTCACCCCGTTCATCGACGTCATCCTGGTGCTGCTGATCATCTTCATGGTCGCTGCCCCCTTGGCGACAGTCGACGTCAATGTCGATCTGCCGGGTTCGACGGCGACGCCAGCACCCCGGCCGGAAACGCCGCTGTTCCTGACGCTGAAGGACGATCTGACGCTGGCGATCGGCAATGACAGCGTGTCGCGCCAGGCTTTCGCCGCGGTGCTCGACGGCAGAACCAAGGGCGACAAGCAGACCCGCATCTTCCTGCGTGCCGACAAGGCGGTCGGTTATGGCGAGCTGATGGAGGTGATGAACCTGCTGCGCGGCGCCGGTTATCTGAAGATCGCGCTGGTGGGGCTGGAGACGGTGCCGGCGGACGCATCCGCGGCGCACCCGGGCGCCGCCCCGTGACGCAACTGGCCGCCGCCGCCCCCGCGGCCGACCCGCCGCGCGCCGGCGTGCGCGAAATTGGCTTGTGGGCGGCTGCGGCCATTGTCATTGTCGGCGCGCATGTCGCGATCGTCTATGCCGTCCAGAGCTTCAGCCTGGCCAACATGGCCGATGGCGGCCCGCCGCCGGCTGTGGCTATCGAGCTGTCGCCGATGATGGTGGCGCCGGCGGTGCGGGTGGACTCAGCGGCCGACGTGGTGACGCCCGAGCCGCCGAACCAGATCGAGGAGGCGGTTGCCGAACTGAAGCCCGTCGTAGAGCCTGAGCCCGGTAAGCCGGAGCCGGTCACCGAGAAGAGGGAAGCGGCTCAACTCGCCGCTCCGATCGAGACGGCAGCGGCCGAGCAGTCCGATCAATCGCCGCCGCTGGATGAGGTGGTGCCCGACATCGTCCCGACCATAGCGCCGGATGTGGTCATTCCGCTGCCCCAGACCAAGCCGGCGGAGACCAAGCCGGTGGAGGCCAAGCCGATCGAGAAGGCGAAGAAGGCTGCCGAAAAACCCAAGCCGAAACCGAAAGAGAAGAAGGAAAAGGCCGCGCCGGCGAAAGCGGTCGTGACCGCCAGTGTCGATCAAAAGGCAGCGGCGAAGGCGTCGGCGCCGAAGGCTTCGCAATCGAGAGGATCATCAGTCAGTGCAAGCAAATGGAACTCCCAGCTGATCGGATGGATCAATCGGCACAAGCGCTACCCGAGCGCGGCAAGGTCGCGGCGCGCCGTGGGTACCGCAAATGTGACCTTCGTCGTCAGCGCTTCGGGCAAGGTGACCTCCGTCCGGCTGACACGATCTTCGGGGGACGCCGATCTCGATCGCGCCGCGCTCGGCATTCTGCAGGGTGCGACGGTGCCCGCGCCACCGCCTGAGAAGGCCGGGACGGCTGTCGTGGCGCCTTTGATGTTCACGCTGCGGAACTAGAAGCAGCCGGACAAGGCCGATCCCATGACCACGTACTTTCCCGCTTGACTGACCCGCCGGACCGAATACGCTAGCGTAAAATACCGGCCTTGGTCGCCGGGCGGCAAATATGCCTCGCATGCCTCGCCCTCCGGCGCTGGCTGCGGGGCATTGTCATTTCTGAGGATCGGTTTGAAACGGCGTATCGAGATCGGCATCCTGTACTCCCGCTCGGGCAGCTATCAGCTGGTCTCCGATGCGTGCCGGATGGGCGCCATGCGCGCCATCGCCGACATCAATGCCGATCGGAGCTATGGCATCGAACTGGTTCCGGTCGAGCGCGATCCGCAAAGTAATGCCGATCGCTACGCGACTTTGTGCGAAGATATTTTCAGGACCAGCAGCGCGCGCCATGTCGTCGGTTGCGTCACCTCCTGGAGCCGCAAGGAAACCATCCCGGTGCTGGAGAAGGCCGGCGGCATGCTCTGGTATGCCTGTCCCTATGAAGGGTTCGAGGCCAACGAGCATGTCGTCTACATGCACGCCTGCCCCAACCAGCATCTGGTTCCGCTGATGGCGCATGTCGTGCCGCGTTTCGGCGCCAACGGCTTCCTGCTCGGCTCGAACTACATTTGGGGCTGGGAGATGAACCGCGTGGCGCGCGACCTGATCGCGGATGCCGGCGGCAAAGTGCTGGGCGAGCGCTATCTGCGCATCGGCGAGACCGACGTGTCGCGGCTGATCGCGGAAATCCGGGCGACGAGGCCGAGCTTCATCCTCAACAATCTGATCGGCACCTCATCCTACGCCTTCCTGGCGGCTTACCGCGAGCTGGGCGATGAGGATGCGGCATTCAGGCCGGAAAACTGCCCCGTCATCTCCTGCAACCTCACCGAAGGCGAGTTGCCGGCGATCGGCGATACAGGGAAAGGGCATCTGTCGGTCGGGCCCTATTTCGCGCCCCGGCCGGCTGCCTTCGCTTCGTCCTTCGAGGCCTCCGCCTATGCCTCGGTGCAGGTGATGGCCGACGTGCTGTCGCGCGACACTGATGCCGGCCCGGCGGAATTTTCCAAAGCCTTCGCCGAGCGGCGCTTCTCCACCCGGCTCGGGCCGATCGCCATCGACGCCCACTCCCAGCACGCGACGCTGCCGGTGATCATCGGCCGGATCGCCGATGGCTTCTTCGAGGTCGTCAGCCAGGAGGATGAGGTCGCGCCGGATCCATATCTGTCGCGCTACGACCCCGCCAAGACATTCGGCCGTCCGCGTCTGAGAGTGGTGTCATGACCCGGACGCGCATCCCCAATCTCGGCGGCGCGCGGGCTTTCATCCTGCATCGCCCGCATCCGACGGTGCAGGCCATCACCAGGCAATTGTCGGCCATCGGCCTGGCTACGATCGACTGCTGGCCGGAATTGCCGCCGGAAGCTCTCGCCGCCGATTTCGTCTTCTTCGATGCCGATCTCGGTTTCGACGAGCAATTCCCGTGGAAGCCGAGCGAGGCGCCGATGCCGCTGGTGGCGCTGATCGGTTCCGAGGCGCCGGGGCGTATCGAATGGGCGCTGTCGCACAAGGCCGATGCGCAGCTGCTGAAGCCGGTCGGCAATGCCGGCGTCTACAGCGCTCTGTTGATCGCGAGACAGAGTTTCGAGGCCCGAAAACATTTAGCCGGCGAGATAGCGTCGCTGCGCCAGCGCGTCGCCGAGCGCCAGACCATCGTGCGCGCGGTGACGGCCTTGTCGAAAGGCAGCGACGACGAGCGCGCCTATGCGCAGCTGCGTTCGCTGGCGATGAGCTGGCAGATCAGCGTCGAGGATGCCGCGCGTCGGATCGTGGCAATGACAAGCGAGGAAGCGACGGGGGAAGAAGGCGGCGATGACCAGTCCCATCGCGCCTGATCTACCGGTGCGCATGCCGGCAAAACCGCGCGCCGGTGTCTGGCGCCGGCTGGTGAAACGCCGCCTCGCGCTGCTCGGCCTGGTCATCGTCGCCATTGTCCTTGCCGGCGCTGTGCTGGCGCCCCGGCTGACCGGCTATGACCCCAACGAGCAGATGTTCGACGGCCTGACCATCGAGGGCTCGCCGCTGCCGCCCAGCGCCCAGTACTGGCTCGGCACCGACCTGCTCGGACGTGACCTCTTGACCCGCATCCTCTACGGCGCCCGCACCTCGCTCATCATCGGCATCGTCGCCAATGGCGTGGCGCTTTTGATCGGCACTTTGGTGGGCGTCACCGCAGGCTATTTCCGCGGCTGGATCGGCAGCGCGCTGATGCGCTTCACCGATCTGATGATGGCGTTCCCGGCGCTGCTGCTCGCCATCTGCCTGGCGGCAGTGTTTCAGCCCAGCCTGTGGATCGTCGCCATGGTCATCGCGCTGGTCAACTGGGTGCAGACGGCGCGTGTCATCTACACCGAGACATCGTCGCTGGCCGAACGCGAGTTCATCGATGCCGAGCGCAGCATCGGCGCCGGCGCGCCGCGCATCCTGTTTCGCCACATCCTGCCGCATCTCCTGCCCACCATCATCGTCTGGGGCACGCTCGGCATTTCCACCACGGTGCTGCTGGAGGCGACGCTTTCCTTCCTCGGCATCGGCGTGCAGCCGCCGACCGCGTCGTGGGGCAACATCATTTTCGAGAACCAGACCTATTTCCAGGCCGCGCCCTGGCTGGTGTTCTTCCCCGGCGCCGCAATCCTCGCGTTGGCGCTGGCCTTCAATCTGATCGGCGACGCGTTGCGCGACATCCTCGATCCGACGCAAAGGGGCCGGGAATAATGGGGGGCCGGTCATGATCGCCTATCTCGGCCGCCGGCTGATCCAGTCGCTGCTCATCCTGCTTGGCGTCTCGCTGATCACTTTTGCGCTGCTCTACCTCTTGCCGGCCGACCCGGTGCGGCAGATCGCCGGCCGCAGTGCCACGCCGCAGACGGTGGAAAACATCCGCCAGCAACTCGGCCTCGACCAGCCTTTCGTGGTCCAGTACTGGCACTATCTGACGAAGCTACTCAGCGGCGATCTCGGCCGCTCCTACATCCAGCGCTCGGAGGTCACCGAACTCATCGTCTCGCGGCTGCCGGCCAGCCTGCTTTTGATGGTCGGCGCCATCCTTTGCGAATTGCTGATCGGGCTCTCGATGGGCCTGATCGCGGCCGTCAAGCGCGGCACCGCCACCGACCAGACGCTGATGGTCGCCTCCTTCGTCGGCGTCTCGGCGCCGCAATTCGTGGTTGGCCTGTTGCTGCTCTACGTCTTTGCCGTGCGGCTAAGCTGGTTTCCGATCGGCGGCTACGGCACATGGCGCCATCTGGTGCTGCCGTCGTTGACCATGGGCGTACTCGGCGCCGGCTGGTATGCGCGCATGATGCGCTCGTCGATGATAGACGTCCTGCGCCAGGATTATGTCCGCACGGCGCGGGCCAAGGGCCTGGCGCGCAGCGCCATCATATTCCGCCACGCACTGCCGAATGCCATCCTGCCGGTCATCGCCATGATCGGCATCGACATCGGCATCTTCATGGGCGGCATCGTCGTCGTCGAAAGCGTGTTCGGCTGGCCCGGCATCGGTCAGCTGGCGTGGCAGGCGATCCAGCGCGTCGACATTCCGATCATCATGGGCGTCACGCTGGTGTCGGCCTTCGCCATCGTGCTCGGCAATCTGCTCGCCGACATCATCGCGCCGTTCATCGATCCCCGCATCAAGCTCAGATGAAAATGAAACAGAGAAAGGGAACACAACAATGAAAAAGTTTCTCGCATCCACAGTCGCGGCATCCGCCTTGGCCCTCATGCTCGGCATGACAAGCGTCCGCGCCGAAGACACGGTCGATCCCAACGCCAAGCAAGGCGGCGCCATCACCATCACCTACAAGGACGATGTTGCGACCCTCGATCCGGCGATCGGCTATGACTGGCAGAACTGGTCGATGATCAAGAGCCTGTTCGATGGGCTGATGGATTACGAGCCGGGCACCACCAATTTGAAGCCCGACCTCGCCGAAAGCTACGAGATTTCGCCCGACGGCCAGACCTTCACCTTCAAGCTGCGCCATGGCGTGAAATTCCACAATGGCCGCGAGATGACGGCCGACGACGTGAAATATTCGCTTGACCGCGTCACCAATCCGAAGACGCAGAGCCCCGGCGCTGGCTTCTTCGGCTCGATCAAGGGCTATGACGATGTCGCCGCCGGCAAGGCCGAAGGCCTTTCCGGCGTCACCGTCGTCGATCCCTACACGGTGAAGTTCGAGCTGACCCGGCCCGACGCCACCTTCCTGCATGTCATGGCCATCAATTTCGCCCATGTCGTGCCGAAGGAAGAGGTCGAGAAATATGGCGCCGATTTCGGCAAGCATCCGGTGGGCACCGGCGCCTTCAAGCTCGCCGAGTGGACACTCGGCCAACGCATCGTCTTCGAGCGCAATGCGGATTACTGGCACAAGGGCCTGCCGCATCTCGACAAGATCACCTTCGAGATCGGCCAGGAACCGATCGTGGCGCTGCTGCGCTTGCAGAAGGGCGAGATCGATGTGCCCGGCGACGGCATTCCGCCGGCAAAATTCCAGGAGGTGATGGCCGATCCCGAGCAGAAGGCGCGCGTCGTCGAAGGCGGTCAGCTGCACACCGGCTACGTCACCATGAACACTACCATGGCGCCGTTCGACAATGTGAAGGTGCGTCAGGCCGTCAACATGGCGCTCAACAAGGCGCGCATCATCCAGATCATCAACGGCCGCGCCGTGCCGGCCAACCAGCCGCTGCCGCCGTCGATGCCGGGCTACGACAAGGAATACAAAGGTTATCCCTATGACGTAGCCAAGGCCAAGGCGCTGCTGGCCGAGGCCGGTCATCCCGATGGTTTCGACACGCAGCTGTTCGCCATGAACACCGATCCCAACCCGCGCATTGCCCAGGCGATCCAGCAGGACCTGGCGGCCATCGGCATCAAGGCCAGCATCCAGTCGCTGGCGCAGGCCAATGTCATCGCCGCCGGCGGTGACAAGGCCGGCGCGCCGATGATCTGGTCGGGCGGCATGGCCTGGATCGCCGACTTCCCCGATCCGTCGAATTTCTACGGCCCGATCCTCGGCTGCGCCGGCGCGGTGCCGGGCGGCTGGAACTGGTCGTGGTACTGCAATAAGGACCTCGACGCCAAGGCGGCCGAGGCGGATTCTGTGGTCGACCCGGCAAAGGCCGGCGAACGCGACAAGATGTGGAGCGCCATCTACGACAAGGTGATGGAAGACGCGCCCTGGGCGCCGGTCTTCAACGAACAGCGCTTCACCATGAAATCCGCCCGAATGGGCGGCGCCGACAACCTCTATGTCGACCCGGTCCATATCCCGATCAACTATGACAATGTGTACGTAAAAGATGTGCAATAGCTGCGACTACACCATCCATGGGCGCCATCACCATTTCGGCTGGGACAATTCCTTTATCCCGGCCGAGCGGGTGGCGCCCGGCGCGACCATCGAGTTCCAGTGCCTCGATGCCGCCGGCGGCCAGCTGAACGCCGACAGCACGGTCGCCGAAATCGTCAAGCTCGACTTCGCCGGGGTCAACCCGGTGACCGGGCCGATCTTCGTCGAGGGCGCCGAGCCGGGTGACGCGCTCAAGGTGACGATCGAGATGTTCAAACCGTCCGGCTTCGGTTGGACGGCGAACATTCCCGGTTTCGGCCTGCTCGCCGACGACTTCACGGAACCGGCGCTGAACATCTGGAAATACGATGCAGCCGCGCTCGAACCGGCGCTGTTCGGGAAAAACGCGCGCGTGCCACTGAAGCCGTTCGCCGGCACCATCGGCAATGCGCCGGCTGAGATGGGGCTTCACTCGGTGGTGCCGCCACGGCGGGTCGGCGGCAATCTCGACATCCGCGATCTCGCTGCCGGCACGACGCTCTATCTGCCGGTTGAGGTGGCCGGCGCGCTGTTCTCGGTCGGCGATACGCACGCCGCACAAGGCGATGGCGAGGTCTGCGGCACGGCGATCGAGAGCCCGATGGACGTCGTGCTCAAGCTCGACCTTGTCAAGGACGCCAGGCTGAAGACGCCGCGCTTCACCACGCCGGGCCCGGTGACGCGCCATCTCGACGCCAAGGGTTACGAGGTGACGACGGGGATTGGGCCGGATCTGATGGCGGGCGCGAAGGAGGCGGTGGCGCAGATGGTCGATCTGCTCGCTGGGCGTTACCAGATCGATCCGGTCGAGGCCTATATGCTGGCCTCGGTGTGCGGGGACCTGCGCATCAGCGAGATCGTCGACATGCCGAACTGGGTGGTGTCGTTCTATTTTCCGCGTTGCGTGTTTGAATGACGGTACGTCGGCGCCGCACCCCCACCCCGCTGCTTCGCAGCGACCCTCCCCACAAGGGGGAGGGTAAAGCGCTGCCACCCTACCTCCCCCTTGTGGGGAGGTCGGACCGGAGGTCCGGGTGGGGGGCAGCGCCAAGGTTTGTGCGAATGGTGCGACGGAACCAATCCGTCGCAGGGCTCCACCCACAATGACCCTCGCCGACACCCCCGTCCTCTCCATCGCCAACCTCTCCGTCAGCGTGCGCGGCGAGGACGGCGAGCGCAATGTAGTCTCCAACCTGTCGCTGACGCTGGCGCGCGGTGAGACGCTTTGCATTGCCGGCGAATCCGGCTCCGGCAAGTCGATGACCGCGCTGGCGATCATGCAGCTTTTGCCGCAGCCGGCGGCGCGCATATCGTCAGGCATGATCCGTCTTCGGGATGGGAATCGGGGCGACACCGACCTAGCAACCCTCGACGAACGCCAGATGCGGCGCATTCGCGGCGACCGCATCGCCATGATCTTCCAGGAGCCGATGACCTCGCTCAATCCGGTGCTGTCGATCGGCCGGCAACTGACCGAATCCATCGAAGCGCATACCAGCCTGTCGTCGGCGCAAGCCCGCCAGCGCGCGATCGAGGCGTTGAAGGCGGTGCGCATTTCGGAGGCGGAAAGCCGGCTAAAGCAGTTTCCGCACGAACTCTCCGGCGGCATGCGCCAGCGGGTGATGATCGCCATGGCGCTGGCGCTCGAGCCCGACGTGCTGATCGCCGATGAGCCGACGACGGCGCTCGACGTCACCGTGCAAGGCGAAGTGCTGGAGCTGTTGCGCGACCTGCAGCGCCAGCATGGCACCAGCGTCATCCTGATCACCCACGATATGGGCGTGGTTGCCGAAATGGCCGACCGGGTCATCGTCATGCGCGACGGCCGCATGGTCGAAGAAGGCACGACATCGGATATTTTTGCCCGCCCGCAGGCCGACTATACGCGCGAACTGCTGGCTGCCGTGCCGCGCATCGGCAGTGGTGTCGGTCGACAGAAATCCAGGGATGCGATTGACGTCTTGAAACCGGCCAATGTCGCCGAGGTCAACGACCTGCATGTCCGCTTCGATCTGCGTGGCGGCATCTTTGGCCGGGTCACCCGCCGCGTCCACGCCGTCGAGGGCGTCAGCTTCTCGATCGCGCCCAACGAAACGCTTGCTCTGGTCGGCGAATCCGGCTGCGGCAAGTCGACGACCGCCAAGGCGCTGGCCGGACTGGCGCCGTATAGCGGCGACATCGTCATTGGCGGGCGCAATCTCTCCGGTCTTGGCCGCGACGAGCGCAAGGCGGTGCGCCGTGACGT
This sequence comes from Mesorhizobium sp. M0062, assembly GCF_040323125.1. Lineage (NCBI taxonomy): Bacteria > Pseudomonadati > Pseudomonadota > Alphaproteobacteria > Hyphomicrobiales > Phyllobacteriaceae > Mesorhizobium > Mesorhizobium sp. M0062. The sequence goes on from NZ_JAMYUO010000027.1 coordinate 77,736, forward strand.
CCAGATGATTTTCCAGGATCCCTTCGCTTCGCTCGATCCGCGCATGCGCGTCGGCGAGCTCGTCGCCGAGCCGCTGGTGATCCATGGCATCGCCTCCAAGGACGAGCGCCGCGAACGGGTGGGGGCGCTGTTCGAGCGCGTCGGCCTGTCGGCCGACCAGATGGAGCTTTACCCGCACGAATTCTCCGGTGGCCAGCGCCAGCGCGTCTGCATCGCCCGAGCGCTGGCGCTACGACCAAAACTGATCATCGCTGACGAAAGCGTCTCCGCGCTCGACGTCTCGGTGCAGGCGCGTGTGCTCGATTTGCTGAAGGAATTGCAGCGCGAATTCGGCGTCGCCTATCTCTTCATCTCGCACGACATGGCGGTGGTCGAGAACATTTCCGACCGCGTTGCCGTCATGTATCTCGGCCAGATCGTCGAGATGGGCACGCGCGACCAGGTGTTTTCCAACCCGCGCCATCCCTACACCAGGCGGCTGATCGACGCCGTGCCGGTGCCCGATCCGGCGCAGCGCAGAACGCGCTTCGCGCGCCTCGACCAGGAAATCCCGAGCGCCACCCGCAGGATCGGGGAGGCGCCGCTGAAGCTGGCGCTGAACGATGTCGGCGGCGGCCATCTGGTTGCTGCGGAAAGCTGAGCCCGCACTGGCTGGCAGCTGTTCTTTTACTTTGTTGAGTACAACCAAGAACTGCCGTCTCGGGTTTACCGCGTCTTAGGTGGACGGCGGCCACTATACGGTCGGAGTTCTTGCCAAGGGGAAAAATAGTGCTCAAGGCGGTTCTGCAGCTGCTGCCGGGTCGGTTCATGGATGTGCGCATGCGCGTATCCGCCGACTACGAGACGCGCGTCGTGGAGCGGCCCGGGCGCTGGATGAAGGCTGCCGAACTGGAGCAGCTGAGCAGCGATCTGCGGCTGGTAGCGTCCAAGACACTGAAGTTCGGCAGCCTGACCTATGGCGTGTTTTCCGGCGACCGCAGCCGGCTGGAACATTCCATCATCACCATTGTCTACCGGCGCAGCGACCGGCAGCCGATCGCCTTCAACTCGCTGGCGCTGATGGAGATATCGCTCGCCGGCAAGCCCTATGAAGTCTTGCACCTCGGTCTGGTCATGATCGATCCCGACGAGCGCAGCCGCGGGCTGAGCTGGATCCTCTACGGCCTGACCTGCTTCCTGATGTTTTTGCGCAATCAACTGCGGCCGATCTGGATTTCCAATGTCACCCAGGTACCCGCTGTCGTCGGCATGGTCGCGGAGGCGTTCAGCAATGTGTTCCCAGGACCGCATGCCGGCGCGCGCCGCTCGCTTACCCATGTGCTTCTGGCGCGGCAGATCATGGCGCGCCATCGCCATGTCTTCGGTGTCGGCCCCGAAGCTGGTTTCGACGAAGAGCGCTTCGTCATCACCAACGCCTATACGGGCGGCTCGGACGATCTGAAGAAGACCTTCGACGAGGCGGCCAAGCACCGCGTCGAGACCTTTAACGAGTTCTGCCACAAAGAGCTCGACTACACGCGCGGCGATGATGTGCTGCAGATCGGACAGATGAGCTTTCAGTCGGCGCGCACCTATCTCGCCGACGCGGTTCCGCGCGGCTCGCTTGCCGCCCTTGCGGTAGCAGGTGCGGCGGCCACGCTGCAGCGGCTGGTTTTGCCGGTGGTACACTGGGCGGATAGCAGCCGCCAATGGAATGTGCTGAGACCATGGACACGCTGATGGCTTCATCCGTGATGATGCCTGGGTGTGAGCTGATGGGCGCTGACCGATGAACCTCGACGGCACGCTCGTGGCCGACACCATCACCTCGCTGGCGGCGCTGTTCGGGCTGCTGATCGTGATATCGGTCGTCGGCGGGCGCGACACCGGCGATCCGCTGTCGCGGCGTTTTCTGTTCGGTTTGCGGGTGCTGGCGGTGCTGCTCGCCTGCCGAATCCTCGACTGGACTACCGGCCTCGCACTCTTCCGCTTCGTCACCATCGCGGCGGCGGGCCTGCTGCCGCTGGCCGCACTGCTGCTGACCGAGGGGCTGTTGCGCCGGCATGCGCCGTTTGCGCTAAAGTTCTTTGCCGCCGGCGGCGCCCTGCTGTTGCTACTGCTGGCGCCGATCTCGGAACGCTTTGCCGAGCCATGGCGGATGGCGGTACTACTTGCCTTCCAGTTCGGAGGTTTTCTCGCCATCGGCTGGCTGGTGATGACGCGCGATCGCGACAGCCTGTCGGCGGCCGAAAACCGCACGGTCGAGCGCATGGCGCTGTCGCTGCTGTTGATCATTCCGTTCATGGTCACCGACTACCGGCCCGGCCTGTTCGAAGTGCCGGTTCGGCTTGGCGGCATCGCCATCCTGTTCCTGTGCTGGCTGACGATCGGCCTTGGACGGGCAAGCCTCGGCCATCGCGACACGATCGGCGCCTTTGCCGTCATTGCGCTGAGCTCGGTGTTTGCCGGGCTGGCGCTGGGCGGCATCGACGATCTCGGCTGGCGCGGCAGTGTGCAGGGCGTGGTTATCGTACTTTCCGCAACGCTGCTGGCAGTCATCTACAATGACAGCGTCAGCCTCACCGCCGAGAAGCGCCGCGACTCGTTGCTGAAGCATATGGCCGAGGGTGATCTCACCGATTCGGCGCGCTTCCTGCGCGGCCTGCAGAGCCATATCCTAGTCGACGGTGCGCTTATCCTGCCGGCAGCCGACCTCGGTGATTTCGACCTCAAGGTGCTGGCCCGGACACTGGAGCAGGAGCCCGTGCGCTCGCTCGCCGATGTCCAGCCGGATTCACCCGTGGACGAGAACATACGCGAGCAGTTGGCATGGCTGTTCGAGAAATATGAGGCGACCCATGTACTGCTGGCGACGCTCGATCCGCTGACCGTGGTGGCGCTCAACATGCCGACGCTTGCCTCATCGCCGGGCGTGGAAATGGAGCTGCGGGCAGTCCAGCGCATGGCGATGCTGATTTCGCAGCGGCAGGCGAAGGGTTGATCATACTGAACGGGCCGGCTCTTGCGTCGGCCCGTTGCCGTAGCCGGGTCAGGCGGCCTTGGTCTTCAAGGCCTCTTCGTCGCGCACCATTTTTGTCACGGCGGCGAAGTCGAGCTTGCCGGAGCCAAGGACCGGTACCTTTGAGACCACCCGCACTTCGGCCGGGACCATCAGGTCCATGGCGCCGTTGGCCTTGGCGTAGGCGAGGAATTCCGCTCGTGTGGCGCCGGATGCCTCAGTGATGAGGATCAGCTTTTCGCCCTTGCGCGCGTCGGGCACCGTGGCGACCGCCGACAGCGAGCCCTTCCACAATTCGCCGGCCAGCGCTTCGACAGCGGCGAGCGAGATCATCTCGCCGCCGATCTTGGCGAAGCGCTTGGCGCGGCCGCGAATGGTGATGAAGCCGCCTTCGTCGATAGCGACGACGTCGCCCGTATCATGCCAGCCGTCCTCCAGCGGTTCGAGCACGCCGGGCTTCTCGGCCCGGAGATAACCGGCCATGACATTGGGGCCGCGCACGAACAGCCGGCCGCCTTCGTCGACGCCGGGGACCGGATCGAGGCGGTATTCCATGCCGGGCATGATCTTGCCGACGGTTCCGGAGCGATTGTACATCGGCGTGTTGATGGAGATCACCGGCGCCGTCTCGGTGACGCCGTAGCCCTCGAGGATGCGTAGGCCGAACTTCTCCATATAGGTCATGCGCGTCGCTGTCTTGACCGGCTCTGCGCCGGCAAAACAATAGCGTATCGAGCGGAAGTCGTAGGGGTGCGCGGTGCGGGCATAGCCGGAGAGGAAGGTGTCGGTGCCGAAGATGATCGTCGCGTTCGAGCCGTAGATCAGTTCCGGCACGAGGCGGTAGTGCAGCGGCGAGGGGTAGAAATAGACCGGCACGCCGGAGATCAACGGCAGCACCGTGCCCGCGGTCATGCCGAAGGAGTGGAAGATCGGCAGCACGTTGAACACCTTGTCGCCCGAATGGAAGTCGATACGCGACGCCGCCTGGGCGGCGTTGGCCAGGATGTTGCGGTGGGTCAGAACGACGCCCTTCGGCGTGCCTTCCGAACCCGAGGTGAACAGGATCACCGCCGCATCGCCGGGCTTGCGTTTCGCGCGTGGCGTCGACTTGCGCAGCAAGCCGAGCAGCTTATCCTTGAGACTGATGGTCTTTCTGAGATCGTCGAGCCACACGATGTCGACCGAGCGACCGAGTTCCTCGACTACAGCGCCGAGCTTTGCCTGTTCGACGAACGCGCGGGACGTCAGCACGGTGCGGACTTCGGCGGCCTTGCAGGCGGACAGAATATTGGCAGCACCTGCGGTGAAGTTCATCATCGCCGGAACCTTGCCGGCGGACATGACGCCGAGCAGCGTCGCGCAAGAGCCGTTGGCGTTGGGCAGCATGATGCCCAGCGTCTGCTGGTCGGCATAAAGGGTCTGGAACTTCTCACCAAGCAAGGCGGCAGCCGTGAGCAGCTTGCTGTAGCTGAGAGAACCGGTGACCGGATCCTGAACTGCGAGCTGTTTCATGCCGCGTTCGTTCGCCGTCTCGATGATCTTTTCCAGTACGGTCTTGTCGATGTCCTGGGTGCGGAAAACGAGATCCGACATCACCTGGTAGAGCGCGGAACCCGCCGCGGCGCGGCGCTTGCGGCCCTTCAGCTCCTGCGGCACCTCGAGCTTGACCGGTTCCAGAATAGTCACCTTGACCTTCGGGAACAGGCGGCGGCGCACATGCTGCGAGCTCAGCCGCGAGAAGTAGGTCTTCTCCAGCCCGTCGATGCGCACCGGCACAACCATCGAGCCGGTCTTGTCGGCAACCATGGCGGCGCCGTCATAGACTTTCATCAGGCCGCCGGTCACGGTGATGCGTCCCTCCGGGAAGATCACCAGCGGGTCGCCGCCCTGCACGATCTTGATCAGCGTGCGGGTCGACATCGGCTTGGCCGGGTTGAGCGGCAAGGCGCGGGCAAGTTTCATGAACGGCTTCATCCACCAAGCCTGGGCAATGGTGTAGTCGATGGCGAAGACCGGTTCCTCATCGGTCAGCGTCAAGGCGAGCGGACCGTCGAGGAAGCTGACATGGTTGAGCGCCAGGATCGGCGCCTTGCCGGCCGCCTTGAGGTTTTCCATGCCCTCGACTTCGAGGCGCAGGAAAGCGCGGAACAGGATGGAGACGAAGTCACGGAAGGGGTTCGTCGGCAAATATTTCAGCATCAGCCAGGCGGCAATCGCATTGGCCGCGACGAGGCCGAACAGGATGCCGCCGGTCGAGACCTTCGTCTGGATCAGGGCCATGATGATGCCGCCGCCAGTCATGAAACCGGCATTGACGATACTGACGGCGGCGACGACCCGGGCGCGCCGCGCTTCGGGCGACCAGGCCTGCACGGCGGCGAAGGTCGGCACCACCAGGAAAGCGGCTGAAATGGCCATGCCGGCGAGGTCGATGGCGACGCGGATCGTGTTTGGGCCGGCGAAGAATGCGCCAAGGGTTTCCGCCTGGGGCGACGGCGTCATGCCGGAGATGGTCCAGGCGAGATGCAGGCCGAACAGGGCGAGCAGCGCCGTGCCGACCGGTGCCGGCAACAGCACGATGCGGCCCTGCGACATCCAGGCGGCGATGGCCGAACCGATGGCGATCGAGACGGCGAACACGGCGAGGTAGACGGTGACGGCCATTTCGTTGCCGCCGAGCGAATCCTTGATCAGGACCGGCAGGAGCGAGAGCACGATGGCGCCGATCAGCCAGAACCACGACGTCATCAGGCCGGCGCGCCAGATGCGCGTGTCGGTGCGCAATTCGGCGACCTGGCGCCAGGTCGAGCGGAAGATGTTCTTGTCGATGACAAGGTCGGGCGCCGCCGAACCGGTGGACGGGATATAGCGGCTGACGAGCCAGCAACCGACGGCGAGCGCCATCATGATCGGTCCGAACACCGCGACGCCGATACCATCGGCGGAAACGACGCCGCCAGCTATGGTGCCGCCGAGAATCGCGGCAAACGTGGCTGACTCGATCCAGGCGTTGGCCTTGGGCAGTTCCTTGCGTTCGAGGTGATCGGGCAGGATTCCGTATTTGATCGGTCCGAACAGCGCCGAGATGATGCCGAACATCAACAGCGCCGTCATCAGCACGGGAATGGACGACAGGGCGATGCCGACGACGGAGACACCCGCCGCGGCGATCTCGGCGAATTTCAGACGTTTGGCTATGAGAGCCTTGTCGAAGCGGTCGGCGAGCTCGCCGCCGAGCGCCGACAAGAGCAGGAAGGGAGCCATGAAGACGGCGCCCGCCAAGGTGACCAGTGATGCCGCCTGGTCCGCCGCCAGCGTGAACAGAATAAGGAACACCAGCGTGTTCTTGAGGAAATTATCGTTGAAGGCGGACAGGAACTGCGTCCAGAACAAGGGCGCAAAGCGCCTGGATGTCATCAGATGAGCTGTGGGACGATTGATCGGGGCGATTTCCATAGCGGCGACTTCCATTGGGCAAGACCGGTGAAAATCCTGACTGGATTGATCAGCGGTCTTGCGCGTTGAGCCTTGTTTAGCGGGAACCCGGTTACACTTCGTTACTGCGGCTGACTTCCATCAGCAACTTCTCGGTCTTGGCGTCTTCCAGCCGGTTGATGAAGCGGCTTGCCTCTTCCGAGTCGCGCAGTGTCTTGGTGATGGTGATCGAGGTGTGCACGAGCATGATGGCGGCCATGGCATAAAACCCCTTGGCGGCGAAGCTCGCCTCCATGAAGTAGATGCCGCCGGCCATCATTGTGGCGGCAACGGCGAAACTGGCCATGGTGAAGGTCTTCCAGGGAATAGGTGTTCGGGGTCATCGATATGGTCCTTTCGTTTCAAGGTTAGGTTGGTTGGGCGTGGGTCTGTTTCAGGCTGGATACAATCAGGCTGGATACAATCAGACTGGATAACAATCAGGCCGGGTACGATCAGGCCGGCTTGGTCATGGTCTTCGTGAGCCGTTCGAGCACGGCGTCGGCGCTGCTTCTCAGCGGCGCACCGCAGCCGGCGGCCGCAAGCTTCTCTGAGACCGCGGCAGGATCGCCCGACTGTTCCATCTCGGCCATGGCGGCCGCGGTGTCGTCGATCTGCTTTTGCCTGGTGCGCAGGCGCAGCAGCGTCTCCTCGGCGTCCCTGAGCGCCGACAGGCTGGAGCCGGGCGCGCTTTCTCGCAGGCGCTGGGTCGAGTCGACCGCGGCAACGATGCGCTGGCCGCGCTGCAATTCGCGCAGGCGCATTTCGGAGACGCGGATAATCCGCTTGAGACGCTCAATCTCGGTGCCGAAGCTTTTCTGCGCCTCGGCGGAGGCGTCGCGTTCGGCTTCCAGCATGGCGATGGTTTCGGCGGCTTCGCGGGACAGTTCATTCTGTCCCTGCTCGATCGCGGCGATCGTGCGATTCTCCAAGTCGTCGATGCGGAGGACAAGCTTCTTGTACTGCGCGACTTCCTGTTCGTTCTGGGCGATGGCGATTGCAACCGCCCGGCGGGCGGCCGCGATACCGTCGGCGCAATCGCGGATCTGCTGGCGCAGGATTATCAGCGCGTTGCGGTCGACGACCGCCTCGGCGGCTTCGTAGCTTCGGCCGCGAACGAGAGCAAAAAACTGTTTCAACATTTCCGTTTCTCCTCTATGAACGTTGTTCATGAGGCAAAGTAGCACAGTGTGAACGGCGTTCAAGGAGAAAATGAACGGTGTTCATGATTGCGCATAAGAGAAGGTTAATGACCGCAAAACGGGACGCCAAACGCGAGGACCTCAAAGGCAGGCTGATCGAGGCCGCGCAAGCGCGCATCCAGTCCTCGGGGCTCGCCGGTCTGCGTGCGCGCGACATCACGGCCGATGCCGGCTGCGCGCTGGGCGCGCTCTACACCGCCTTCGCCGACCTGGACGAGCTCATCCTGCACGTCAATTCGATCACACTGGCCAGGCTGGGGGCGGCCCTGCAGCAAGAGGCGACCGGCGTCGCCGAGCCTAGGGCAAGGCTGAAGGCGCTGGCCAAGGCCTATCTCGGCTTCGCCCGCGACAACCGCATGGCGTGGAAGGCGCTGTTCGAGCACCGTATGGCGCCAGGCGTGGCGGTGCCCGAATGGCATCTGGCCGAACATGCGGTGCTGGTCCAGCATCTGGTTGAGCCGCTGGCCCAGCTGCTCCCGGCGGCGGCAACGCCGGAGCTTTTGGCCTGCGCGCGCACGCTGTTCTCCGCCGTGCATGGGATCGTCGCCATCTCGCTCGAAGACCGTTTCATTGGCCTGGCGTCCACCGACCTCGAAAGTGAGCTGCTGGGTTTCGTCGACACGCTGGTGAGCGGACTGGAGACGGAAAGGGAATGAACTGCTGCGATCGGCTCTTGCCTCACGGCACTCTGCCCTTATGAAGATCGTGGCGCGGACTGCCGGTTGATCCAGGCCGGCTGAGACTGTTGGGGATATCCGGTGACAATCGATCAGAACCGTCGGTTTCGACCCGAAATACAGGGGCTGCGCGGCTTGGCGGTCGCGCTTGTCGTGGTCTATCACATATGGCCGGATGTGCTGCCTGGCGGATATGTCGGCGTCGACGTCTTTTTCGTCATCTCTGGCTATCTGATCACGGGCCTGCTGGCGCAGATGGCGCTGCGCGGCGGCCGGATTTCACTGATCGAATTCTACTCGCGACGGGTGCGACGGTTGTTGCCGGCAGCAACCCTGGTGCTGCTGGTGGCATTGCTGGGCACGCTGCTTTTCATCTCAAAGGCGCGCTGGGAGGAAATGGGCAACCAGATCGTGGCGAGCGCTCTTTATGTCGAGAACTGGCGGCTGGCCTCGATTGCGGTCAGCTATCTCGAGGCCGACACCTTGCCGAGCCCGGTGCAACACTACTGGTCGCTTTCCATCGAAGAGCAGTTCTACATCGCCTGGCCGTTGGTGATGATCGGCGTGATCTGGCTGGCGCGCCGCCGTGACCTTCCGCTGAGGGCCTGCTTGATCGGGGCGTTGTCGCTCATTTTCGCGGCATCACTTGTTGCCTCTGTCGTTTTGACGGCGACGGATCCGGCCCAGGCCTATTTCGTCAGCCATACCCGCCTGTGGGAATTGGCGCTGGGTGGTCTGCTGGTGCTGACCGAACACCAGTTTCGACTGGCGGCACTCACTAGACAGTGGCTGGCGATCGCCGGCATCCTGGGCATCGTTGCGTCCGCCTTGCTGTTTTCCGCTGCAACTCCATTTCCCGGCGTCAGTGCGTTGTTGCCGACCTTGGCCACAGTGCTGGTCATCCTGGCTGGCGAGGTTGAAGTCGGCCGGTTTCGTGGGCTCGATTCGTTGCCACTTCGTTTCATCGGCGATCGCTCCTACTCGGTCTATCTATGGCATTGGCCGCTGATCACCATCTCCCAGGCGCAGGGTCATTCGCTGACCCTTGCCGGCGGTTTCGGCCTGATTGCGGCGACCCTGCTTCTATCGGATCTGTCCTATCGATATGTTGAGCAGCGCTACCGGCAAGCTCGGGGCGGCGCCTGGTGGAAGCCGCTGGGATACGGCACCGCGGCGGTTCTCACATGCGTGGCCGCATCCGGCAGCCTGCTGCTCTTTCTGAAGACCGAACGCATCGACACCGCGCTGATCGGCACGCCTTCCTACCCTGGGCCCGCCGCTCTCGTCTCCGGCGCCGTGGTCCCGGACGGTGTGAACCTTCTGCCGCCGCTGGCCCGGCTGAGGCGGGACGTGCCGGTCGTGTATGCAAGGAAGTGCCACCAGGAGGAAAGCTCGGAGCCCAAACGATGCTCTCTAGGCGATCCCACGGGTGCGAAAACAATGGTTCTGGTGGGAGATTCTCATGCAGCCCAGTGGGTGCCGGCACTGGACAAGATCGCAAAGGACCGCAACTTCAAACTGGTTACCTTTACAAAATCCGCCTGCCCATTCACCCGCGTGGCCATCACGGCGGATGGCAAACCCAACGTCTTATGCGCGCAGTGGCACGAAAAGGTGCTGGCCGAGATCCTAAAGCTGAAACCGGATCTGATCTTCACCAGCCAGTCCAATTACGGAGCGGTTCAGCAAGACGTGATGATCGAGGGGCTGCGAAGTCTCTGGGGCGGGCTGACGGACGCCGGCTCGCAAATCGTTGCCATCCGCAACACGCCCTATATGAAATTCGACCCGGGCGAATGCCTGAGTTCGACCCCAACGAAATGCGTCACCAAACTGAGCGATATTGAGCGGAGCAACGTGTTGGCGCTGGCCGCGGAAGGACAGAAAAATGTGCGCGCCATCGATATGCTCGATGCCATTTGCGGGCCGCAACTATGCCCGGCAGTTGTCGGCAACATCATCGTCTGGCGGGACAGTCATCATCTGACCGCCAGCTACTCGCTTGCCCTGGCGCCCTATCTCGCAGCGAAGGCGGGGCTTTGACGAGACGTCTCGGAAGTTAGATGTGTCGACAGGCAGGAAAATTCCGCTGGTGGAGCTGAGGAGGATCGAACTCCTGACCTCGTCATTGCGAACGACGCGCTCTCCCAGCTGAGCTACAGCCCCGTCCAGCGGATGGCGCATTTATCGAAGGCTGCGGTTTCCTGTCAAGGCGGGGTTTTGCCGAATTCCCTTGTGCCCGGTGCTTGCAGGCGACCGGCCCTTGCCGGTTTCGCGCGCAATGGCTACATGTCGGCAACAATCGGAGACCGGCATGCTCGCCCTCATTCAAACAATCGTCATGGCGCTGGACCTGTACTGGTGGGTCATCATCGCCTCGGCGATCTTTTCCTGGCTCTATGCGTTCAACGTCGTCAACTCGCGCAATCAGTTTGTCGGCAGCATCGGCAACATGCTCTACCGGCTGACCGAGCCGGCGCTGCGGCCGATCCGTCGGTTCATGCCCGACCTCGGCGGCGTCGATATTTCGCCGATCATCCTGCTTCTGCTCCTGTTCTTTCTCAGGCAGCTCATTCTCACCACGATAGCGCCGCTGGTCCTGTGAACCTGACGATAGGCATGAGCGCGCCATTCCGCTTGCGCGCTGACGGCATCGACCTGTTTATCCGGCTGACGCCGAAGTCTTCGGTGGACAGGCTCGAAGGCGCCGAGGTATCGGCCGACGGGCGCAGCCATTGGAAGGCGCGCGTGCGCGCCGTGCCGGAGAATGGCGCGGCCAATGCGGCGCTGGAACCGCTGGTGGCCAAGGCGCTGGGCGTTCCGGCATCGGTCGTGTCGGTCGTTGCAGGCGGCACGGCGCGGCTGAAGACGGTGCGTGTCGGGGGTGATCCGGCGGTGCTGGCGCAGCGTATCGGGGCGCTCAGCGGCTGATCGAAGATCCAGCGTTGCGGCATGCAGCCCCTTGATCTGTCGGCGGAACAGCGCCCCCCTCTGTCCTGCCGGACATCTCCCCCACGAGGGGGGAGATTGGCAGCTTCCGCCCCACTCTCAGTCCCCCAGCGGCAGCTTCGGATCGTCGACCTTCAGCGTGTTCACGCTCTGCTTGATGCGGCGCAGGTTTTCGAGAACCCTGGGTCCGCGCGTCTCGGCCACGGAGGTGACGATCATGTCGACGATCGACAGCAGCGCATAGCGCGACGAGGTCGGCTTGTAGATGTTGCCGTCCTCCAGCGACTGGAACTGGATGACGGTATCGGCGGCCTTGGCGAGCGCTGATTCCGGCGGAGTTACGGCGATGGTGGTGGCGCCATATTGCTGGGCCACCTGCACGGCGTCGATGACCGATCGCGCATAGCCGGACACCGAGAACGCGATCAACGTCGTCTCCGACGTAGCGACCGCGGCATACATGCGCTGCAACTGCCCGTCGATCTGCGCCAGCACCGGCACGCCCAGCCTAAACAGCCGGTTCTGCATCTCGGTCGCCATCATCGAGGAAATGCCGCCGGAGCCGATGCACAGCACATTGCCCGAACTGACGATGCGCGCGGCCACGCCCACCAGCGTCTTCATGTCGAGGTTTTCGCTGGCGCGCTGGATGGCGGCGATTGCCGCTTCGGTGATGGCCGACGCAATGCGCTGCTCGCGCGCGTCGCGGTTCAGCGGTTCGGGCGACAGATACTGGCCGCCAATGGCAATCGCCTGCGCCAGGTAGAATTTGAAATCGCGCAGACCCTCGCAGCCGAGATTGCGGCAGAAACGGGTGACCGTCGGCTCGCTGACGCCGACGCGCGCGGCAATTTCCGAGATTGCCGCCTTGGAGGCGAAGTCGAGATCGGTCAGCACGAGGCCGGCCAGGCGGCGGTCCGATTTGGTGCCGTCCTGCGACATCAGCTGCAGGCGCGTGATGATGTCGGCCGGCGTTTTCATTTCTGGGTTGTCGTCTTCATCGTGGTGTTTTCGTTTTCATGCCGGCGCTCTCATAGCGGCAGGCCTGTCGCCGTGTCGAACAGATGGATGTTTGCAGGCGCGACCGAGACCGGCAGCATTTCACCCGGCTTGACCTGTATCCGATCGCGGAACACGGCGCGCACCGTGTCAGCACCGATGGCGCCATAGACATGGGTTTCCGAGCCGGTCGGCTCGACGACATCGACCTTGATCGCCATCGCGTCGACAGCCTCGCCGATGACGAAGTGTTCGGGCCGTATGCCGGCCTCGACCGTGCTGCCAGCCGGCACCGTCTTGCTGCCGAGCGCCAGTCGCCCTCCGCCGGCCGATTCGAACCAGCTTTTCTCGGGCGTCGTCTTCAGGGCGCCGGAGACAAAACTCATCGACGGCGAGCCGATGAAGGAGGCGACGAATTTGTTGGCGGGACGGTCGTAGAGCTCCAGCGGTGCGCCGACCTGCTGGATCTTGCCGCGGTCCATCACCACGATGCGGTCGGCCATGGTCATGGCCTCGATCTGGTCGTGGGTGACATAGACGATGGTCGATTTCAGCCGCTGGTGCAGCGCCTTGATCTCGGTGCGCATCTGCACGCGCAATTGCGCGTCGAGATTGCTGAGCGGCTCGTCGAACAGGAACACCGAGGGTTCGCGCACGATGGCGCGGCCCATTGCGACGCGCTGGCGCTGGCCGCCCGACAGTTCCCGGGGATAGCGGTCGAGATAGGAGAACAGGTTGAGGACGCCAGAGGCCTTTTTCACCTTGGCGTCGATTGCCGTGCGGCTTTCGCCGCGGATCTTTGGGCCAAAGCCGATATTGTCGGCCGCTTTCAGGTGCGGAAACAGCGCATAGGACTGGAAGACCATCGCGATGTTACGCTGCTGTGGCGGCAAATCGTTGGCGCGCACGCCGCCGATCAAGAGGTCGCCTGCGGTGATCGGCTCCAGCCCGGCCAGCATGCGCAGCAAGGTCGACTTGCCGCAGCCGGAAGGGCCGACCAGCACGACGAACTCGCCGCTCTTGATGTCGAGGCTGATGTTTTCGAGGATCTTGTGGCGTCCGAAGGATTTCGACAGGTCGCGGAACTCGACATCGGTCATGGTCAGGCTCCCAATATGTCGTCGATGAAGGGCAGGAAGCCGGCGGTCAGTCCGGCGTCGACCGGCACCACCGCGCCGGTTATCCCCGATGCGCGATCCGAAACAAGGAAGGCCACCGCTTCGGCCACTTCCGTGGCGTCGACGATGCGGCCGAGCGGATAGAGCCGCTTGAGCTTGCCGAGAACATCCGGGTTCTTGGCCAGCCGATGGTCCCATGCGGCGGTGCGGATCGAGCCGGGGCAGACGACATTGGCGCGCAGCCCGTTGCGGCCGAGTTCCACAGCGATCGCTTTGGCATAGGCATTGATGCCGGCTTTGGCTGCGGCATAGGCCGGGTTGCCGAAGTGGGCGATGGCGTTGACGGAAGAGATGAAGACGACGCTGCCCGAACCGCGCGCGGCCATCGCCTTGATCAGTGGATCGGCGAACAGCATCACCCCGGTCAGATTGAGGTCGAGCTCGTGCTCAATCTTATCGGGTGTCAATGCGGCAAGCGTCTCTGCGCGCGTCCAGCCGGCATTGTTGATCAGCATGTCGGGAACGCCATCTTTCTCAAGGATCGCTGGTATCGCCGCCTCGATGGAAGCCCGGTCGAGGAGGTCGAAGGCGTGACGCGACGCCAGGTGTGGGCTGCGCAACGCATCTTGCGACTGGTCGCAGCCGACGACCCGCGCGCCTCGTTCGGCCAGCAGCGCCACAATAGCCGAGCCGAGCCCGCCGCCGGCGCCGGTCACCAGCACGGTCTTGCCTGCGAATTCGGCCTTTGAAACCACGCTGCGCGCCTCCCTGGGATCTACGATAATCGGAAAACGCTATTTTAAGAAATGTAATTAAGCAACAGGATAATCCGCTTGCACAAGGTCAAATGATGGATAATGTAGGAAAGTCACATTAAGCCTTGATCGCCTGGAAGCCGCAAGAGCGCAGGCGCAATCAAATGGGAGAGATCGAATGAAGCTTGCAAAATGGACTGTCGGCCTGATGGCCGGAATGAGCCTGCTCGCCCTGGCCGCGCAGGCAGATGCCGGCGAGGTGCGCGTAACCGTCGCCGAATACAGCGCCAAGACCGGGCCGTATTTCGAAGCGGTGAAGAAGGAATTCGAGACAGCCAACCCAGGCATCACTGTCAAGTTCGAAGTGGTACCATGGGACGTGCTGCTGCAGAAGCTGACCACCGACATCACCGCCGGCACCAATGCCGACCTGTCGATCATCGGCACCCGCTGGCTGATCGATTTCGTCCAGCAGGATGTCGCCGAGCCGCTCGACGGCTACATCAAGCCAGACTTCAAGGACCGCTTCATCGACACCTTCCTGTCGCCGTCGATCATGGAGGGCAAGACCTACGGCCTGCCGATCGCGGCCTCGGCGCGCGCCATGTACTACAACAAGGAATTGTTCGAGAAGGCCGGAATCGCCAACCCGCCGGCAACCTGGACCGAGTTGCAGGAGGATGCGCGCAAGATCAAGGCGCTGGGCACCGGCACGTTCGGCTTCGGCCTGCAGGGCAAGGAGATCGAGACCGACGTCTATTATTATTATGCGATGTGGTCGCAAGGCACCGAGATTCTCAACAAGGATGGCACGTCGGGCCTCGGCACGCCGGGCGCGCTCGAAGCCGCCAAGCTCTACAAGTCGATGATCGACGAAGGCCTGACGGAACCCGGCGTCACCTCCAACAACCGCGAGGACGTCCAGAACCTGTTCAAGCAGGGCAAGGTCGGCATGATGATCACCGCGCCCTTCCTGTCCAACCAGATCAAGGACGAGGCGCCGAACCTGAAATACGGCGTGGCCGCTATCCCCGCCGGACCGACCGGCGCGCGCGGCACGTACGGCGTCACCGATTCCATCATCATGTTCAAAAATTCCAAGAACAAGGATGAGGCCTGGAAGCTGCTCGACTTCCTGTTCACCACCGAACAGCGCGCCAAGTTCACGCAAGGGGAAGGCTTCCTGCCGGTGAACAAGGAAGAGGCCAAGATGGACTATTACGTCAACAATGCCGACCTCGCCGCGTTCACAGCACTGCTGCCCGACGCTCGCTTTGCACCGGTCATCCCCGGCTGGGAAGAAGTCGCCCAGATCACCTCGGATGCCATGCAGAAGATCTATCTCGGCGGCGACCCCGAGGCAGGCTTGAAGGAAGCGGCTGCCAAGGCCAACGCCGTGATCAAGAAATAGGGCGTATCTCCCTGCGCCCGGCGCGCCCCCGAGATAGGGGGGCGCCACACATTCCTCTCCCTCCGGAGGGGGGAGAGGTGGCTCGGCGAAGCCGAGACGGAGTGGGGGAACCACCTGGCAACCGCCGCGATGGACATAGGAAGGGCAATAGGGGCAAACATCACCTCGCCTTGCGCCCCAAGGGTCGACATCCACTCCGTCGACCGCCCCGCCGCCCGGCGAGGGCAGACGGGCCACGCACCCCCCACCG
>NZ_JAMYUO010000028.1:0-92085 GCF_040323125.1 Mesorhizobium sp. M0062
CAACCCCTCCCGCGCGGGCGTGGGGGGGGGGGGCGCCGGGGGGGCCGCCCGGGGGGGGGGGGGCGGCCGCGCGGGCGCCAGTCACCCCGCCCCGCCGCTGCGGGGCGACCCTCCCCATCCAGGGGAGGGTAAAGCGCGATCGGCCGAAGGCCGCAAGCCCGACCGGGCGTCCGAGCCGTTGCGAGGCGACTCCCGCGACGCCGAAGGCGCGCAAAAAAGAGGGGGCGGAGGGCCCACGCCGGCAGGCGTGGAACAGCCCGTGAGCGTGAATATTTGCTGCGTCGGCGACGACGACCAGTCCATCTATGGCTGGCGTGGCGCCGAGGTCGACAACATCCTGCGCTTCGACAAGGATTTCCCGGGCGCCACCATCATCCGGCTGGAACGCAACTACCGCTCGACGGCGCACATCCTCGGCACCGCCTCGCACCTCATCGCCCACAATGAGGGTCGCTTCGGCAAGACGCTGTTCACCGAGAAGGTCGCCGAGGACGACGAGAAGGTGCATGTTCACGCCGCCTGGGATTCCGAGGAGGAAGCCCGCGCCGTCGGCGAAACCATCGAGACCTACCAGCGTGCCAAGCACAAGCTGAACGACATGGCCATCCTGGTCCGCGCCTCCTTCCAGATGCGCGAATTCGAAGACCGCTTCGTCACGCTCGGCCTCAATTACCGCGTCATCGGCGGCCCGCGTTTTTATGAGCGCATGGAAATCCGCGATGCGCTGGCCTTCTTCCGCGTCGTCGCGCAGGGCGCCGACGACCTCGCCTTCGAGCGCATCGTCAATGTCCCCAAGCGCGGCCTGGGTGAAGCCACCATCCGCCAGATCCACGACACGGCGCGTGCGTTGCGCATCCCGATGCTGGAGGCAGCCTCCAAGCTCGCCGAAAGCGATGAATTGAAGCCCAAGCCGCGCGCGGCCTTGCGCGAAGTGGCGGCCAATTTCGAGCGCTGGCAGAAGGCGCTGGAAACCACGCCGCACACCGAGCTCGCCGAGACCATTCTGGAGGAGAGCGGCTACACCGACATGTGGAAGAACGACCGTTCGGTCGAGGCGCCGGGCCGGCTGGAAAACCTGAAAGAGCTGATCCGCTCGATGGAGGAGTACGAATCGCTGCGCTCCTTCCTCGAACATGTCGCGCTGGTCATGGACGCCGAGCAGAACGCCGAGCTCGACGCCGTCAACATCATGACGCTGCATTCGGCCAAGGGCCTCGAATTCGAGACGGTTTTCCTGCCCGGCTGGGAGGAAGGCCTGTTTCCGCACCAGCGCGCGCTGGACGAAGGCGGCCGCTCCGGCCTGGAGGAAGAGCGCCGTCTCGCCTATGTCGGCCTGACCCGGGCCAAGAAGAACCTGCATCTGTGGTTCGTCTCCAACCGCCGCATCCACGGCCTGTGGCAGTCGACCATCCCGTCGCGCTTTCTGGACGAACTGCCGGAAGCCCATGTCGAGGTCGCCGAAAGCGGCAACTCCTATGGCGGCTACGGCAATTCCTATGGCGGCAGTTCGTTCGCGTCGGGCCGTGGCGGCCAGGGCGCAGGGCGGCAGAACCCCTACGGCGCCTCGCGCTTCGACAATGTCGGCGCGGAAAAATCCGGCGCCTTCTCCAACACCTATGCGACGCCCGGCTGGCAGCGCGCGCAGGCCAACCGCACCGAGGCGACCGACCGCAACTGGGGCTCGCGCTCCGGCCACCAGGTCGAGCGCATCGGCTATGGCGAGACCGACTCCGGCTACGGCGCCGGCCGAACCAGCGTCAAAGGCCGCACCATTGACGGCGAACTGGTCGCCAAATCCGTCGCCGACACGCCGTCACCCTTCAGCGTCGGCGACCGCGTCTTCCACCAGAAATTCGGCAACGGCAACATCTCCAACATCGAAGGCAACAAGCTGACCATCGACTTCGACAAGGCCGGCCAGAAACGCGTGCTGGACGGGTTTGTGGCGGCGGTGTGAGCGCCCGCTTGTCCTGTTGTCCTACAAGCGACCACATTGTTGTAGTCTGGCGGAGCCCTCCCCGCCTCGTCATCCACGGGCGGAGCAAGGAGCGTAGCGACGCAGCGTAGACCCGAGGATCCATCCCGCGTCTTCAACGCGTTGCCACGGTGCGGAATCCTGCGCAGCTGCACGCCAAGGTCGCGGAATGGATTCCAGGGTCTACGCGACGGAGCTTCGCTCCTGCTCCGCCTTAGAATGACGAAGCGACGGGCGTCTGCCCAGTCGTCGGGGCATGCGGTCCGCAACATGAGCGTCCCCGTCAATTTAGCCCGCCCCTCACCTGTACCGCGCCTGGTTCCACTTGTGCCCCAGCAGCGACAGGATGATGATCAGCCCGTTGAAGAACTGGACGTAGAAGCCGCTCAGGCCCGCCGCCACGACGCCGGTCTGGATGAACGACACGGTGACCGCGCCGATCGCTCCACCGGCAACCGTACCGATGCCGCCCCAGGTCGGCGTGCCGCCGACGAACACCGAAGCCAGCACCGGCAAGAGATAGCCGTCGCCCGCGGTCGGCCACCAGGTGAAGTTGATCATCACCGAAAACGTGCCGGCGATCGCGGCCCCGATGCCGGTGAAGATGAACACTTTCACCCGCACACGCTTGACGTCGATGCCCATTTGCTGGGCGCTGTCGGGGTTGTCGCCGACGACCCTCACCTGCGCGCCGAAGCGGTGCCGGTTGTAGAGCATTGCCGAAAAAATGACGAAGGCGAGTGCCCATAAGACCTGTACCGGAAAACCCCACACCTGACCGGAGAAGATGGTGTACGCCCAGCTGTCGCTGAGACCGGTCAATGCCGTCGATCTGCCCTCGTTGATGATCTGGATCAGTCCCCGCAGCAGGAAATTCATGCCGAGGGTGGCGATCAGCGACGACAGCCCGCCATAAACGACCAGGGATCCGACGAGAAAGCCGAGCAGCGTGCCGGTGAGAATCGCCGCTGCGATGCCGAGAAACGGATCGTAGCCGGCCTGCACCACCAGCGCGAACACCCAGGAGGCAAAGCCCATGGTTGCGGGAAACGACAGGTCGATCTCGCCGCAGGTGACGACGAAGACCAGCGGCACCACCGCGAACAGGGCAACCGGCAGCGTGGTCAGCACGGATCTGTAGAGATACCAGGTGGTGAACACGGTCGGGTTGGCGATCAGGAACGCCGCCATCATGATGATGAACACGGCGAGCGTGCCGAGCGCTGCGCGGTTGTCGATGACGAAACCGCGCAGCCAATGGTCGGACGGGTGCTTCCACTCAGGCCGGGCCGCCTTGCCGCCGAGCGGGCTCTGCAGATCGGGTTCCATGGTCTTGCTCATCGTGCTGCCCTCTCCGCGTCGCCGGCCTCGTGCAGCCCCGGCAATCCTCCGGGATGCGCAACGTCTTCCATGAAATTGATCAGCTCTTCGGCCGACTTGACCTCGGTGCGATCGGCGGTCAGCGCCACCTTGCCGCGGTCAATCACCACGAAGCGGTCGGCGATGTCGAAGACATGGTGGATGTTGTGGCCGATGAACAGGATCGAACGGCCGCTCGCCCGCACCTGGCGCACGAAATGGAAGACCTTGGCGGTCTCGGTCAGCGACAGCGCCGTCGTCGGCTCGTCAAGGATGATCAGCTCGGCCTGCTTGTAGATGGCGCGCGCGATCGCCACGCCCTGGCGTTCGCCGCCGGAGAGCTGGCCGACGATCGAATGCGGCGTGAACACTTTCGAGGTAAAGCCGATCTCGCGCATCAGACGGCTCGCCTCCTCTATCTCTTTATTGACCTTCAGAAAGCCCATGAAGCCGGTGAGTTCGCGGCCCATGAAGATGTTGCGCACGATGGTCTGCTGCACGGCCAGCGCCCGGTCCTGGAAGACCGTCTCGATGCCGGCGTCGCGCGAGCGTGCCGCACTCCAGCCGGTCACCGGCTTGCCGCGCACCAGGATCTCGCCGCTGGTCGGCTTGACGACGCCGGACAGGATCTTGATCAGCGTCGATTTGCCGGCGCCATTGTCGCCGATCAGGCCAACCACCTCGCCGCGGTCGACCGAGAGATTGACCCCGCCCAGCGCATAGACCTGGCCATAGGATTTGCTGATGTCGCGCAGTTCGATGATGCGTTCGGCCATGGCGATCCTCGCTCCTGTGGTATCATCCCGGCCTGGTGCCGGCGGTCCTGCCGGCCGGGCTTGCGCCCAGCCGGCAGTTTGGGAGGTCAGCGCAGCGCCTGCTTGGCGAGCTCGGCGACGATCTCGTAATTCTGCGGCGTGACGAAGCCGGCGCCAGTGTCGACATTCATCGGCGCCAGGCCCAGCACCACCTGCTGGCAAAGGCTGAGGATCGGCAGATAGCCTTGCAGAAACGGCTGCTGATCGGCCGTCAGTTGCACCCAGCCGCCCTTGAACGCCTCGACGATCTGCGGGCTGGTGTCGAAGCCGAAATTGAAGATGTCGCCCGGCTTGCGCCCCGCCGCCTGCATGTAGGTGGCGACGTTGCCCAGCATCTGGCCGCCGGGATAGCCGACCGCCTTGACGTCGGGATTGTTGAGCAGGGCCGCGGTGATCACCGGTATCGCCAGATTGGGGTCGGACGCCCATTCGCCGCTCGGCGGCGACGACAGCTGGATGACCTCGACGCCGGCTTCCTTGAGTGCTGCCACCGTGCCGCGCTCGCGCGCGCCGCGGGCCTCGTTCTCGAACGGGCCGATCATGATCGCCTTGTCGCCGGACTTGAGATTGCCGAGCTTGAACGCTTCGACGCCGAGCGCGCGGCCCTGCTGCTCCTGCTGGGCGCCGACATAGCCGCCGCCGAACGCAGCCACCACCGTCGGCACCGGCACGTTCTGGTACATCATCTTGATGCCGTCCTTGTGCGCCTGTTCGGCCAGCGGCATGATCGCGGCGTCGCCGGGATGGCCCATCATGGCAATGCCGTTGGGCTTCACGGCGACGGCCTCGCGCAATTGCTGAACCATCTTCTCGACGTCCCACTGCGAGAAGATGTAGTCGACCTTGGGTCCGAGATCGGACGCCGCCTGCTTGGCGCCATTGTAGACGATGGTGCCGAAAGCGTCGCCCTCGGCGCCGCCGACGAAAAAGCGGATGTGGACATCCTTGCACCACTGGGCGTCGAGCGCCTGCGCCGGCAGAGTGGAGATGGCAGCGCACAGCGCCGTGGCGGCGGCCACGACGGTCGAGCGCAGAAGTGTCGTTCTCATTGCGATGCTCATGCACGTTCCTCCCTTTTGTCCTCGGTGAGCCGAGGGGTTTCGTCGTTCGCCTGTCGGCAGTGCTTGTCGGCAGTGCTTGGGAATCTGTCAGGCCGGCTCCTCCCACCGGCCCTCGGTCACGCCGGGTTCGGCAGGTAGGTCGCTCCTCCCCGGCATTGCTTGAGGTATTCCAGCCCGCGCACCTGGCCTGTGATTTCGAGGTCGCCGCGATAGACCGGGTCGTGCCAGCCCTCGATGTCGATGGCGCCCTTGTAACCGGCCAGCCGCAATTCGCTGATCACCCGCGTCCAGTCGCTGTCGCCAAACCCGGGCGTGCGCATCTGCACGAAGGGCAGCTTGCCGAACACGCCGTGCTCGCGGATCACATCCCAGCGCACCGTCGCGTCCTTGCCGTGGACATGGAAAATGCGCGGCGCCCATTTGCGGATCTGCGGCATCGGGTCGATGAGGTAGACAAGCTGGTGGCAGGGCTCCCATTCGAGGCCGAGATTGTCGTCGGGCAATTCGTTGAACATCAGCTCCCAGGCGTCCGGATTGTGGGCGATGTTCCAGTCGCCGGCGGCCCAGTTGCCGTCCATGGCGCAATTTTCGAAGGCAATGCGCACGCCCTTGTCGGCGGCGCGTTTGGCCAGCGGCCCCCAGACCTCACGGAAGCGCGGCAGGCTGTCGGTCAGCTTCTTGCCGCGCAGGCGGCCGGTGAAGCCGCTGACCGTCGAGGCGCCGAACAGATGCGCATTGTCGATCACCGTTTCCCAGGCCGCGAGCACGCCGCGATCGACCTCGCCATCCTCCAGCGGATTGCCGAACACACCGATCGACGACACGACGACATCGGCATCGCCGATCGCCTCGCGGATCTCGCCGGCGAGCCGCGGCAAATCCTTGCCGCCCAGCGTCTGCCAGAAGAAGGGCTGGATGCTCTCGAAGCCGAGCGGCAGAATCTCTTTGATGTAGGCGGCCGGGTCTTCGAGATTGGCCCGCACCATGGTGCCGATCCGGATGTCGAGAAGCGGGTTTGGCATCATGATGCTTCCTGTGTGATTGCGACGCGCCGTCCGGTCTCGGCGCTTTCGATGGCGCCAAAAACCATGGCCAGGCTTTTGATGTTGTCGCTGCCACGGGTTTCCGGCTCGCTGCCGGTCTCGATGGCGTGGATGAAATCCTTGATGATGCCGAGATGACCGCCGACGCGGTCGGCGGAATCGAGCGGCGGTACTGTGATGGGCTGGGTCAGGTCGAAGAGGCCGTCGCGGACCGACAACACAACCTCGGCCTTCAGTCCGTCCTCGCCGTCCCAGACCAGGCTGCCGTGCTCGGCGACGATGCGCCACGTGCTCTCCCAGCTGGTGCGGAAGCCCGCCGCGCACCAAGAGCCTGCGTAGGTGAACACCTTGCCGCCGCCGAGATCGAAGATAGCGGTGGCCGACGAGCCCTGCCGGTACCAGGAATTCGCCGGATCCCATTCCTGGCAATAGACGCCGGCGGGATCGCCTGCGACCATGTAGCGGGCGGCGTCGAATGTGTGGATCGCCATGTCGAGCAAGAGCACATGCGCCATCTCCTCGCGAAAGCCGCCGAAATGCGGCGCGACGAAGAAGTCGGCATGGATGCTGGTTGGCTTGCCGATGGCGCCGGAGTCGAGAAAGCGCCTTATGCGCCGGACATTGGCGACATAGCGGCGGTTCTGCACGACCGCATGGACGCGCCCCGCGTTACGCGCCGCATCGACGATGGCGCGCGCATTTTCCGGAGTATCGGCCAGCGGCTTTTCCGTCAGCAGATGGCAATTATGGGCAAAGGCGGCAAAGGCGACATCACGCCGGGCGGCTGGAACCACGACATCGAACACCGCGTCGGGCCTGGTCTGGTCGAGCACCGCGTCGAGGCTGGTGCCGATTACCGCGCCGTCGAGCCCGTATTCGTGCGCCCTCGCCTTCGCCCGTTCGGCGTCGAGATCGACAAGGCCGACAATGGCCAGCCCGTCGATCTGCCTCGCGGCATCGAGCCAGGCCTTGCTCATCGCACCACAGCCGACGAGGACGGCATTCATCATCCGGCATTCCTCCCGTCCGGTCCCTCCAGACCGAATGTCACGGCATTTCCGGCATCACCGTAAACGTTTCTCCGTAAACGTTTACGAGAACACACCCGATGGCGTAGAATGTCAATCGGCTGCCAGCGAAAATCATCCCGAAGCCTTGGCCTGGGCGGCAGCCGGTGCTAGCCAAGACAGGGGGAGAACTGTCCTTGGCGTCCAGCATCCATGACCTTGCGCGTCACCTGAACATTTCGATCGGCACCGTGTCGCGGGCGCTGAACGGCCGCGCCGACGTCAATGCCGACACCCGCCAGCGCGTGCTCGCCGCCGCCAAGCAATTGAACTATTCGCCCAACCAGTCCGGCCGCAGTCTGCGGCAAGGCACCACCCATTCGATCGCCTTCATGCTGCAGCCGCATCCGGGCGACCAGCAATATGGCGAACCGTTCTTCATCCCGTTCCTGATCGGTCTGCAGGGCCGACTGGCCGAGGATGACCTGGATCTGATGGTCGTCATGGGCGAGCCCGGCCAATATCAGCAGGAGAGGCTGCGCCGCGTGGTTGAGACGCGCCGAGCCGACGCGGTCGTGTTGGCCAATACACGGCGGGAAGACGATCGGATCGACTATCTCAGCAAGGCTGGCTTTCCCTTCGCCACGCTTGGCCGAAGTCAATCCGGCGACGACACCTATCCTTCGCTCGATATCGATTTCGAGAGGGCGGGTGATGAAGCCGTCGACCGGCTGGTCGCGCGCGGCCACCGCCGCATTGCCGCCATCCGCCCTTCGCTGGATCTCAACTTCGGCTACCTGTTCCTCGACGGCTACCGCAAGGCGCTGGGGCGGCATGGCATCGAAGTCGACCCCGGCCTGATCGCCGACGGCTTCATCAACGAGGCCGGAGGCTACCAGGTGACGCCGCGCGTGATGCTCTCCAAGGACCGGCCCACAGCCATCATCTTCAACAATGACGCAATGGCGCTCGGCGGCTGCAAGGCACTGGCCGAGATGGGCATCAGGCCCGGCCACGACATCGCGGTGATCGTCATCGTCGACACGCCGCTCTGCCGTTATTTCTCGCCGGCGCTGACCGCCTTCCGTCCGTCGCTGGAGCCGATGGGCCGGCGGCTGGCCGAAATGCTGCTGGCCTCGCTTCCCGCCTTTGCCGGCCCGGAAGGTCCGCGCATCATCCGCGAAGTCTGGCCGCTGGAACTGATCGCCCGCGACAGCGATTGATCATTGCGCTCTTCCCTCTCCTACAAGGGAGAAGGAAGAGGCCCTCTCTGTCACGCAAGTATCATGTTCGCGTCCTAGACCGCTTTGCGAGAGGGCGACATCGTCGATGCGATGCGGTGGCCCCTTTGCGCCGCTCAAGGCTTGTCACAAAAAGGATCTCCATGAAAATCTCGCACCGAACCGTGTCGCTCGGCGCCGCGCTGGCGCTGTTTACCGCCCTGACCCCTGCCCTTGCCGACAGCACCGCCACCGTTGGCGGCTTCGTCAACAAGGGCCTGGTCGGCGTCGGCCGCATCCCGGCCGATCAGAAGGACAAGTTCGGCGAGACCTTCGGCTCCGGCTCCGGCATGTCCATCGACGCCGCAAGCTGGACCCGTGGCGCGGACGGCTACAAGGGCTCGCTCTGGTTGCTGCCGGACCGTGGCTACAATGTCGTCGGCACCACCGATTACCGGCCGCGCCTCAACACTATTCATATCGAATTCACGCCGACCGCACTGGGCGCCACGCCCACCTCCGGCCAGGAACAGACAGGCGTCAAGGCGACGCTTGCCGATTCCCTGCTCCTCACCGACGACAAGGGCGCTGACGCCACCGGCCTCGATCCGCTCAACGGCGTGCGCGCGGCCAATGGCGACCTGCCGATCCTGCCCGAGGCCAATGGCAAGCTGGCGCTCGACAATGAGGCGATCGCGCGGCTGCCCGACGGCACCATGTTCATCTCTGACGAATACGGCCCCAACATCTACCGCTTCTCGGCCGACGGCCATCTGTTGTCGGCAACGCAGCCGCCCGCCGCTTTGGTGCCGATGCGCAAGGGCGCGCCGAACTTCGCCTCCGACAATCCGGGCCCCGGTGCAGCCGAACCCGATCCGAAGGATCCCGAAACCGGCCGCCAGAACAATCAAGGCCTCGAAGGCATGGCGCTGACGCCGGACGGCAAGTCGCTGATCACTGTGCTGCAGTCGGCGCCCCGCCAGGATGGCGGCGATTCGCCCGCGACGCGCCAGAACACCCGCGCGCTGGTCTACGACGCCTCCGACCCGGCCCATCTCAAGCTGGTGCATGAATATGCCGTGCCGCTGCCGGTGTTCAAGGACGCCAAGGACAAGACCAAGGTCGCCGCGCAGAGCGAAATCGTGGCGCTGTCCGACAAGACCTTCCTGATGCTGGCGCGCGACAGCGGAAACGGCCAGGGGGTGAAGGGCGATACTTCGCTGCTGCGCCAGATTTTCGTCGTCGACGTCTCTGGCGCCACCGACATTGCCGGCGGCGCCTTCGATGCCGCCGACAAGCCGCTGGCGCCCAAGGGCGTGCTCGACCCCTCGGTGACCCCGGCCAAGCTGACGCCGTTCATTGACATCAACGACAACAAGGAACTCGGCCGTTTCGGCCTGCATGACGGCAAGCCGAACGACAAGAACAATCTCTCGGAGAAGTGGGAAGCAATGTCTGTGGTCAGCCTGCTCGATCCGGCGCTGCCCGACGACTATTTCCTGTTCGTCGGCAACGATAACGACTTTCTCACCCAGGACGGTTTTCAGGTCGGCGCGCCCTACAAGGCCGACGACGGCGCCGATGTCGACACCATGTTCCTGGTCTATCAGGTCACGCTTCCGGGCCTCGCCAAGAAGTAGCCGTTTACGGAAAGGCGGACGCGCCCGGCGCGTCCGCCTCTAAACGTTTGTCGGCGATCAGCGATGCCGTGAAGGCACCTATTTCAAAATCTCCGCATCCCTTGGCACGCCGGCATCGATCGGCTCGGCGGTCCGGCTCGACACGGCCATGATCTTGCCTGCGGCCGACAGGTTCGGGCGCACATAGACCTGGGCTAAGCCGTTGACCCGGCTGTAGAGGTCGATAATGTCCTGGTTCATGAAGCGCACGCAGCCCGACGACGCGTTCTTGCCGATGGAATCCCATTCCGGCGTGCCGTGCAGCCGGTACATCGTGTCCTTGCCGTCGCGGAACAGATAGAGCGCACGCGCGCCGAGCGGGCTCTGCGGTCCCGGCGGCATGCCGTCCTTATATTTCGCCAGTTCCGGCCGGCGCTGGATCATTTCGGGCGGCGGCGTCCACACCGGCCATTTCTTGCGCGCCTGGATCACGGCGCTGCCGGTCCAGCCAAACCCGGCCTTGCCGAGGCTGACGCCATAGCGCATTGCCTTGCCGCCGTCGCGCACCAGATAGAGAAAATGCTCGGATGTATCGACGACGATCGTGCCGGGTTTTTCGCCGGTCGGATCGTCCACGATCTGGCGCACGAACTTCGGATCGAGCTTGGCCACGGGGATTGCCGGCAATGAAAAGCCCTCATCGACGCGCGCCGAATACATGGTGGCGGCATCGCCCAGAGCCGGTTCGGGCGCCGGAGCGGGCGTTGGCGGCACCACGACGTCGGTCGTGGTGCAGGCTGAAAGCGCCATGGAAGCGGCACCCAAAGCGGATATTCCAAGAAACGCGCGCCGGTTCAGGCGCTCGGAAAAAAGCGGATTGTCGGACATGATCCCCCCAGCCTATTCATCATATCCAACAGGATATGCGACCCCACGCGGCGACGACCCATATCCCATTCCGAATGTTTTGAGAACTGATTAGCTTGAAGCCGCCAGGTGGCATGTTCCAATGCCGCATCGACCTTGTCCGTCAAATCGGCGATCATTGCCGGGCGGACTTTGAGATGAACCTTCGCCGAACAGCCCATGGACGAAAAAATACCACCGCGCCGGCGCACCGGCGACCTGACCAGCGGCCCGATTCCGCGCACGCTGCTTTTGTTCGCTCTGCCGGTGCTCGGCTCCAATGTGCTGCAGTCGCTCAACGGTTCGATCAACGCTGTCTGGGTCGGCCGCTTCCTCGGTGAATCGGCGCTGACCGCCACCTCCAACGCCAATCTGGTTCTGTTCCTGATTCTTGGCACCGTATTCGGCATCGGCATGGCCGCCACCATCCTGGTGGCGCAATCGGTTGGCGCCCGCGACCTGCCCGAGGCGCGGCGCATCGTCGGCACCAGCGCCAGCTTCTTCTTCCTCGTCTCGGCTATCTTCGCCGTCTGCGGCTGGATCTGGGTCGACGCCATCCTCAACACACTGGGCACCCCGCCCGATGCGCTGCCGCTGGCGCGCTCCTATCTGCGTATCATCTTCGTCGCCGTGCCGATGATGAACCTTCTGTCCTTCGTCATGACGGTGCTGCGCGGTGCGGGTGATTCGCGCACGCCATTCTTCTTCATGGCGCTCGCGGTCGTGCTCGACATCATCCTCAATCCGCTGCTCATTCGCGGCATCGGCCCCTTCCCCGAACTCGGCATCGCCGGCTCCGCCACCTCGACGCTGATCGGCCAGACGGTGAGCGTGATCGCCATCCTCGTCGTGCTTTATGCCAAAAAGCATCCGTTGCGGCTCGCCGGCGCGAACCTCGCTCTGCTGCGGCCGGATCCGGCGCTGCTCAGGATCGTCGTCTTCAAGGGCGTGCCGATGGGCCTGCAGATGATCGTCATTTCGGCGGCGGCGCTGACCGTGATGGGCATCGTCAACTCCTACGGCTCGCAGGTCGCCGCCGCCTACGGCATCGCGGCGCAGCTGTGGACCTATATCCAGATGCCTGCACTGGCGATCGGAGCCGCAGTCTCGTCGATGGCGGCCCAGAATGTCGGCGCCGGGCGCTGGGACCGCATCGGTCGCATCGCGGCGTCCGGCGTCGGCTTCAACCTGGTGCTCACCGGCGCCCTGGTGGCGCTGCTGTTCCTCTTCGACAGGCCGGTGCTCGGCCTGTTCCTTAGCCGCGACAGCACCGCAATCGACATTGCAGCCCACATCAACAAGGTGGCGTCCTGGTCGTTCATCCTGTTCGGCGTCACCATCGTGCTGTTCGCCACCGTGCGCGCCACCGGTGCCGTGATGCCGCCGCTGATCATTCTGGTGATTTCCGTGCTGGTCGTGCGTACCGGCTTTGCCTACTTCTTCAGGAGCTACATCGGCGAGGAAGCGCTGTGGTGGAGTTTTCCGGCGGGATCGATCACCTCGCTGGTGCTGGCCGCCGCCTATTATCGCTTCGGCCGCTGGCGCACCATGCACATGATCGAGGACCGGCCGGCCGCCGGCGAGCCGCCCGACACCGGCCTCGGCATCCCGCGCGGACGGGCAAACATGGCGCCCGAGACGCCAAACGGGTGAGGCTCAGCGCGCGTATTTGACGCCGAACCCCAGCGCTACGACAGAGAACAGCGTGATCATGCCGGCGAAGGCCAGGCTTGCCGTCGTCGGAGTGGCCCAACTCGACAGCAGCCCAATGCCGATCACCGGCAGCGCATTGCCGCAGAAGCAGCAGATGAAGAACGCCGACACCAATTCGGCGCGACGCTCGGCAGGTGCGATCTGGCTCACCACCTGCAGGCCGCCGCGATAGCCGAGCGCCGCCGCCACGCCGCACACAGCGGTGGCGGCAACCATCAGGGACATCGACGCGAAAAACTGAGCAGCAACCATCAGCCCTACGGCCGGGATCATCAGCGCCAGCGCGGCCAGCATGCCGGCGCGACTGGACAGTCGGGTCGTGGCCAGAATGGTCGCGGCCGCAACGATCGACAGTTCAAAGAACAGCCCGCCGGCCTCGGCATGGTTGGCCACATGCAGCTGCTGCGCCAGGATGCTCGGCGCCAGGGCTGCATAGAAGCCGACCAGCGCCATGGCGCCGAAGCCGGTGACGGCCGGCGCCACGAAAGCGGCGCGGATATCAGCGGGCACCGACAGCCGCGGCCGCAGCGAAACGTCGACCAGCCTTCCCGGCCGCGAAACGGTTTCCCTGGTGCGCCAGATCAACAGCGTCACCACCACGAGCAAGGCAAGATAGACCGCAAACGTTAGTCTCAACGGCCAGGGCGCATATTCGGCGAGCAGGCCCGATGCCAGCGCGCCGAGGCCAAGGCCAACGAAGTTGGTGCTGGTGGCGATGATTGCCGCGCGCGATTTGTCCTTACCCTCGATCAATTCGGCAAGCCAGGCCGTGCCGGTTCCCGCGCCGACGCCGATGCCAAGGCCGCTCAATATGCGGGCGACATCGAGCCATGCGACGTTCTCGGCCAACAGGAACACCAGCGCGCTGACCACCGCTATGGCCATCGACGCCAGCGCCGCAGGACGGCGGCCAATGCCGTCGGACAAGCGCCCGAACATCAGCAATGCGCCGAGATTGCCGACGACATAGACGGCGTAGACCAGCGTCAGCGTGATCTGCGAGAAACCGAAGGCCTGCTTGTAGATGACGTAAAGCGGCGTCAGCACCGTGCTGCCGGCGAACAGAGCGGCGATCATGGCGGCAACCGCGGCCATCGCGGGCCGGCCATCGAGTCCGTTGTCGCGCGTTATGGTCTCGGCATAGCTGGTCATGGCAACCTCCGGCCAATCGCCCAACGCCCAATTGCGCCCCAACGTCCATGTAAGGATGGCCGTTCCACGCGCCGAACTTCATCCTGACAACCTTGTCAGGATGGTCTTGCCCGAAATCCTCGCTTAACGTCTTTCCATCGAGAAGGAGAATCCATGGGAAAAGGCAGAGTCGAGGCATTCACCGATGGGGTGGTCGCCATCATCATCACCATCATGGTGCTGGAGCTGAAAGTGCCCCATGGGGAGGATTTTTCAGCGCTTCTGCCGCTGTGGCCGATCTTTTTCAGCTATGTCTTGTCGTTCATCAATGTCGGTATCTACTGGAACAATCTGCACAACATGTTCCACACCGTCCAAAGGGTCGACGGCCGCGTGCTGTGGGCCAACCTCAACCTTCTGTTCTGGTTGTCGCTGATGCCGGCGACGACGGCCTTCATGGGCGAGAACCATTTCGCGCCGGTCCCCGTCGCCGTCTATGGCATCGACCTGGTGCTGTGCGCGGTCGCCTACACCTTTCTCGCCACCAAGCTGCACCATTTGCACGGCAACGACACCGCCTTCGCCAAGGCGCTGGGCAATGACCGCAAGGGCAAGATCTCGGTGGCCCTCTACGCCGCCGCCGTCCCGCTTGCCTTCGTCAACCAATGGATCGGCGTTGCGATCTTCGTGCTGGTGGCCGCCGTCTGGTTCGTTCCGGACACGCGTTTTTCGCGGGTGCTGGAAAAGTAGCGTAGGACGCCTCTACTTGCGCATCGCCTTCAGCTTTTCGGCAACCGACGCGGCTAGGTCGGCATAGCGCTCCTCCAGCCGCTCGGCCGCCTTGATGATCGAAAAATCATGGCCGAATTTTTCCAGCGCCATGCGCAATTTCTCGACGAACTCGGCCTGTTTTTCGAGTGCCGAAAACAAGGTCTTCACCTGCGCTTCGCTTATGTCCGGATTGGCAAGCATCTGTGGCACCTCGCGGCCCATCTGGTCGCCGGTGGCGGTCTGCTCCTTCAGGATCGCAACCCAGTCGGTCAATCGGCAGTCTCCTGTTCAGCCGCAGCATGCACAGCCGCCGTTGATGCGGTCAACCCGAACACGCGGGACGGCCTTGCACGATGCGCGTCCCGCGCTAAGTTCGGCGCCACCCGAACCCTAGGAAAAAGATCATGACCTCCGACGCCGAAATCCAATCCGCTTTGCCCGCCCTCAGCCGAGGCAACGTCGCCGTCATCACCGGGGGCGCCAGCGGCATCGGGCTTGCCGCCGCCAAAAGGCTGGCGGCTATGGGCATGAGACTGGTGCTGGCCGACATTGGCGGCGCGCGCCTCGATGCGGCCCGCCAGGCAGTCGCCGCGATCGCCGGCGAGAATGCCGTGCTTGCGGTCGCCACAGACGTCTCGAAGGCCGACGAACTCGGCCGGCTGGCGGAAAAGACGCATGCCGCTTTCGGCGCCGTATCGCTGCTGATGAACAATGCCGGCGTCGGCAACAATCCGGGAAAACCGTGGGAGAACGGCGACGCCTGGAAGCGGCTGATCGACATCAATTTCTGGGGCGTCGTACATGGCGTCGAGGCCTTTGCGCCGGCCATGCTGGCCTCCGGAGAGCCGGGCCTGATCATCAACACCGGCTCCAAGCAAGGCATCACCACGCCACCCGGCAATCTCGCCTACAACGTATCCAAATCGGCATTGAAGACGTTCACCGAAGGCCTGGCGCACGCATTGCGCAACGAGCCGGGCGCGAAGGTCGCGGCGCATCTTCTCATTCCCGGCTTCACCTTCACCGGCCTCACCGAAGGAGCGGTCGAAAAACCCGCTGGCGCCTGGACCGGCGAGCAGGTGGTCGACTTCATGCTGGCTTCGCTGGCGCGCGGGGACTTCTACATCCTGTGCCCCGACAATGAGGTGATGCGGCCGACCGATGAAAAGCGCATGGCCTGGGCGATCGGCGACATCATCGAGAACCGGCCTGCTCTCTCGCGCTGGCACCCCGACCATAAGGACGCTTTCGCGGCCTTTATGGGAAACTGATCGTCGAACTCAGCCAAAGCCGAGACTCAGGCGGGCGCGCGTTTTTTCGCGGTGCGCTTTTGCGCGACGGCCTTCTTGCCCGCCAGTTCGGCGAGCTCGTGGTCATGGCGTTTTGCCGCCCGCTCGCATTTGTCTCTGATCTCCTCGACCTCGGATTCGGTCAGGTGCTCGATGCCGATGAAATGATTGTGGCCCTCGCTGACGCGGATCAGTTCGTCGAGCTTGGCCTGAACCGCGGCGCCGTCGCGGTTCTGGGTGTTCTGAATCAGGAACACCATCAAAAAGGTGATGATCGTCGTTCCCGTGTTGATGACGAGCTGCCACGTATCGGAGAAGCCGAAGAATGGCCCGCTTACCGCCCAGACGATAACGATGGCGCAACAGGCGATGAAAGTCGGCGGCAGGCCCGCCAAGTGCGAAACGGTGTTGGCGATTCTGGTAAACAGCTTTTCGATCATTCACATCCTCAACCGTTCAAAGCGCGACGAGCTGACCAAGGCCGCATTCATCGCTCCAACAATAAACAACCGGCAGCCGCTTCCGGTTCCCTGTCGCAGAGGGCATCGCTGGTGCAATTGTATGCACGCCAAAGGCGCAGCGCCGTGAAAAGCCGCCTTATCGGTTTGTTGCCATTAGTCACCATGCAGGCCAAAACCTGTTCGTTCCGCTTCACGGCGGATTTGTCTCCAAGCCCCTTCCGCTGCGCCACCCCCGCATGGCGGAAGGGGTCCGTTGCGTTGCCGCAGACCGGCGGAACTCTTCCCGACACGTGCCGTTCAGAATTTTGGCGCCAGGATTTCGGCCAGCCAGTCGATGAAACCGCGCACGCGCGGCGAGCTCTCAGGAATGCTCTTGCTCCCAACGATCGAGGAAATCCTCAATCGGCAAGGCCTGCATGTCGGGAACCGCTTTGGCGAGTTTCTCCGGCGGCCAGTCCCACCAGGCAAGGCTTTCGATCCGCGCCGCGATCTCGGAGGGAAAGCGCATGCGCAACGGCTTCGCCGGTACGCCGGCGACGATTGTGTAGGCCGGCACATCCCGCGTCACCACCGAATTGGCGCCGATGATGGCGCCATTGCCGATGCTGATCTCGGGCATGATGACGGCGCCATGGCCGATCCAGACATCATTGCCGATGCCGACCGCCTTGGCCTGCCGCCGCGCGCGGAACGCCGCGTCGACGCCCAGCCAGCGGAAATACTCGTTCGGCCGGTAGCTGAGCTTGTGCTGCGTGATCCGCTCGATCGGATGCTCCAAGGCATTGATGCGGCTGTTGGCGGCGATCGAGCAGAATTTTCCGATCGTCGTGTAGATCGCCTCGGCGTGGCGCTCGAAATAGGAGAAATCGCCGACATTGACCTCGCGCAGCACCACCCGTTCGCCGATCGAGGCATAGCGGCCAAGCTTGCACGCTTTCAGCTCCGCGGTCGAATGGATGCGCGGCTCGGGATCTTTCAGGACGAGGTTTTCGGTACGGTCCATCTGGCGGATTTACCCCCGCGCAATTGCGGAAGCAATTGTCGCGTTGCGCCCGGAGGATCGTTATTTCGGCTTGCCGCCGGTCCACACCACGTTCTGGCCGAACAGCGGCACGGTCGTCACCGACATTTTCGCCGAGCCGTCCTGCACTTGGCGCGAATGCGAGAGATAGATCAGCGTCTCGTTCTTCTTGTCGTAGATGCGGTTCACCACCTGCTTCTTCCAGATCAGGCTGATGCCTTGCTTGAACACCTCTTCGCCGCCCTCGCTCATGTCGATGTCGCCGATGGTGATCGGCCCGGTCTGGCGGCAGGAGATCGAGGAATCAGACGGATCCTCGAACCAGTTGCCCTTGTGCAGCCGGTCGATGACGCTGCGGTCGAAATAGGAGACATGGCAGGTCACGCCGTCGATCTTGGGATCCTTGATCGCCTCGACGATGATGTCGTTGCCGACCCAATCGACGCCGACCTTGCCGACTTCCTCTGCCGCTGCGGCACCGGCGCCAAGGGCAATGCATGCGGCCAGCGCGCCGCCGATCAGTTTCTGCCCAATCCGTCTCTGCCCAGTCCGTCTTTGCAAGGGAGCCTCCTCAGGTTCAGTTTGCCGGTCTCAGGTGGGATAAGGGCCAGCTGTTTGCAAGGTAGCGCCCAGCCCGGTTGCGGCAACGCGGCATCTTTGCCTTGCCCCCTGCGACCGGCTAAGACTGCCGGCAGAGAGGCGCCGATCCGGCGCTCGATGATTTCTGCTACGGACAATTCCTGATGATGCGTTCAATTCTGGTCGGCATTCTCGTTCTGATGGCGGCGGGCATCGGCTGGCTCACCTTTGACTTCTATCGCGGCCACTATGGTGGCGAACCGTATGGCGCGCCATTCACGCTGGTCGACCAGAAAGGCGCGCCAATCACCGAAGCCGCCTTCCGGGGAAAACCCAGCATCGTCTTCTTCGGCTTCACCCATTGCCCGGAAGTCTGCCCGACCACTTTGTTCGAAATGGCCGGCTGGCTGAAGACGCTGGGCGACGACGGCAAGAACCTCAACGCCTACTTCGTTACCGTCGATCCAGAGCGCGACACGCCGCCTGTGATGAACACTTACGTCAGCAATTTCTCCGACCGCATCGTCGGCATATCGGGCGATCCCGACAAGGTGCACGCCATGGCGAAGTCCTTCAACATCTACTGGAAGAAGGTCGACACCGGCGACGGCGATTATACGATGGACCACACCGCCTCGGCGCTGCTGCTCAATGCCAAGGGCGAGTTTTCGGGCACCATCGCCTATGGCGAAAGCGCCGATACCGCGATTGCCAAGCTGAAGCGGCTGGCAGCAGGCTAGGCATGATCCCTAAATGTGGAATCCGGTTTTCTCGGACAGAAAAGTGTTGTCCAGAGATCATGCTCAAGCAAGAGACCAACTGATGGGTCAGACCAGGCTCCACTTCATCGCTGGGAAGATCGACGCCGACCGCATCTTTGCCGCGCTCGAGCCGGCTTTCGAGGATGAAGGCCTGCCGATCGCCGTGCTCGAAGTCGATGAAGACCGCGACATCTATGAGGTTTCGCTCTACACCGACGGCAATGTCGACGCGGTTGAGGCGCGGCTAAAAGACAGCCTTGTGGGACTGTCCCTGTCGAAGCCGATCGAGCGCGAGGTTTTGCCCGACATCGACTGGGTGGCGCGCTCGCTGGAGGGACTGAAGCCGGTGCGCGCCGGACGTTTCTTCGTCCATGGCGCGCATGACCGCCGGAAGCGCCACAGCGGCGAACTCGCCATCGAGATCGAGGCCGGCCTTGCCTTCGGCACCGGCCATCACGGCACCACGGCCGGCTGCCTCGAAATGCTGGAACGGGTCGTGCGCCGCGAACGTCCCAGGAATGCCCTCGACCTCGGCACCGGCAGCGCGGTGCTGGCAATCGCCGTCGCCAAACTGGCGCATATTCCGGTGCTGGCGACCGACATCGATCCGATCGCCGTCAGGGTCGCCGCCGCCAATGCCCGCCTCAACCACGTCAAGGCGCTGGTTGAAACGGTGACGGCGCCCGGCTTCCACCACCCGATCTTCGGCAAGCGCGCGCCTTTCGACCTCATCGTCGCCAACATATTGGCGCGGCCGCTGATGCGGCTGGCGCCTGAGATGGCCAGGCACATCAGCCTCGGCGGCTCGATCGTGTTGTCCGGCATCCTCGAGCGCCAATGCAATGCGGTGATCTCGGCCTATGTCGGCCAGAATTTCCGGCATGTCAGGACCTTGCATCGCGAAGGCTGGGTGACGATCCACCTGAAGCACTGAGACGCAACGCGCTTTGGACCAATCCGAGCCTGTTGCGATTGGCGAAAATCGATTCCGGTTTTCCGGGTCATGCGCTACGGTCGCGCCCGATACAGGAGGCATACCATGTTCCAGACCTTCGATTCCGCAGGCGACCCCAGCGTCGGCAAGCCGCGCGTGACGTTGCTGCGGCGATGGCTGGCGGATAATGGCCTCGACGGTTTCCTGGTGCCGCGCGCCGACGAGCACCAGGGCGAGTATGTCGCCGATCGCTCGGCGCGGCTGAAGTGGTTGACCGGCTTCAGCGGCTCGGCGGGCGTAGCACTTGTGCAGCGTGACCGCGCCTTCATGTTCGTCGATGGCC
Source organism: Mesorhizobium sp. M0062 (assembly GCF_040323125.1). NCBI lineage: Bacteria > Pseudomonadati > Pseudomonadota > Alphaproteobacteria > Hyphomicrobiales > Phyllobacteriaceae > Mesorhizobium > Mesorhizobium sp. M0062. Next base: position 20,009 of record NZ_JAMYUO010000028.1, read on the forward strand.
GCTATACCTTGCAAGTGCGCCACGAGGTCGATCTCGACATTTTTGCGATCGAGAGTCTCGTCGACAACCCGCCGGCCTCCTGGATCAAGGACAATCTCGGCAAGGGCGCCAGGCTTGGCTTCGACCCGTGGCTGCACACGATCGCTGAGGTCAAGGCGCTGAAAACCTCGGCCGAGCAATCCGGCGCGACGCTGGTGCCGCTCGACAGGAACCCGATCGACATCATCTGGAAGGATCAGCCGGCGCCGCCCGTGGCGCCGGTCGAAATCCACCCGATCGGCTTTGCCGGGGAACTCGCCAAGGACAAGCTGGCGCGGCTGGTGGCGGCAATCGGCAAGGAGGGCGCGACGCACGCCGTGCTCACCGACCCCTCCTCGATCGCCTGGGCCTTCAACATCCGTGGCGGTGACGTGCCGCACACGCCGCTGGCGCTCGGCTTCGCGATCCCTGCCGCCGACGGCAAGCACCAGCTGTTCATGGACCAGCGCAAGTTTTCGCGCACGGTCGCCGCCTATCTCACCCAACTCGCCGATCTGCACGAGCCCGGCGAATTCGAGGCGGCGGTCGTTACCCTTGCCAAGGGCGGCGCCAAGATCGCGCTCGACCCGGTGCTGGCGGCGGAGAAGCTGAGAATGCTGGTCGAGGACAATGGCGGCGCATTTGTTTCAGCGGCCGATCCCGCCCGCATTCCGCGCGCCACCAAGAACCAGGCGGAAATCGCCGGCAGCCGCGCCGCGCACCGCCGAGACGGGGCGGCCGTGGCGAAACTGCTGTGCTGGCTGGAACGGCAAAAGCCGGGCACGCTCGACGAAATAACCGTTGTCACCAAGTTGGAGGAGGTGCGCCGGCAGACCGGCGAGGAAACGCAGATGCCGCTGCGCGACGTCTCCTTCGACACCATTTCAGGCAGCGGTCCGAACGGCGCCATCATGCACTACCGCGTGTCGCGCGCCACCAACCGCGAGCTGGCAAAGGGCGAGCTGTTCCTGCTCGATTCCGGCGCCCAGTATCAGGACGGCACCACCGATATCACCCGCACGGTGCCGATCGGCCAGCCGACCGAGGAGATGCGCGAGCGCTTCACACTGGTGCTGAAAGGTATGATCGGCATTTCCACTCTGCGCTTTCCCGCCGGCACGCGCGGCTCGGAAATCGACGCGGTGGCGCGCATGGCGCTGTGGAAGCATGGCTGCGACTTTGCCCACGGCACCGGCCATGGCGTCGGCTCCTATCTGGCGGTGCACGAAGGGCCGCAGCGCATCGCCCGCACCGGCACCGAAAAGCTGCTGGCCGGCATGATGCTGTCCAACGAGCCCGGCTATTACAAGGAAGGCTCCTACGGCATCCGCATCGAGAACCTGATCCTGGTGACACCGGCTGAACAGGTGGAGGGCGGCGACATCGCCATGCACGGTTTCGAGACGCTGACGCTGGCGCCGATCGATATCAGGCTGATCCGCACCGACCTGTTGACGCGCGAGGAGTTGCACTGGCTGGATACTTACCATGCCTGGGTGCTGGCCGAGATCGGCCCGATGCTCGACGGCGAGACGCTGGCTTGGCTGGAGAAAGCGACAGCGCCGCTGCCGCACGACGCCAAGATCTGAAATGAGCTTCTTTCTCCCCGTCACTATACGGGGAGGTGAGGAGCGGTCCGCGAAGCGGACGAAAAGCCAATTGCTTGGCTTTTCGAGTGACGAACGCCCGCCAGGGCAATGAGCGGCGGCGCCGACAGTTCGAAACTGTTCCGCGCGCAGGCGCCCTATGCCACAAACTGCCGCGCGAGGACCAGCACCACCGCCCCGGCCAGAAACATCGCCATCAGGCCGCCGCGCAGCGAGACCACAGCGGCGACGACCAGCGCCGCCCATTCCGCCGGTCCGGCGCTAAGTGCGGCGGGCGCCACCAGCGTCGTCAACACTGCGGCCGGCACGGCATTCAAACCCGCCTCGACGCGTGGATGGATGTGGTCGAAGCGCGAGATCACCAGATGGCCGCCGACGCGGGTGAGATAGGTGGCGATCGCGCCGGCAATGATGATCCACAAGTTCGCGCTCATCGTTTTGCCTCCACACCGCTATGGTGCGGCGGCAGGATGACGGCCAGAAGCACGCCTGCAACGGCGCCGATGGAGACGTGCCATGGCGATCCCACAGTTTTGTAGGCAATGATCGACGCCGCGGCGCTGGCGATCACCACCGGCAGCCACAGTGGCCGGTTGCGAAAGCCCATGACCAGCCCGAGGAAATAGATCGGCAGCAGGAAGTCGATGCCGAGCGCATGCGTGTCCGGGATCAGCTTGCCGAACACCGCGCCCAGCGCGCTCTCGATCCCCCAGAACACATAGACCGGCAGGCCAAGCCCCATGTACCAGGCAAAGCCAACGGTCTCGCCGGCTTCGGCCTTACGCTCGGCCACCGCGAATTGCGGATCGGTGAGCACGAAATAGCCCAGCGCTTGGCTGATAACCGGCCAGTGCGCGATTCGCCGGCCGATGCTGGCGGAGTAAAGCACGTGACGGAAGTTTACGGCGAAGATCGACAGCACGATCAGCCATGGCGCGACATGCTGGCCGAACAATTCGATGCCGACCATCTGGCTGGCGCCGCCGAAGATCAGCGCGCTCATCAAGAAAGCTTCGAGAACGGAAAAGCCGTTGTCGACGGCGATGGCGCCGAACAGCAGCCCAAATGGCGCCGCGGCGACAACCACCGGCATCGACAGCCGCACGCCGTCCCAGAAGTCGCTGGCCACGGAATTTTCGCTTAAGGTCTCTGCCGACATGTCACATTCCCATCTCGCGCTGCTATGTAGGAGCCGGCGTTTGAAAAGTCAGACGAATTCGCTTGAGCCAACAAATCAGCGAAACTGATGTTGTAAAAACAAATGAGGGGGTTCGGATGATCGCTTATGACTTCACCGGCAGGCACGCGGTCGTCACCGGCGCCGGTGGCGGTATGGGCGAGGCGATCTCGCTGGCGCTGCTCGATGCCGGCGCCTCGGTCACCGCCATCGACGTCAAGCCGCGTCCGGCGTCGCTTGCCGCCTATGACGACCGGCTCACCTTTGCCCAGGGCGACCTCACCGACGCCGCCTTCGTCGAGCAGACCATCAATGCCGCGGGCCGCGAGCGCGGCGGCATCGATTATCTCGCCAATGTCGCAGGCGTGCTCTGGTTCGGTCGCGACAAATCGGCCCTCGAGATGGACCTCGATGTCTGGGATCAGGTCTTCAACATCAATCTGAAATCCTTCGTCCACACCGCGCGGGCGGTGGTTCCGCATATGCGGGCCGGCGGACGCGGCGGCGCCATGGTGCACTTCTCCACCATCCAGTGGTATCGCGGCGATCCGACCCCGCAGGATGCCTACCAGGCATCGAAGGCCGGCGTCTGTGCGCTGTCGAAGTCGCTCGCCATGCAGTTGGCGGGCGATGGCATCCGCTCCAATTCGATCTGCCCGGGAATGGCGTTGACGCCGCTGCAGGCGCGCTGGGACACCGAAGAGAAACGCGCGGCCGTTGCCAATTATGCGCCGCTCGGCCGCATCGGCACGCCGCAGGACATGGCCAATGCCGCGCTATTCCTGCTTTCCGATGCGGCAAGCTACATCACCGGCATCGAACTGGCAGTCGACGGCGGTCTTTTGATGCGGATGTAGCCGTGCAGTGCGCCGGGCTGATTTAGCTCCGCGGTGCCGTGCCCTGGATCGCCCTGCCCCAGTCAAGCAGCGGCTTGGCGCGCAAGGCGAAATCGACAAGCTCGTCGACCAGCGTCGGCGCGTGAATTCCAGCCGGATCGATCATGTGCTGGACATAGAAGTGCCGGTTGCGGATGGCGTCGACAAGATCGGGTTCGTTGACCTGCTCGAAGCCGCGCGGCGTGCGCTTCATGCGGCCCTCGGTTTCAAGTTCGAAGCCGTTTTTCTTCAGCGTTGAGAGCAGTTTTCGGAACTCGGCCGGCCGGGCGACGATCGCCTTGCGCATCGCCAGCAGCAGGGACGGCTCCGGATTCCACCAGGCGACATCGGCAAAGCAGCGGTCGATCCCGACATAGACGAAGAACACGCCCTGCTCCATCTTGGTGCCATCCGGCGACAGCATGGCCGACAAATGCTGGTTGTAGGGCCGCTTGTCCTTGGCGAAGCGCACGTCGCGGTTGATGCGAAACAGTGACTTCTTGCGGTCTCCGCGCAAGCCCAGACCCGCCGCCGCGAAGCGCTCGGTCAGCGTCTCGACCAGATCGCAGAACGGCTCATGCAACTCGCTGTCGTAAAGCGCGCGGTTTTCCTGGAACCATTCGCGGCTCTGGTGGAAGTCGAGCGCCTTGAGGAACGGGATGGCTTTTTGCCCGAACCCTTTGAACGAACCGGCCATCACGCCTTGCCGACCCGTCGCAGCCAGGTGTCCTCGTCGATGACTTCGACGCCGAGTTCACTGGCCTGCTTCAGTTTGGAGCCGGCGCCCGGCCCGGCCACCAGCAGATCGGTCTTCGCCGACACCGAACCCGCCACCTTGGCGCCGAGCCGTTCGGCCATCGCCTTGGCTTCGGAGCGTGTCATCTTTTCCAGCGTGCCGGTGAAGACGATGGTCTTGCCGGCAACCTCGCTATCGGCCGAAACGGTGACGACATACGGCTTCGGCTTGACCTGTTCGAGCAGTCTGTCGAGCACATCGTCATTGCGTTCATTGCCGAAGAAATCGCGCAACGCGTCGATCACCGTGTCGCCAATGCCGTTGATGGAGGGGAAGACGCTGTGCGGATCCTCAGCCGCCGCCGTTTCCTTGCCGACGCGGATCAGCTCCTCGATGGTCGAAAACGTCCGGGCAAGCACGGCCGCCGTCGTTTCGCCGATATGGCGGATGCCGAGTGCGAAGATGAAGCGGTCGAGCTCCGGCGCGCGGCGCGAATCGATGGCCGCGAACAGCTTGTCGAGGCCTTCATAATTGCGGTCCTCGACACCGCGCACATTCTTGCGCGCCTTGCCCGATGCCGCCTCGCGCTGCCTAGCCTGCTCCTCGCGCCGCTCGGCCAGCGCCCTGGTGACGGCTGGGCGGCGATCCCTGAGGGTGAAGATATCGGCGGCGGTCTTGACCAGTCCCGAATTGAAGAACAGGTCGATATTCTCGGCGCCCAGCCCCTCGATGTCGAGCGCGCCGCGCGACACGAAATGACGCAGCCGCTCCACGGCCTGCGCCGCGCAGATCAGCTCGCCGGTGCAGCGCCGGCGGGAATCCTCCTTGCCGGTCTTCTCGTTGATTTCGCGCGTCGCCGGCGAGCCGCAGACCGGACAAATGTGCGGGAATTCGTAAGGCACCGCATCAGCCGGCCGCTTGTCGACGACCACGCTGACGATCTGCGGAATGACATCGCCCGCCCGTTGTATGACAACCGTGTCACCGATGCGGACATCGATGCCGTCGCGAATCGGCAGGCCGTTGCTGTCGAAGCCCTTGATGTAGTCCTCATTGTGCAGCGTGACGTTTTCGACCACCACGCCGCCGACCGTGACCGGCGCCAGCCGCGCCACCGGCGCCAGCGTACCGGTACGGCCGACCTGGATGTCGATCTTCTGCACCGTCGTCATCGCCTGTTCGGCCGGGAATTTATGCGCAACCGCCCAGCGCGGCTCGCCGGTGACAAAGCCCCAGCGACGCTGCAATTCCAGCTGGTCGACCTTGTAGACGACACCGTCGATGTCGTAGCCGAGCGACGAACGCAGCTCCTCGATCTTGTGGTAGTGCGCGATCAGCTCCTCGACAGACTTCGCCCGCACCATCAGCGGGCTGACCTTGAACCCCCATTCGGCGAATTTCTGCACCGAATCGTATTGGGTCGGCGCCGGATCCGCTGTCGTGTAGCCCCAGGCATAGGCAAAAAATTTAAGATTGCGGCTGGCGGTGACGGACGCATCCTTCTGTCGCAAGGAGCCCGCTGCCGTGTTGCGCGGATTGACATAGTCCTGGCCCCCCACCGCCGCCGAGCGGGCCTTCAGTGCCTCGAATTCCGCATAGGTCATGTAGACTTCGCCGCGGATCTCGATGGTCTCGGGCCAGCCCGATCCTTTCAGCTTGGCGGGGATGTCGGCGATGGTCCTGAGATTGGCGGTGATGTCCTCGCCGACAGTGCCGTCGCCGCGCGTAGCACCCTGCACGAACACACCGCGTTCATAGCGCAGCGACGCCGACAGGCCGTCGATCTTCGGCTCGGCCGTAAACGCGATGTCGAGGTCCTTGTCGCGGTCGAAGAAGCGCCGGCCACGCTCGATGAAATCGGTGACGTCCTCGTCTGTGTAGGCCTTGGCGAGGCTGAGCATCGGCACCGCATGGCGCACCTTGGCAAAGCCTTCCGCCGGCGCGGCGCCGACCCGCAGCGAGGGCGAATCCTCGCGCACCAGACCGGGAAACCGCTCCTCGATGGCAAGGTTGCGCCGCCGCAACGCGTCATATTCCGCGTCCGTAATCGTCGGCGCGTCCTCGGCATGATAGCGCCTGTCATGACCGGCGATCTCCTCGGCCAGCCGCTGGAGCTCATCCGCGGCTTCGCTTTCGCTCAACGATTCGACTGGTTTTTCAGACATGCAGCGGTCCCTGGACAGTGGCGCGACACCATAAATCAGGATTTCGGAAAAAGCATTCCTGAACAGCGGGATGGGGCCATATCCTGACTCAGTCCGAAAGCCTTGCGACGACTACGCTGCAGCAATATTCTCGCGCAGCAGCCGTTCCGCGGCTGCGCGCGCCTCGTCGGTGATGGTAGCGCCGGCCAACATGCGCGCGATCTCTTCCTGGCGCGCCGCCCGGTCCATTTCGGCGATGCCGGTGGCGACCTTGTCCGAGCCGCCGGATTTGGAGATCAGGAAATGCGTCGCAGCACGTGCCGCCACTTGCGGAGCATGCGTGACCGACAGCACCTGCACGCGCTTCGACAGCCTGGCCAGCCTTTGGCCGATCGCATCGGCCACGGCGCCGCCGACGCCGGTGTCGATCTCGTCGAAGACCAATGTCGGCGCCGAGCCACGGTCGGCCAGCGCCACCTTGAGCGCCAGCAGGAAGCGCGACAGCTCGCCGCCGGAGGCGACCTTCATCATCGGCCCAGGCCTGGTGCCGGGATTGGTGCGCACCCAGAACTCGACCTGGTCGATGCCTTCTTCCATGCGGTTCTCGCCATCGCTGGCCAGTTCGACGATGAACTCAGCCCGTTCCAGCTTCAGCGCCGGCAATTCGGCCATCACAGCCTTGGTCAGGCCGACCGCGGCCGCATGGCGAAGGGCGGAGAGCTGGGCTGCGGAAATATCGTAGGCTTCGCGCGCCGCTGAGGCCTGCTTTTCCAAGAGATGCAGGCGCCCCTCGCCGGCATCAAGATCGGCGAGATCGGCGGACATGGTGTCGCGCAGTTGCGCCAGATCGTCGACGGCCACACTGTGCTTGCGTGAGGCCGCACGCAGCGAAAACAGCCGCTCCTCCGCCTTCTCCAGCCGCTGCGGGTCGTATTCGGTAGCGCGCAGTGCCGCCTCGACGCCCGATTGCGCCGCATCCAGCGACAGCATCGCCTCGTCCAGCGACTTCACCACATCCTCGAGCAGTCCCGGCGCTTCGCTGGCCTTGCGCTGCAGGCGCCTCAACAGGCTGGCCAGTTGCGGCAGCGGCGAGGACGGGCCTGACAGCACATCCTGTGCGTCGTGTATTTCCGAGGCGATCTTTTCCGCCCGCATCATCGTTGCACGCAACTCCGCCAGTTGCGTATCTTCGCCGGGCTGCGGATCGAGCTTTGCCAGTTCCGCCACCGAGGCCCTGAGGTAATCGGCCTCACGCGCCGCTGCCTCGACCTTGGCGCGGTGCCTGACGAACTCCTGCTCGGCGCCACGCCAGTAGCGCCACGCCTCGCCGGTCGCGCGGGCAGCGCCCAGATGGCCGCCAAAACTGTCCAGCAATTCGCGATGCGCGCCGGGGTCGACCAGAGCCCGCTCGTCATGCTGGCCGTGGATCTCGACCAACGCATGGCCGATGTCGCGCATCAGGGTGACGCTGGACGGCTGGTCGTTGACGAAGACGCGGGTGCGGCCATCCGCGGTCTGCAGCCGGCGCAGGATGATGTCGCCGTCATCCTCGATGGCGTTTTCGGCCAGCAGCGCGCGCACCGGGTGGTTGCGCGGCACATCGAAGACGGCAATGACCTGGCCTTGAGCCGCGCCGTGGCGCACCAGCGAGGCGTCGCCGCGCGCGCCAAGCGCCAGCGACAGCGCGTCGAGCAGGATGGACTTGCCGGCGCCGGTTTCACCGGTCAGCACGGAAAGGCCGGGCTGGAAGTCGATATCCAGCTTCTCGATCAGGACGATATCGCGGATCGACAGTCTGGAAAGCATCAGAACCCGGACCTCAAGCAATTCCAGGAAAAGTGCGTAGCGGTTTTCCGTCCGGAATTGCGTAGAACAAAAAGTTAGGACGGTTCAGCGCCTCAATCAAACCGCTGAACCGCTGTGAAGCGGCATGCGACCGATGGAGTCGCAGCGCCGCACTATCTTTTTGTTTGAGCGTCGGATCAATCCGAAAAGCGCGTTCCGCCTCAGTCGATGCTCGGGCGTCAGGCGCCGGTGATCAGCTTGCCGGCCTTGGATATCCACGATCCGGCATTCTCGCGCGGCTCAAGCCCGTTGCTCTGCAACAGCTTGTAGGTATCCTTGTACCATTGGCTGTCGGGATAATTGGTGCCGAGCACAGCAGCGGCGGTTTGCGCTTCCGAGGTCAAGCCCATGGCGTAATAGCTTTCGGCCAGACGCGCCAGCGCCTCTTCGACATGGCGGGTGTTGGAATAGTTCTCGACAACGTTGCGGAAGCGCTTGACGGCAGCAATGTATTCGCGCCGCTCGAGATAATAGCGGCCGATCTGCATCTCTTTGCCGGCCAGCTGGTCGTTGGCGAAACGGATCTTTTCCTTGGCGTCGTCGACATATTCCGACGTCGGCCAGCGCGTCACCAGATCCTGCATCGTCTGCACGGTCTGGCGTGCTTCCTTCTGATCCTGGGTGACGTCCTTGATCTGCTTGTAGTAGCTCAGCCCGATAATATACTGGGCGTAAGCCGCGTCGTCGGTCGACGGATAAAGCGTCAGATAGCGCTTTGCCGAGCCGATCGCTTCGTCATAACGGCCGGCGCGGTAGTCGGCGAAGGCGCCCATCACCATCGACTTGCGGGCGAATTCCGAATAGGGGTGCTGGCGGTCGACGGCGTCGAACTTCTTGCTCGCCTCATCCAGGCGGCCGGCATTGAGATTGGCAAGGCCTTGATTGTAAAGGACGTCGGCCGGTTCGGTCTGGTCGACATAGGTCGACAGGTCGACGTCTTTCTCGGACGACATGCAGGCCGAGAGGAACAGCGATGGCACAACCACCGAAAGCGCCAGGAAAACAGCCCGATACGGCGCTTTCGATTGACCAACTCGCTTGAAGAACATGATTGGATTGCGCCCTTTCGGCGTTAGTTCAATGCCTTTCGCATGGCGTTCCCTCAAAACTGATCCCCACTTTTGAGCGACATGCGCCTAACAGACGGCAGCAGCCATAAACCATAACTGCCTTGCCCAGCAACGCTATGTCTAGCCAATCGCACATTTTTGTGGCGGCTTGGTGTTGCCCGGAAAGCTATGCACTTTCACCGCCGGTGATGCATCCGTGCAACACCGGCCAGCGTTCAGAAAGCCAGAAATACGTTAAGAATCAGATCACCCAAGGTGCAAAGACAGGGCCGGTGACGGCGCTCATCTCGGCGGTGCGGCCGCGCTCGCGGCGCGTGGTCTCGACGACCTCGAAGGCCGAACGGTCGGACAGAAGCCGCCGCAAAGCAGCCGCATTCATCCGGTGACCGCCGCGATAGGAGCGGAAGCAACCGATGAAACGGGCGCCGGCCAGCGCCAGGTCGCCCATGGCGTCCATCGTCTTGTGGCGAGCGAACTCATTGGGATAGCGCAGGCCACCCATGTTGATCACCCGGTTGTCGTCGCCGATCACCAGCGAGTTCTCCAGCGAGGAGCCCAGCGCATAGCCGGCCGCCCACAGCCGCTCGACATCCTTCATGAAGCCGAAGGTGCGGGCGCGCGCGATATCCTGGCGAAAGATGTCGGGGTTGATGTCGGAGGCGAATAGCTGGCGGCCGATCGCCGGGCTTTCGAAATCGATCTCGACCTCGAAGCGCGTGCCGCTATAGGGCCTGAACTCGGCCCAGGACGCGCCATTCTCGATGCGGACGGGCTTGACCACCCTGATGTAGCGGCGCTTGACCGCCAGCGTCTCGATGCCGGCTTGGTCGATGGCTTCCACGAACGCCACCGCACTGCCATCGAGGATCGGAACCTCATGACCGTCGATCTCGATGACGATGTTGTCGATGCCGAGCCCGAAAAGCGTCGCCATCAGATGTTCGACGGTGGCGATATGCTCGCCTGCCGGATCGCCGAGCATGGTGCAGAGATCGGTCGCGCCGACTTCAGCAACCAGCGCGCGGAACTCGCGGCTCTCGCTTCCGTTCGAAAGGTGGAAGAGCACGCCGGTGTCGGCGTCCGCAGGGAGGAAATTGACGGTGACCGGTTTGCCGCTGTGAACGCCGGTACCGGTCAGCGTTGCACGCGATTTCAGTGTCGTCTGATAGTCTTGCAAGACAAACCCCATAGCCCAAACGCCTAAGTCCGCTTTAACCCAAAAGGCGCGGCTCTTTTTTATCGGCAGGCAGGGCCACTTCCCCGAATCCCAGCACACCGAAAGTGCTGCGGCAAAGATAATGGTCTGTCAGGGAGACTCCAAATCACGGTTTCTTACTCTGTGTAACCGCGACAGACCTTGAGCGTCACATCGTAACGCCTTGTTATTAAACCACTTTAAACGTTAACAGGCAGACAATCTCTCGTCTGCCTGTTAACAAGTGTTACATACCGTTAACGGCTCAGTTGGCCTGGCGGCGCAGGAAAGCCGGTATCTCCAGCTGGTCGTCTTCCTGGGTCGACCTGGTCTGCGGCGTCAACCGGCCCTGATCGTCGAGCTGGCCGCGGCGCGGCGCGTAAAGCTGCGGATCCTGGCTGGCAAGGCGGCGCATTTCCGGCGCCGCCTGGCGCAGTTTCGGTTCGCGCGGCTGAGCCGGCTGCAACCGGGCCGGCTCTTCTTCGCGGCGCGTCAGCCCGTTGGTCAGCCGCTTGAGCAGCCCCATCGGCCCGCTGTTTTCATGGTCGGCCGGACGGCCCTTGGCTTCCACCTCGGCCCGCACCACCGGCGGAAAATCCTCCACCCGCGGCATGCGCTGCGGTGCGGCAGCCACCGGCTGCGGCATTTCCCGGATCGGCGCCGGTTGCATCACCTGCTGCACGACAGGCTGCGGCTGGGCAGGCGGGGCTTGGAAGATCTTGCTCTGCGGGCGGAAATCTTCCGCCTGGGCCATCGGCGCCGGACGAGCCATTGCCGCCGCATTGGCCTCGGCGAGCTGGATCGCCTCGGCCACCGGATCGGCCGCGCGCTGCTCATAGGTCTGCTGCTGGACCGGTGCCGGACGGCCTTCCGCCCCCGGAGCCGCTGGGCGGCTGACCGGCTTCTGCTGCGGCGGTACGGCCCGGATCGAGATCGGCGCCGCGGCAATTTCAGCTGCCGATTTGTCGATGCCGGTGGCGACCACCGAGACGCGGATGACGCCTTCGAGTTCCTCGTCGAAGGTGGCGCCGAGGATGATGTTGGCGTCCTGATCGACTTCCTCGCGGATGCGGGTCGCGGCCTCGTCGACTTCGAACAGGGTCAGGTCGCGGCCGCCGGTGATCGAGATCAGCAGGCCCTTGGCGCCCCTCATCGAGGTCTCGTCGAGCAACGGATTGGCGATCGCCGCCTCGGCGGCGGCCATCGCGCGGCCCTCGCCCGAAGCTTCGCCGGTGCCCATCATCGCCTTGCCCATTTCGCGCATCACCGAACGCACGTCGGCGAAGTCGAGATTGATCAGGCCTTCCTTGACCATCAGGTCGGTGATGCAGGCAACACCGGAGTAGAGCACCTGGTCGGCCATGGCGAAGGCGTCGGCAAAGGTGGTTTTGTCATTGGCCAGCCGGAACAGGTTCTGGTTGGGGATGACGATCAGGGTATCGACACATTTCTGCAGCTCCTCGATGCCGAGATCCGCCGTCTTCATGCGGCGCTGGCCTTCGAAATGAAACGGCTTGGTGACGACGCCGACGGTGAGGATACCCCGTTCGCGCGCCGCGCGGGCAACCACGGGAGCCGCACCGGTTCCGGTGCCGCCCCCCATACCGGCGGTGACGAAGCACATGTGGGTGTTGGAGAGATGATCGATGATCTCATCGATGCACTCTTCCGCCGCCGCACGGCCCACTTCAGGCTGCGAGCCGGCGCCGAGCCCCTCGGTGACATGCGCGCCGAGCTGGATCAGCCGCTCGGCCTTCGACATGGTCAGCGCCTGTGCATCGGTGTTGGCCACGACGAACTCGACACCGCGCAAGCCCGCGGTGATCATGTTGTTGACGGCATTGCCGCCGCCGCCGCCGACACCGAATACGGTGATCCGCGGCTTGAGCTCGGTGATGTCCGGCTTTTGCAGATTGATCGTCATTGTCTCCGTCCTTTGCCTTTCCCGCCGCTTCGCCGCCGCGGCCGCCTATGGGGCTGTCCCCGTCAATTAGAAACTGTCTCTCAACCACTGACTCATGCGATGCAGTTTTCCGCCCGTCCCGGTCATCCTGAGACCGGAAATTCCTTTCGCCGGATGGCTCTCGAAGCTCGCCATCTGCGGGTAGATCAGCAGCCCGACCGCCGTCGAGAAAGCCGGCCCCTTGGCAGCTTCCGGCAGGCCCGCCACGCCGAGCGGGCGTCCGATGCGCACATTGCGTCCCAGAATGCGGCGCGCCGCCTCGGGGAGACCCGCAAGCTGGCTGGCGCCGCCGGTCAGCACGACGCGTTTTCCCACGGCATTGCCGTAGCCCGACTTGTTCAGCCGGTCGCGCAACAGCTCCAGTGTCTCGTCGATGCGGGCGCGGATGACTCGCGTCATCACCGAGCGCGGGATCTGCAGTGGCATCTCGCCGTCTTCGCCGATCGGCTGGATCGAGACCAGGTCGCGATCGTCGGCACTGCCGGGCAGCGCCGAACCATGCATCACCTTCAGCCGCTCCGCGGCGTCGAGCGAGGTCGACAGGCCCTTGGCCATATCGAGCGTCACATGATTGCCGCCGATGGCAATGGCATCGGCATGGACGAACTTGCCTTCCGAAAACACCGAGATGGTCGTCGTGCCGCCGCCCATGTCGATGCAGGCCGCACCCATTTCCAGTTCGTCGTCGACCAGGGCCGCAAGCCCGCTGGCATAGGGCGTCGCCACCATGCGCTCGACCGACAGATGCGAGCGGTTGATGCAGAGCTCCAGATTGCGCAGCGGCGCGGCATCGCCCGTCAGCACATGCATGTCGACGCCGAGCTGGTCGCCGACCATGCCGCGCGGATCGCGCACGCCGCGCTCAGCGTCCAGCGAAAAGCCGACGGGCAGCGAATGGATCACGTCGCGTTCGGCCTTGAGTGCCTGCTTGGCGCCGGCGGCAAGCACGCGCTTGATGTCGGCTTCGTCGGCCTGATGGCCACCGAGATTGATCGTGGCCGAATAGGTTTCGCTCTTCAGCCGGCCCGCCGTCATGTTGACGATCAGCGAATCCACGGTCAGTCCCGCCATGCGTTCGGCGGCGTCGACGGACAGGCGAATGGCGTGCTCCGCGCGGTCGAGATCGACGACCACGCCCGACTTCACGCCTTGCGATTTCTGGTGGCCGATGCCGATCACCTGGATGCGGTGCGAGCGGCCGCGCAACAGCTTGCCGTCCTCGCGCGGCTTCAGTTTCGCCACCACGCAGCAAACCTTGCTTGAGCCGACATCCAGCACGGTGAGCGTGCCGGAACGCCGCGAAGAGGCATCGCTGTTGCCGCCAAGCCAGCTCATATCTTCGTCCCCGACTTGCGCTTCAGATTTTGCGGCTTTTCATTGAGCGCGGCCTGGCGCTGCGTCGCCGCTTCCGGCGTCAGCTGCACCACCAGGCGATCGGAGATGCGCATGTCGACGGCGGCGATGTCCCGCGTCAGAAGCCCGTTGTCGTGGTCCATCCGAACCAGATCGGCGATCGCCTGATCCTCGCCATCCTCGGGCAGCTTGATCGTGATGCCGTTTTCCAGCTTAAGGTCCCAGCGCCGTTCGCCGATGCGGATATAGCCTTTGACCCGAGCCGCGAGCTCGGGAAATTTGTTGATCTTGGCCACGAAGTCGGGGGCCTTGGCCGGCGCGCCGGTGCCGATGATCAGCGGCAGCAGCGCCTGCTTGCCGCCGGAGAACGGCGCGATCACCGCGCCAGAGCGTTCGATGACCGAAAGCTCCGCGCCCTGCTGCCAGAGCGCGAAGGGCTCGCGCTCCTCGACACGCACTTCCAGCGTATGTGGATAGACCTTGCGCACCGCCGCCACCTCGACCCAGGGCAAGGTATCAATACGTTCACGCGCGGCCTCGGCATCGAAGCCGATCAGTGACGTCCAGCCGTCGAGCTCGAGCCGGTCCAGTATGTCGATCTCCGAAGTCTGGCGGTTGCCGACCACTTTGATCTGGTCGACGGCAAAGCCGGTCCGGGCGGTGATGCTCTGGACGATGTCGTCGGCATGACCGCCGAGAATGGCGCCGTAGAGGCTGCTCGATGCAATGAGCGAAGCCGAAAGGATGGCCGCGGAAAAGCGCGGCGCGACGAAGTCGCCGCCGCCCAGGCGCGCCAGCACGCGCACCGGCCGGCGCAGCACGCGCGGCAGCACGAAATGGTCAAACGACAACGACATGCCGAACAGCGCCGGCCCGGCGCCGCCCCTGCCCTTGTCCTGTCCCCATTTCAACGCAGACACGAAGCGTCCTCCACCATCCAACTCAACAATTCGCCAAACGAGTGCCCGGCCTGGGCGGCGATTTCAGGCACCAAAGACGTCGGCGTCATGCCCGGCTGAGTGTTGATCTCGAGCCAGACAATCTCGCCGTTTTCGGAGTGACGGTCGTCATAGCGGAAGTCCGATCGGGAAACGCCCCGGCAGCCGATAGCCAGATGTGCCTTGAGTGCCAGTGTCTGTATTTTTTGGTAAATATTTGATGAAATTTTAGCAGGGATTTCGTGTTTTGATCCGCCGGCGACGTATTTTGAATCATAGTCGTAGAAGGAATGGCCGGTCGGAATGATCTCGCAGACGCCGAGCGCCACGTCGCCCATGACGGCGCAGGTCAGCTCGCGCCCATGGATGTAGCGCTCGACCATGACGGTCTCGCCATATTTCCATTCGGACGAGCCGATGACCTGCGGCGGATGCGACTGGCCTTCATGCACGATGACGACGCCGAAGCTTGAGCCTTCATTGACCGGCTTGACCACGTAGGGCGGCTTCATCGGATGCTTGTTCTGGATGGCAAAGCGGCTGGCAACCTTCGATTCCGCCACCGCGATGCCGGCAGCCTTGGCGACCTTCTTGGCTTGCTCCTTGTTCATGGCGAGCGCCGAGGCGAGCACGCCCGAATGGGTGTAGGGAATGGCCAGATATTCGAGGATGCCCTGGATGGTGCCGTCTTCACCGAACGGGCCGTGCAGTGCGTTGAAGACGACATCGGGCTTGAGTTCGGTGAGCACGGCGCCGACATCGCGCGCAACATCGACGCGGGTAACCTGGTAGCCTTCATTCTCAAGCGCATCCGCACACGCCTTTCCCGAAGACAGAGACACGGGCCGCTCGGACGAGAATCCGCCCAGGAGGACAGCCACATGCTTGTTCTTCATATCCCGTCATCCCTCTCACGGCGGGCCCGCAACCACGCATTCAGCGACCAGATTGAGTCCGAGTCTCCCGGCAGGTTGCCCCCCAGACGGAAAACGCGGTCGACGCGTCGAACGACTCAAATCAGGAAACGCTTTAAGGCAGAGAATCAGAGAGTTGATTCGCTGGCAAGTGCTTATGATTCCGACAGTTTCACTTTCCGCGAAAACGGCCGGAAAAAGCGTGTTGTGAGTCTTTGGAGCAACGGTGGCGCTGTTGTTTCAGACCGTTTGAAGTTCAAGCATCACATGAACTTCAGCTTGCGCTAAAGAAGCTGTCCGAGGAATTCCTGCACGGCATGGCCGGGGCGGAAATTGCCGAGCCGCTTGATTTCCCACTGCAGGCGGATGCCTGAATTTTCAAGCACGCGGGCGCGCACCGTCTCGCCGAGATATTCGAGGTCGTATCCGGTCGCTGTTCCGGTGTTGATCATGAAGTTGCAGTGCATCGGCGACATCTGCGCGCCGCCGATCATCAGCCCGCGGCAGCCGGCCTTGTCGATTTCCTTCCAGGCCGAGGTGCCTTCCGGATTCTTGAAGGTCGAGCCGCCGGTCTTCTCGCGGATCGGCTGCACCGTCTCGCGATGCGTCTGGACGGCGTCCATGGCCGCCTTGATCGCCTCCGGGTCTTCCAGAACACCTTCGAAAACGGCGGAGGTGAAGATCAGCCCGGCAGGTGCGGCCGAGTGACGATAGGCATAGCCCATGTCGTCATTGCTGAGGGTGTGGAGATTGCCCTTGCGGTCGAGCGCCCGCACCTCGACGACACGTTCCCGCGTCTCGACGCCATTGGCGCCGGCATTCATCCTCAGCGCCCCGCCGATGGCGCCGGGAATGCCGTGATAGAAATGAAAGCCGCCAATGCCGGCCTCATAAGCGACGGCCGCGACGCGCTTGTCGGGCGTCGCAGCACCGGCCTTGATGACGGTCGGCGAAACCACCTCGGCCTCGCCAAAGCCCTTGGCCGAAAGCCGGATGACGAAACCTGGAATGCCGCCGTCGCGCACCAGGAGGTTGGAGCCGATACCGACGATGGTGAGCGGGATGTCCTCCGGCACGGCGCGCAGGAAGGCAGCCAGATCCTCCTCGTCGGCCGGCTGGAACAGGGCGTCCGCCAGACCGCCGGCGCGGAACCAGGTGATCTTGTCCATCTCGGCATTGGGCGTGATGCGGCCGCGCAGGCCGGCAAGCCGGTCGCCAAGTTTGTCGAGCAGGTCCTGGCCGCGCATCATGAGACGGTACCGCCGAGTTCCCCAGGCAGCGCATAGGCCCATTGGGTGATGTTGCCGGCGCCCAGGAAGATGACGAAGTCGCCCGGTTTCGCCAACGCGCGGATGACGGGCGAAATCGCGGCAGGGGTTTCGACGTAGCGCGCATCGCGATGGCCGCCGGAGCGGATGCGCGACACCAGCGCCTCCGAGGTCACGCCGTCGATCGGCTCCTCGCCCGCCGCATAGACCGGCGCCACCATCACCGTGTCGGCATCGTTGAAACAGACCGAAAATTCGTCGAACAGATCATGCAGCCGGGTGAAGCGGTGCGGCTGCGCAATGGCGATGACGCGGCCCTTGGTGGCGCTGCGCGCCGCTTTCAGCACCGCCGTGATCTCGACCGGGTGGTGGCCGTAATCGTCGAAGATGTCGACGCCGTTCCACGAGCCGGTGTGGGTGAAGCGCCGCTTGACGCCGGCAAAGGACGACAGCCCTTTCTTGATCGCTTCGGCCGACAGGCCGAGTTCATGCGCGACCGCAATTGCGGCGGTGGCGTTGGAGACGTTGTGGCGGCCGGGCATCGGCAGCCGCAGATCCGATATCGTCGTCTGGCCGCCGGTCTTGCGGTCGCGGATCACCACGTCGAATGCCGAGACGGCACCGGCCATGCGGTGGTTGGTGAAACGCACATCGGCCTGCGCGTTCTCGCCATAGGTGATGACGCGGCGGTCCTCGATACGGCTGACCAGCGCCTGTACTTCCGGATGGTCGGTGCACATCACGCCAAAACCGTAGAACGGCACGTTCTCGACGAATTGCCGGAACGCCTCGCGCACCTTGTCGAAACTGCCATAATGGTCCAGATGCTCGGGATCGATGTTTGTGACGACGGCGATCTCGGCCGGCAGCTTGAGGAAGGTGCCGTCGCTTTCGTCGGCTTCGACCACCATCCACTCGCCATCGCCCATGCGGGCATTGGTGCCATAGGCATTGATGATGCCGCCATTGATCACCGTCGGGTCGAGCCCGCCGGCATCGAGCAGCGTCGCCACCATCGACGTGGTTGTGGTCTTGCCATGCGTGCCACCGATCGCGACCGCCTGGCGGAAGCGCATCAGTTCGGCCAGCATCTCGGCCCGGCGGACAATTGGGAGCAACTTCTCCCGCGCGGCCTTCAGCTCGGGATTGGATTTCTTGATCGCGGTGGAGACGACCACCACTTCGGCCGCGCCGATATTCTCGGCCTTGTGGCCGACAAAGCATTCGATGCCCTTGTCGCGCAGCCGCTGGACATTGGCGCTGTCGGCCTGGTCCGAACCCTGCACCTTGTAGCCGAGATTGTGCAGAACCTCGGCGATGCCGCTCATGCCGATCCCGCCAATGCCGATGAAATGCACAAGGCCGATGGTCTGCGGCATCTTCATCAATGCGTCCCTTTCCTGAAATCCGAAACGGTTTTTCTGGACGCAATAGCCTCTGTGAGATCAGCGAGCAACCGTGCCGCGTTCGGCCGGCCAGCCGACTTCGCTCCGGCAGCCATGGCCGTCAGCCGCTCGGGAGTGTCCATCAGCCCGCCAATGAGAGCCGCGATGCGCTCCGGCGACAGTGACGATTGCGGATGCACCTCGCCGCCGCCCGCCGCGGCAAGGGCGGCTGCGTTCGCCGCCTGATCGTGATCCAGCGCATAGGGATAAGGCACCAGCAGCGCCGGCCGGCCGATGACGGCGATCTCCGAAACCGTCGAGGCGCCGGAGCGCGAGATCACCAGATGCGCCGCGCCCATGCGCTGTGCCATATCGGTGAAGAAGGGCGAGACCTCGACATGGACGCCGAGTGCCGCATAGCCAGCCTTCACCCGCGCCACGTCGTCGGCGCGGGCCTGCTGGGTGATCACCAGCCGCTTGCGCTGCGCCTCCGGCAGAAGTGCGATCGCCGCCGGCATGGCATCGGAAAAGAACTGCGCGCCCTGGCTGCCGCCGAACACCAGGAGCCTGAACGGATCCGCCCCTTTGGATGCGGTGTAGGGCGTCTTGGCCGCCTCCAGGATTGGCGGCCTGACCGGATTGCCTGTCGTCACCGTCTTGGCGCCTGTGGCACTTTCATCTTGCGGCAGGAAGCCGCCGGCAATGGCATCGACGCGCCCGGACAGCGCCCGGTTGGCGCGGCCCATCACTGCGTTCTGCTCATGGATCAGCGTCGGCAGCTTGCGCCGCGTCGCGGCATAGAGCGGTGGCAAGGTCGGATAACCGCCAAAGCCGACGACCGCATCAGGCTTGATCCTGGCGATGACGGCGGAGGCCTGGCGCACGCCGCGCCAGATCTTCCAGAACGCGCCAAGCAGCGCGACAGGGTTTTTCGAGCCCATCGTCGCCGACTGGATCGGATGGATGGCGGTGGCCGGGAAATGGCCGGCAAAGCGCTCGGCGCGGTCGTCCGTCGCCAGATGCACGCCCCAGCCGCGCTCGATCAGCTCATGCGCCAGCGCCTCGGCCGGAAACAGATGTCCACCGGTTCCGCCAGCCGCGAGAAGGATGACACCCCGCGCCATATCACTCCGCCGGCAGGGCGCGCTGCGACAGGGCAAAGCCCATCTGCTTGCGCTTTTCCGGTCGCTTGCGCGTCAGCGCCAGCACCATGCCCATCGAGATGGCAATGGCGATCTGCGAGGAGCCGCCATAGGAGATGAAAGGCAGCGTCATGCCCTTGGCCGGCATCAGCTGCAGGTTGACGCACATGTTGATGACCGACTGCAGGCCGAACACGGTGACGAGACCGCCGACGGCGTAGCGGGTGAAATCATCATGTTCCTTCAGCGCCGTGCTGAGGCCGCGCAGCACGATGAAGGCGAAGATCGACATGATGAAGAAGCACATGATCAGCCCGAACTCTTCGCCGGCGACCGAAAAGACGAAGTCGGCATGCGCGTCGGGGATGACGCGCTTGACGGTGCCCTCGCCCGGGCCGACGCCGAACCAGTGGCCGTTGATCAGCGCCTCGCGGCCCATGTCGACCTGGAACGTGTCGCCTTCGCCGGTCAGGAATTTGTCGATGCGCGCGGCGACGTGCGGGAACACCGTATAGGCGGCAAACAGGCCGCCGGCGCCGGTGGCGCCAAGCGCGATGATCCATAGCCAGGGCAGGCCGGCCATGAAGAACATGACGCCCCAGGTGCCGGTCACCAGCAGGGTCTGGCCGAGATCGGGCTGCGCCACCAGAAGCGAGATGACCAGGATCAGCAGCAGCATGGCAAACAAATTGCCCGGGATGTCGGGCTGGCGCTTGTGTTCGGCGAACAGCCAGGCGCAGACGATGACGAAGGCGGGTTTCAGAAATTCCGACGGCTGGATCGACATGCCGACAAACGACACCCAGCGCCGCGCGCCTTTCACCTCGACGCCGATATAGAGCACGGCCACCATCAGCACCAGCATGATGCCCAGGATGATCAGCGCCATGCGCCGGATCTGCCGCGATTCCAGGAAGGACACTGCCAGCATCACGCCGAGCGCCGGCACGGTGAAGATGATCTGCCTGGTGGCAAAGTGGAAACTGTCGAGGCCGATGCGTTCGGCCACCGCCGGGCTTGCCGCAAAGGACAAGACGATGCCAAGCCCCATCAGCGACAGGAACGCCGCCAGGAACCAGCGATCGATCGTCCACCACCAGGTTGCGACCGGGCTTTTGTCGAGACGGCTTTGCATTATCGTGCCCCTCCGATGGGTTTCACGCCCTCGATAGCATTCGCAGCTTGCCTGAAGGCTTCGCCGCGAACTTCGAAATTCTTGAACTGGTCGAAACTGGCGCAGGCCGGCGACAGCAGCACCACCGCCTCGCCGCTGTCATCCTTGGCCGCGTCTTTCGCGGAATGGTCGACCGCGGCGGCCAGGGTGCCCGAGATTTCATAGGGCACGGCTTCGCCGAGCGTCGCCGAGAACGCGGGCGCCGCCTCGCCGATCAGATAGGCCTTGGCGATGCGCGGGAAGAAACCGCGCAGCGGCTCGATCCCGCCTTCCTTGGGCAGTCCGCCGGCGATCCAGTAAATGCGCGAAAAACTCGACAGCGCCGGTGCCGCCGCATCGGCATTGGTCGCCTTGGAATCGTTGACGAACAGCACGTGGTCCTTCCGCCCGACCTGCTCCATGCGATGCGCCAGGCCCGGGAAGCTCTCAAGTCCTGCCTGGATCTCGCCGAGGCTCAAGCCGACCTTGAGGCAGGCGGCGACCGCGGCAAGCGCGTTCTGCGCATTGTGCTGGCCGCGCAACGAACCGATGCCTTCGAGGAAGGCGACGCGGCTGTAGCGGCCATGCACGGCTTCCATCAGATCGGAGCCGTCGGCGAAATAACCGTCGGTCAGCGGCAGCCGCTTGGAGATGCGGATCACCTGTCGGCCCGCCCTCTCCAGCCGGTCGGCGATCTGCGCGCACCAACTATCGTCGACGCCGACAATGGCTGTCTCGCTGCCGGCGACCAGCCGCTCCTTGATCGAAGCGTAGTGCTGCATGGTGCCGTGGCGGTCGAGATGGTCGGGCGTCAGGTTGAGCAGGATGCCGGCCGTCGGATTGATCGAGGGCGCGAGATCGATCTGGTAGGACGAACACTCGACGACATAGTGCCCGTCAGCCCGCGGTGGATCAAGCGTCATGATGGCGCGGCCGATATTGCCGCCCATCTGTGTGCCGCGCCCTGCCGATTTGAGGATATGCGCGGTCAGCGCCGTGGTCGTCGACTTGCCGTTGGTGCCGGTGACGGCGATGAACGGCGCATCAGGCGCGCGCGCAATCCGCTCGCGGCAGAACAATTCGATATCGCCGATCACTTCGACGCCGGAGCCACGCGCCAACTCCACCGTCCAGTGCGGCTTGGGATGCGTCAGCGGTACGCCGGGTGAGAGCACGAAGGCCGAGAATTTCGACCAGTCGGCGCCGCGCAGATCGGCGGTCGCAATGCCTTGGTCAGCAGCCTTGGCGACGCTATCGGGATTGTCGTCCCAGGCGAGCACGTCGGCGCCGCCCTCGATCAGCGCGCGCGCCGTGGCGATCCCCGAGCCACCGAGCCCGAAGAGCGAAACGCGTTTGCCCGAAAAGGATGCGGCGGGGATCAAGCGGGTTCCTATCTCAGCTTGAGGGTCGACAGGCCGACCAGCGCCAGGATGACGGCGATGATCCAGAAGCGGATCACCACCTGGCTTTCGGTCCAGCCGAGCTTTTCGAAATGATGATGGATAGGCGCCATCAGGAAGACGCGCTTGCCGGTCATCTTGAAGTAGCCGACCTGGATGATGACCGACAGGATTTCCACGACGAACAATCCGCCGACGATGACCAGCACGATTTCGTGCTTGGTGGCGACCGCGACCGTACCGATCAGGCCACCCATGGCCAGCGAACCGGTGTCGCCCATGAAGATCGCTGCCGGTGGCGCGTTGAACCAGAGGAAGCCGAGGCCGGCGCCGATGACGGCGCCAAGCACGACAGCCAGCTCGCCGGTGCCGGGCACGAAATGAATCTGCAGATATTCGGCGAACACCGCATTGCCGGAGAGGTAGGCAATAACGCCGAAGGATGCCGCCGCGATCATGATCGGCACGATCGCCAGCCCGTCGAGGCCATCGGTCAAATTCACCGCATTGCCGGCGCCGACAATGACGAAGCAGGAGAACGGCACGAAGAACCAGCCGAGATTGATGATGAATTCCTTGGCGAAGGGGAAGGTCAGCGACGACGAGAACGGCGCCTGGCCATTATGCATGATCGCCCAGGCGGCGATGCCGGCGATGACGAATTCCAACGCCAGCCGCGCCTTGCCGGAAAAGCCGAGATGCGACTGCTTGGTTACCTTGAGATAGTCGTCGTAAAAGCCGATCGAACCGAAGCCCAGCGTCACCAAGAGCACCACCCAGACATAGATCGAGGAGAGGTTCGCCCATAGAAGCGACGAGCCGACGATGCCGCACAGGATCATCAGCCCGCCCATCGTCGGCGTGCCGGCCTTCTTGAAATGCGTCTGCGGGCCATCGGCGCGGATCGGCTGGCCCTTGCCTTGCCGCAGCCTAAGCGAATTGATGATGGTCGGCCCGAAGATGAAGACGATCAGCGCCGAGGTGATCAGCGCACCGCCGGTGCGGAAAGTTATGTAGCGGAAGACATTGAAGACCGAGACCTTGTCCGCAAAATCGACGAGCAATGTAAACATACGATTCCGTTCCCCGGACTAGTTCTGTTTCGTGCCTGCGGCTTCCGCCGGATATTTGCCGAGCAAGGCCTCGACCAGCTTTGAAAAGCCGATGCCTTTCGACGATTTGATCATCACCACGTCGCCGGCCTTCAGCGTCGACAACAGCAGCGGCTTCAATTCCTCGGCGCCGGCGCGGTATTCCGTTTTGATCTCGTCGGGCAGGATGTCTGCCAGCGCCCGCATTTCCGGGCCGCCGAGAAAGACCGTGTGCGTGCCGGTCCCGACGATCAGTTCGGCCAGGGCTGCATGCAGCTTGGCCGAATGGTCGCCGAGTTCGAGCATGTCGCCGAGCACGGCGATGCGCCGGCCCTCGCCCGTGACAGGCGTCGCATTGAGCAGCGCCATGGCAGCAGCCATCGAGGCCGGATTGGCGTTGTAGCTCTCGTCGATCAGTGTGATCAGTCCCTTGGGATGGCGCAGCACATGGCGCTTGCCACGGCCGCGTTCGGCGGAGAGATCGGCCAGCGCTTCCGCCACCTTTGCGATGTCGGCTTCAACGAGATGCGCCGCGCCAAGAACGGCGAGCACATTCTGTACCATGTGGCGGCCGGGCGCGCCGATCCGGGCAACGACATCCTGCCCGCCGATCCTGGCGGCAATGTCGGAATGATCGGCATGCAGCTCGCATCTGGTGAGCTTGTAGGTCGAGCGGGCGTTCTCACCGAAGCCAAAGACATGTTCGACGCCGGCGGCCCGCGCCATCTTGTCGAGCAGCTTCCAGCGCGCATCGTCGCGGTTGAGCAAGGCCGCACCGCCGGGCTCGATGCCTTCGAAAATCTCGGCCTTGGCCTTGGCGATCTCGTCGAGATTTCTGAAGAAGCCGAGATGCGCGGCGGCAATCATCGTGACGATGGCCACATGTGGCCGGACCATCTTGACCAGCGGCCGGATCTCGCCGGGATGGTTCATGCCAATCTCGAACACCGCATAGTCGCAATCGTCAGGCATGCGCGCCAGCGTCAGCGGCACGCCCCAATGATTGTTGAAGGACTGCTCCGAGGCATGCACCGTGCCGACGGCCGACAGCACATGGCGCAGCGCCTCCTTGGTGGTGGTCTTGCCGGCCGATCCTGTCACCGCGATGATCTTTGCATTGGACCGGGCGCGGGCGGCAACACCGAGTTTCTCCAGTGCTGCCAGCACATCCTGCACGACGATCATCGGCGCCGTCAGCCGCCCAAGCGACGGCAACTTGCCCTCGGCAACGACCAGCACGCCGGCGCCTGCCTTGATCGCCGCGGTCGCGAAGTCATGGCCGTCCATCGCCTCGCCCTTGATGGCGAAGAAGGCGTCGCCCGGCTGCAGGCTGCGGCTGTCGATCGAGATCCCCGAAATTCCCTCCGGCATCGGCCCGAGCGGCCGACCGCCCATCGCGTCGACCAGCGCCTCGGAAGTCCAGAGCACGCTCATGCGGCCCGCTCCCGCAGCGCCGACCGGACTTCCTCGTGGTCGGAGAACGGAAATGTCTCGGCGCCGATGGTCTGGCCCTCTTCATGGCCCTTGCCGGCAACGATCAGCGTATCGCCCGCTTTGAGCATGGCGACCGCTTTGTGGATCGCCTTGCGGCGGTCGCCGATTTCAATGGCGCGGGGTGCGGCTGCCAGGATCGCGGCACGGATCGTTTCCGGCACTTCCGAGCGCGGATTGTCGTCGGTGACAATGACGACATCGGCGAGCCGCGTGGCGATCTCGCCCATGATCGGCCGCTTGCCCCGGTCGCGGTCGCCGCCGCAGCCGAACACAACGATGACGCGGCCGGTGGTGAACGGGCGCACGGCGGCCAGCACATTTTCCAGCGCATCCGGCTTGTGGGCATAGTCGACATAGACGGGCGCGCCATTGGCGGTGGCGCCGACAAGGTCGAGCCGTCCCGGCGCACCCTGGAGTTTCTCCAATGCCATCAAAGCTTTGGCCACCGGCGTTCCAGTGGAAATGGCCAGTCCGGCCGAAACCAGGGCGTTGGCGATCTGGAAGTCGCCGGCGAGCGGCAGGTCGATCTCGTAGAGCACGCCGTCAGCTTCGACCTCGGCGCGCTGGCGGTGGCGCTCGTGCTCGACCCGCTTCAGGCGCAGGAAATCGCCATGGCGGCCGACAGTCAGCACATTGAGCCCCGCGGCCTGCGCAGCCTGGATGGTCGGCGCCGACCACGGATCGTCGGCAAAGATGACCGCCGGCGCGCCTTTCGGCAGCAGCGTGTCGAACAGGCGCAATTTGGCGCGATGGTAGTCCTCGACCGTCGGATGATAGTCCATATGGTCGCGGCCGAGATTGGTGAAACCGCCCGCGGCGAGCTTGACGCCATCGAGACGGCGCTGGTCGAGACCATGGCTGGAAGCCTCCATCGAGGCGTGTGTGACGCCGGCCTCCGCCAATTCCTTGAGCAACTGGTGCAAAGCCACCGGATCGGGCGTGGTCAGCGAACCGTAGTCGTTGCGGCCCGGCGCCACCACGCCGGTGGTGCCAATGGACGCGGCGGCAAAGCCGGCCTGCTCCCAGATCTGCCTGGTGAAGGCGGCGACCGAGGTCTTGCCTGCGGTGCCGGTAACCGCGACCATGGTCTCCGGCTGGCTGCCGAAGAAACGTGCCGCGCTCAGCGCCAGCGCCAGGCGTGGGTCGTCGACGCTGAGCACCGGGACGGACAGGCCGGAAACGGCGCTGGCGTTGCCAACGACAACCGCCGCTGCGCCGCGCTTTGCCGCATCGGCGGCATAGGCCGAACCATCCGCCTTGCTGCCGGCGAGCGCGAAAAAGACCACGCCGGTCTTGACCGTGCGGGAATCCGACGAAATCCCGGTTACCTCCACATCGCGGGAAGATGTTCCCTCGACAGGCAGGATACCGGCTAAATCTCTCAGGTGCATCGAACCCCGTTTATCTCAACAAAATGGCGCGCAGTTGCCGGCGCGCCCTAAGAATCACTGATAGGAAACCAGCGTTGCGCCATTTTCATGGCTGAAATCTGGCTTCACGCCAAGCATGGCGGCTGCCCGCCTGATGATGTTTCCGGCCATGACACCCGCATTGTTGGCGGCAACGTCGGTCATTCCTGGCTTTTCCGGGTGCGGAGCGTCAGCGATCGTAAACACCAGATATTGCGGATCGTCCATCGGGAAGGCGGCGACGAAGGTGTTGAAATTCAGTTCCTTCGAGTAGCGGCCATTGATGACCTTCTCGGCGGTTCCGGTCTTGCCGCCAACGCGGTAGCCGGGGGCCCTGGCGTTTCTGGCCGAGCCCTTCTCGGCATTGAGCGTATAGAGGTAGCGCATGCCCTCCACAGTCTTTTCGCTGACCACTCTCTTGGCCGCCGCCATGGCATCCTGCTCGCTGCGGACCAGGAAAGTCGGCGGGATCAAATAGCCCTGCATCAGCGCCGCGCAGCCGACGGCCGCCTGCAGCGGCGTCGTCGACACGCCATGGCCGAAGGCGATGGTGAAGGAGTTGACCTGCTTCCAGACCTTCGGTTCGGTCGGGCGCGCGACCTCAGGCAGTTCGGTCTGCATCCTGTCCAGAAGGCCAAGGCGATGCAGGAATTCGCGGTGCCCCTCGATGCCGACCATTTCGGCCTCACGCGCCGATCCGATATTGGAGGAGTAAAGGAACACCTCCGGCAATGACAGCACGCGGTTCTTGCCGTGGAAATCGTGGATGGCCTGATGGCCGACCCGGATTGGGTGCGAGGCGTCGAAACGGCTGTTCATATTCGCCTTGCCGGAATCGAGTGCCATGGCCGAGGTGAAGCTCTTGAAGGTCGATCCCATCTCGTAGAGGCCGGCCGACATGCGGTTCAGCCGATCCTTGTCCTGCGCATTGAAGGGATTGTTCGGATCGAAATCCGGCACCGAGGCCATCGCCACCACTTCGCCGGTCTTGATGTTGAGCACGACTGCGCCGGCGCCCATGGCGCGATAGCGCTCGAGGCCGGCGGCAATCTCGTCGCGCACCACATGCTGGACGCGCAGGTCGATCGACAGCTGAACCGGCTTCAGATCCTTGGCGATCGCCAAGCCTGAGGCCTGCAGGTCGCTCAGGCCCTGCTCGTCAATGTACTTCTCCATGCCGGAGATGCCCTGATTGTCGATGTTGGTGAGGCCGACAATGTAGGACGAGGTCACGCCGGCAGGATAGAAGCGGCGCTTTTCGGTGCGAAAGCCGATGCCGGGAATGCCGAGCTGCATGATGTCGGCCTGCTGCTTGGGTGTCAGCTGCCGCTGCAGCCAGACGAAGCCGGCGCCGCTCTTCAGCTTGTGATAGGTCTGCTCGGGGTCGATATCTGGCAGAATGGTCGACAGCTTTTCGATCGCCTCGTCGGCATCGACGATGCGGCGCGGCTCGGCAAACAGCGATGCCGTCTTGATGTCGGTCGCCAGCACCTCGCCGTTGCGGTCGACGATGTCGGGACGCGACGCCGTCACCCGGCTTTGCGGCCCATTCGACATGTCGGGGGACTGGAAACCGAGATAGACCAGCCGCCCGGCGATGGTCGAATAGATGCCGAAGAACACCGCCATCGTCATCACGATGCGGGTCTTGGCCTTGCCGCCGGTCGCCTTGCGCGCGCCTTCGACCACGATGGAGCCGTCCTCGCCGGTCCGTGCGCGGCGCTTCAGCAATTTGCCGACCGACGGAAGTTTGGCGCGCATTGGAAATCCAGCGATCATTGGACGATGGCTCCGGTGACCACGGGATCCTTGTCGGCTGGTCCTTTGCCGGAATTGTCGGCCATGCCGCCAAGCCGTTGCGACGACAGGTCCTCGATGTTGAGCGGTTTTGCCGGCAGGTCGTCGAGCCCGACGATCTGCCGCGCATTGACCGGCTCGAGTGCGAGCTGCGATTTGTAGATTTCAGCCAGCTTCTGCAGGCGCGACGGCTGGGTCAGCAGGCTCCAGTCGGCCTTGAGCAGGTCGATCGTGTCCTCCTCATAGCGGATCTGCGCCTCGATCTTCTGCACCGAAGCCAGCTGTTCCTCGGCCTCGCGCTTGGCCTTGTAGGTCAGGGCCGCGGCCGAGACCATGACGGCGATCAGGACTATGTCGCTGGTTCGAAACACGTATTCACCTCTCTCGCGGCGCCTGGATGCCGGGAAGCTTTGGAAGGCCGAAAATGGTGAGATCACCGGCGCGCGCCGGCGCCTCGGTGCGGATGGCGGTACGCAGCCTGGCCGAGCGCGCCCGCGGATTGGCAGCGACCTCGGCATCGCCTGCCGTCACGCCGCCACCAGCCTTGCGGAAGGTCGCAGTGCGCGCGTGCGCCTCGGGCAAATGACGTGAGCCGGTGGCGACGTCGGCGCGGTCGGCGATGAACCGCTTGACGATGCGGTCTTCCAGCGAATGGAACGTCACCACGGCAAGCCGCCCGCCGGGCTTCAATACCCGCTCGGATGCCATTAGGGCTTTGGCCAATTCGCCCAGCTCGTCATTGACGAAAATGCGCAGCGCCTGGAAGACGCGGGTGGCCGGATGAATCTTGTCCTTCGGCGCGCGGCCGATATGCGTTTCGATGGCGTCGGCGAGATCGAGCGTGCGCTCGAACGGACGTTTTTCGCGGCGTGACTCGATCATGCGGGCAATGCGGCCGGCATTCCGCTCTTCGCCGAGGAAGCCGAAGATGCGGGCAAGGTCGCCTATCTTGAACGAATTGACGACGTCGGCAGCACTCAAGCCCGCCTGCGCCATGCGCATGTCGAGCGGCCCGTCGGTGCGGAACGAAAAGCCGCGCTCGGGCTGGTCGACCTGCATGGAGGAAATGCCGATGTCGAGGACAACGCCGTCGGCGCTTTCGACCTGCTCGTCCAGCGTCGAAAATGGCGCCTGCACCAGCCTTAGCCTGCCGCCGGATTGCTGTTCCAGGCCGCGCCCGGCGGCAATCGCATCGGGATCGCGATCGATCGCCACCACCGAGGCGCCGCTCGCCAGGATCGCCTTGGTGTAGCCGCCGGCGCCAAACGTGCCGTCGACGATCACATCGCCGGCTTTGGGTGAGAGCGCCTCCAGCACTTCGGCGAGGAGGACCGGAATGTGGCGGACCGGTCCGCCAACGGCGCTGAGATCATCGCCGTGATCCGCCATCATTCCGGCCGCTCCCCAGCCTTGGCCTCGTGAGCCTTCGTCCCCTGCCGAAGCTGCAAAAGCCGAGCGCGCGCCTGCGCCCCATAGGCGGCCAGCCGTCCAGGCTCCCAAACTTGAAAGAAATTGCCACGGCCGACAAAGGCCACTTCGCTCGTGATGCCCGTATGCTGGCGGATGAAATCGCTCATCGTGATGCGGCCATCCTGATCGAGCTTCAGGAACGTCCCGTCGCCATGGCAGAAGAACGACATATCGTCCGCCGTCTGCAAAAAAGGGTCTTCCAGCGCGATGCGCTGCTCGTAGCGGTCGAGCAGATCGAGCCCGCCGACATCCATCGCAGGCACGTCCAGTCCGCGCAGCGCGTAGAGCTCCGAATAGCCGCGTTTCTGCACGACAGTGCGGAAATGCGCCGGAACGGAGACCCGCCCCTTCGCATCGATCCTGTTCACCGCGCTTGACAGAAACCGGTCCATTACACGCTGCAGCCGCTTCCGCCGCCGCACCCCTCTCCATGTTTTCGTCCGCGCCGAAGCGCGTCCCCTGCCGAAAATCCGCTTCGATCCCAGCGGCAAAACCCCGCAAACGCACAGCCGCCGCGGCTGCCCGATTGGCGTACGCTTTACCCTGACGCGGAACGAAGGCTTTGGTATCGAAATGGGATATCATGGGGCACTATGGGCGTCAACGGGAACAGGCTTCACAAACGCGCGCGCCACAACCGGTGAGAGCAGCTCTGACAACACTCCCGTCTTTATCTCCCATTAAGCCTAACGAACCGTTTAGAGCGGGCTGGCCCAAGCGGAAGCGGCTTGCCGCGCATCACTGCCGCGAATAGCGTCGTCAGTCTTTTCGCTGAGCAACAAGGTCAGAAATCCATGTCCGAAACAGCCAGGTCCCGCGCGGCCTCCCTTGCCCATCTGCGTCGCGACGGACTTGCCAAAGGCGACCCCATCCCATTGCCGCTGACCATGGCCGCTATTTTCCACAACCCGGGCGACGGCGCCGGCTACAGTCAGTACGGCCGTTACAGCAACGCCACCTGGGATGCGGTCGAGCACATGCTGGCGCATCTCGAAGACGCGCCATGCGTCGGCTTCCCCTCGGGGATGGCGGCGATCTCGGCGGTGTTTTTCGGCCTGTTGAAATCCGGCGACCGCGTGCTTTTGCCCTCCGACGGCTATCACGCCACAAGGGCGCTGGCCGAGCGTTTCCTCAAGCCGTTCGGCGTCATTTATGATCTGCGGCCGACATCTACATTCCTCGACGGCGGCTTCGACGGCTACCGCCTTATCTACATTGAAACCCCGTCAAATCCGCGATTGGACATTTGCGACATCACAGCCGTCGCCGAGGCGGCGCACCAAGCGGGCGCGATCGTCGTCGTCGACAACACCACGATGACGCCGTTCGGCCAGCGTCCGCTCGATCTCGGCGCCGACATTGTCGTTGCTGCCGACACCAAGGCGGCCAATGGGCATTCCGACGTGCTGTTCGGCCATGTCGCCAGCCGCAATCCAGATATCATCGCGGCCGTCACCGGCTGGCGCGAGACCGCGGGCGGCATTCCCGGCCCGTTCGAGGCTTGGCTGGTGCATCGCGGCCTGGAGACGCTGGAGGTACGCTTCGACCGCATGTGTTCTTCTGCCGAGGTGATCGCGAAGCGCCTGAAAAACCATCGCGCCGTTAGCGGCTTGCGCTACCCCGGGCTGGAGGGCGACCCGTCGCACAACCTCGCCCGGGCGCAGATGGAGCGCTTCGGCTTCCTCATGTCCTTCGAACTCCTCTCCCAGGAAAAGGCCGAGGATTTCATCAACAACTGCACGCTGATGCAGGCGGCAACGTCGTTCGGGGGTGTCCACACCTCCGCCGAGCGGCGGGCCAAGCGAGGAGATTCGGTTCCGCCCGGCTTCGTGCGCCTGTCGGTGGGCTGCGAGCCGGTGGAAGAACTCTGGCAGGCGATCGAGGCATCGCTGGACAACATCGGCATCTGAGCTGGCGGTTAGGTCACCAAGTCGTCGGCGCCAATATCGCGCCTGCCGTGCAAAACGCGGACGATCTCGATCGCGTCTTCGCCCATGCGATACAGAGTGACATATTCGCCGACGATCAGATGACGAATGCCGGGCGCGATATCATCGCGCGGCGCACCTGAGAACGGGTGCAAGGTGAGCAGTGTCCAGCGCCTCTCCAAAGCGTCCACAAGGCGCATGGCTCCCTTTGGGCTATGTTCCGCAATGTAGTCACCGATGCCTTCGACATCTGATATCGCCTGAGGAAGCAGCCGATATTTCACTCTTCCGAGCCTGCAGCTTCCGACATCCTCTGATATTTGGCTCGCAGCCGGTCCATGAAGGGCTGGCCGTCCACCGCCGGTCCGCTGTCGATCCCCTCCTGAACCAGCCTGCGCAATTCCTCGACCGTGTAGCCGAGAAGATCGCGGCGGTCTTTCCATTGCCGCAGCGCATCACGGATGACTTCGCTGGCCGAGGCATATTCGCCGGCGGCCACGACATCGTCGACCGCCGCCGCCAGTTCCGGCGAAAGCGTGATGCTGCGTTTGTCGACGTGACCCATGATGCGCTCCTGATCAAACCATGACAATCATGGTACGATTAAATCGTACCAGCTTCAAGGATGCGTTTGTCTCGACCCCAGCATGCGTACTTGATTCAATCGCTCAAGCACCTGAATCGTCAGCTGCGCCCGAAGGCGCAGACTGCTGATCCCAAAGGATTAATCGCGATATGGGGAGAAATTGCCAGCTGGCCTGTAAGCCGGGTTTTGTATGGCCCTCGCCCCTTTCGGGGCGAGAACGTGGCGGCCATTCATCTTGGGCGCATGTTGCCATGCGCCTCACGCAACCTACCCGGACGGTGAGCCGGAAACAGCCCTCGAAGGTTTCCCCTCGCACCGTCCCTATTCGGTCTTGCTCCCGGTGGGGTTTACCGTGCCGCTCCTGTTGCCAGTCGCGCGGTGGGCTCTTACCCCACCCTTTCACCCTTGCCCCGATAAATCGTGGCGGTTTGCTTTCTGTGGCACTTTCCCTGGGGTCGCCCCCGCCGGCCATTAACCGGCACCGTGTCTCCATGGAGCCCGGACTTTCCTCACCCGCAGCCTTTCGGCTTTGCGGGTGCGGCCGCCCGGCCAGCTGGCAGAGCGTATAAAGGGGTTCACGTTCCAAAACGCAAATGAAAAAGCAGACTTATGCCGGCGATCCCAATGCCGCCAACTGCACCTTGACCTTGCCGCAATACGCCGCCGACACCGGGTTCATCCGCGTCGCGGCATGGCCGGCATTGTATTTCAGGATCGTGCCGCAGGTGGTGCCGCCGCCGAGATTGCGCGCCATGGCAAGGTACTTCATGCCGTATTTGATGTTGGTGTCGGGATCGAACAGACCCTTGGCGGAGCCGCTATATCCCATCATCCGCGCTGTTGCCGGCTTGATCTGCATCAGGCCGATTTCACCCGCGCTGCCGACGATGTTCGGCCGGTAGTTGCTCTCGATCTTGATGACCGCCTGGGCCAGCGACACCGGCACGCCTTCGGCCGCGGCATAGCGGGCAATGATCGCCGAATACTGGCCGCCAAGCGCGGCTGCCGCAGTCGACTCCGCAGCGGTGCTTGGGCGGATCGATGCGGTCGTCGTCAGGTCGACGCTCTTCCTGTTGCGCTTAAAATGCCTCTTGGCCGTTGCTTTTCTGGCTTTCACCACGGCTGCTTTGCGCACTTTCGCGGTGGTTGCCCTTTTTGTTTTTGGGTTTGCCTTCGTCATGGTGGCTTTGGCGGGTGCGGCGATGAAGCCCTGGTCTGCCCTCTGGCTCAGTGGTGCGGCATCGGCCGTGCTGAAGGTAAAAGTCATTACGCCGGCAGCAATAGCTGCCGTTACAACGGTCAATTTCTGCATGTGGTCCCGTTCTGTTTGGCCGCGCGAAGATCTTCACGCAGCAACGCCTAATCAATATCGGAGCATCCGGGGGGCTGGAGGTCCGATAACTTGCACGAACTGCCTTTGAGGGCGGAATTTGTGTCGAACAAGGCGAGGCAATTCACTTTCAGTGACAGGCTGTAACTTGAATATCAGGAAACGATTATTTAGACGCAACTGACCTAAGGGAAGTCAGCAGGCTTTGCAGCGTGCTAGACGTAGAGCCGTCGGCGACACCATCCACCAGGCGCGGTCGGAAATGCCGTTGAAAAGCTTCGACGACGATTTCGGTCTGGCGGTCGAAGACACCTGATATCTCGACGCCATAGCCATAGAGCGCCAGCATCGACTGCAGTGTCTCGACCTCGGCGCCGGTATCGCCGGCTTTCAGCACCGCGCCGCGCCGGACCGGCGCCGCAGGCACGAGATGGCCGACCCCGGCCGCAAACAGCGCCTTCCAGGGGAATTTCTCGCCCGGGTCGATCTTGCGCCCCGGCGCTATGTCGGAATGGGCAAGCACCCTTTGCGCCGAAATGCAATGGCGTTCGATGATACCAAGGCAAAGCCCGATCACCGCTTCCACCTGCCGCTTGGGAAAGGCCGAATAGCCGAGCGAATGGCCGGGATTGACGATTTCGATGCCGACCGAACAGGAGTTGATGTCGGTACGCCCGAACCAGGAACTTGCACCGGCATGCCAGGCGCGGTCGCTTTCGCGCACCATCTGGATAATGCGACCGTCCTCATGGACGAGGTAGTGCGACGAGACTTCGCTTGCGGGGTCGCACAACCAGGCTTCCGCGGCAGCACCAGTCGCCATGCCGGTATAGTGCAGCACGATCATGTCGGGCCTGAGGGTTTCGCGCCGCGGGCCGAAATTCGGCGATACCCTGACCTCCGCGCTTGGCTCGTCGGGCGGGAAGCCGCTCATGCGTGCCTGAGGCCCCGCTCGATCATTTCATAGGCCGCGTTGATCGCCGCGACCCTGGTCGTTGCAATCTTGATGAATTCCTGCGGCAGGCCGCGCGCGATCAGCCGGTCCGGATGATTGTCGGAGACCAGCTTGCGGTATCGCTTCCTGACCTCCTCGAACGGTTTCCCGCGCTCAATGCCGAGCACGATATAGGGATCGCCGGCGCCGAGATTGACGTGCCTGGCCAGGATGGCCTCGTAGTGCACCTCGTCGATGCGGAAAATCTCGGCAATACGGTGCAGGAAAATCCCTTCGCGCTCATGCACCAGCCCGTCCGCCTTGGCGATATGGAACAGACCGTCGAGTATGTCTTCCAGCATGACGCAGTTCGAATGGCCCGAGCCGCACATCTGCGCCATACTCTCGGCATAGGTCTCGAACCCGGCGACGTCGCGCTTGGCCAGATCGTAAAGCCGCGCCACATTGCGGGTCTGTTCTCGCGGCACCTCGAATATTTCCTGGAACGCGCGAACCTCGTCCTGGGTGACGATGCCATCGGCCTTGGCCATCTTGGCTGACAGCGCAATCATCGCCACAGAGAAGGCGACGCGCCGGCGCAGATCGGCGTCACCGGAGAAAACCGTGCGCACGGCCTCGACCACATCGGCGACGCCGGACGTGGCTGAAGATGAAACGCGGGTGATGAAGTCGCCGAGGCGATCCCAAATCGACATGAGCGCTTATTAGGGCCGCCGGCCATTGCTATCAAGCCAAGACAGCGCCGCAGAGTGGATCGATTTACGCAAGCAACCGACGCGCCAGATCCCAAACCGTAGGAAAGAGCCGGTTCAAGGCCCTTGAGCCCCCGAATCGCCTAAACGCAGGAAGGCCGGCGCGAAGCCGGCCTCCTCTCTCGTCACGTCAAAGTGACCGAGACTGCTGCTACTGCGCGGGGGCAGGAGCAGGTGTTGCCGGAGCCGGTTCTGCAGGCTTCGGTGCATCCGGCGTCGCCGGCTTCATGGGCTCGGCGGCTGGCGGATTGGTGCTCTGGGTGGTGGTGTTATCCGTACCGCTGTCGCTGCAGGCGGCAACGCCGAACAGGGCCAGGGCGGAAACGGAAGCAAGAATCAGCTTTTTCATGACATCTCTCCTTCAACACACGCTCACGTTGCGGTGAACGGTCGAAGGCAAAATGCATCAAACGGTCATGAGTTTCGTAACGTTGCGTTTCCTGATGTAACATCCGCGCACTACCGATTGCGGGCCGGGCGATGCCGAACTAACAGTCTGGACCCAAATGCAATGCCGGAGTTCTGCGTGGACAAGAAATGGGATTTTTGGATCGACCGCGGCGGCACCTTCACCGACGTGATCGGACGTGATCCGCAAGGCGGTTTGCATCCCAGGAAATTCCTGTCGGAAAATCCCGAAGCCTATCCCGATGCGGCCCTAGCCGGCATCCGCGAGCTTTTGGGGCTGAAATCCGGCACCGCTATTCCTCCGGGCCTGGTCGGTGACGTCAAGATGGGTACCACCGTTGCCACGAATGCGCTGCTGGAGCGCAAGGGCGACCGTGTGCTTTTGCTCATCACCAAGGGCTTTCGCGATGCGCTGAAGATCGCCTATCAGGCCCGGCCGGACATCTTCGCCAAGGAGATCATCCTTCCGGAACAGCTCTACGAGCGGGTCATCGAGATCGACGAACGCGTGCGCGCCAATGGCGAGGTCGAGCGCTTGCTCGACATCGCCGCCTGCCGCCCCGCCATCGAACAGGCGAAGGCTGACGGCATCGATGCGGTGGCCATCGTCTTCATGCATGCCTGGAAATATCCCGACCACGAGAAGGCGGTGGCGAAAGTCTGCCGCAAGATCGGGTTCAGCCAAGTCTCGGTCAGCCATGAGGTCTCGCCGCTGATCAAGCTGGTCGGCCGCGGCGACACCACCGTGGTCGATGCTTATCTGTCGCCGATCCTGTCGCGCTATGTGCAAAGGGTGGCGGGAGAACTGGGCGCGATGCCAATCTCCCCACTTGTGGAGGGTGAGGAGCGGTCGGCCAAAGGCCGAGAAAAAGCCGACGATTTGGCTTTTTCAGCGACGAACGCCCGGAGCCATAGCGAAGGGCAGTCGGCAAAGCCGACAGAGGGGGTTCTCTCAGGAGGCACCACCAAAGCGTCGAGCACTGCCGCGGCGACCCCACCCGGCGGCTCCGCCGCCACCCTCCCCTCGAGGGGGAGGGAAAACCCTCGCCTGATGTTCATGATGTCGTCGGGCGGGCTCACCGCCGCCGACATGTTTCAGGGCAAGGACGCGCTGCTGTCCGGCCCGGCTGGCGGTGTCGTCGGCATGGTCGAAACGGCGAAACTCGCCGGTTTCGAGAAAGTCATCGGCTTCGACATGGGCGGCACCTCCACCGATGTCGCCCATTATGACGGCGAGTATGAGCGCGCCTTCGACACCGAGGTCGCCGGCGTGCGCATCCGCGCGCCGATGATGCGCATCCATACCGTCGCTGCCGGCGGCGGCTCGATCCTGCACTACGAAGCCGGCCGTTTCCGCGCCGGCCCGGATTCCGCCGGCGCCAATCCTGGCCCCGCCGCCTACCGGCGCGGCGGCCCGCTGGCCGTCACCGACGCCAATGTCATGCTGGGCAAGCTGCAGCCCGATTTCTTCCCGGCAATTTTCGGCCCGGGCCAGGACCAGCCGCTCGACGTCGCCGCCGTGCATAAAAAATTCGCTGCGCTCGCCGCCGAAATCGGCGATGGCCGCACACCGGAAGCCGTCGCCGAAGGGTTCGTCACCATCGCGGTGGAAAACATGGCAAACGCCATCAAGAAGATCTCCGTGCAGCGCGGCTACGATGTCACCGAATATCTCTTGAACTGTTTTGGCGGCGCCGGCGGCCAGCATGCCTGCCTGGTTGCCGACGCGCTCGGCATGGAGGCGGTACTGATCCACCCCTTCTCCGGTCTGCTCTCAGCCTACGGTATCGGCCTGTCGTCGGTTTTCGCGTCGCGCCAGCAGGCACTCCTGAAGCCGCTTGCCGAAGAATCCAGGACCGAGATCGGCAGCCTCATCGGCACGTTGAAAAAAGCCGTCATCGCCGAATTGGCAGCGCAAGGCATTGCGCAGGACAAGGTTGCCGCAAAGCCGGTGCTGCACATCCGCTATGACGGCACCGACACCACGCTGCCGGTGAATTTCGAAGGCGACTCGATCTTCCAGGCCAGGCGCGATTTCGAAGTGGCCCACAAGGCGCAGTTCGGGTTCGTCTATGATGACAAGCCGATGATCGTCGAGGTCGTTGGCGTGGAAGGCGCCGAGATCGTCGAGACCACGGCCGAAGCCGTTGCGCCCGCCGGACCGGCAATGGTTGAAGCGGGTGCGTCGGGAACGCGGCGCATCTACACCGAGGGCCGCTGGCGTGAGGCCGGCATCCATCGCCGCGAAAACCTGCGCCCATCCAATCTGGTCCCAGGCCCCGCTTTGATCATCGAGCCGAACCAGACCATCGTCGTCGAGCCGGGCTGGCAGGCCGAAATCACCAACCTCAATCACGTCGTCATCCGCCGCACCGAACGGAAAGTTCGCACGGCTGCCCTCGGTACCGAAGCCGATCCGGTGATGCTGGAGGTCTTCAACAACCTCTTCATGTCGATCGCCGAACAGATGGGCGTTACGCTGCAGAACACCGCCTATTCCGTCAACATCAAGGAAAGGCTGGATTTCTCCTGCGCCGTCTTCGACCGCCACGGCGCGCTGGTCGCCAACGCGCCGCACATGCCGGTGCATCTCGGCTCAATGGATCGCTCAGTCGAAACCATCATCCGGCTGAACTCCGGCGACATCCACCCCGGCGACGTCTTTGCGCTGAACGCACCTTACAATGGCGGCACGCATCTGCCCGACATCACCGTGGTGACGCCGGTCTTTTCCCTCCCCCATGAGGGGAGGGTGGCCGCGCAGCGGCCGGGTGGGGTCCTCTCAGAAGGCACCACAAGAGCGTCGAGCACTGCCGCAACGACCCCCTCCGGCGGCTCCGCCGCCACCTCCCCCTCAAGGGGGGAGGAAGTAATCTTCTACGTAGCCTCACGCGGCCATCATGCCGATATCGGCGGCACTGCCCCCGGCTCGATGACACCACTTGCCACCACGGTCGACGAGGAAGGCGTGCTGTTCGACAATTTCCGCGTCGTCGATCGCGGAAAATTCCGCGAGGCGGAGTTGCAAACGCTGCTCACCGACCACCCCTACCCCGCCCGCAACCCGCACCAGAACATCGCCGACCTAAAGGCGCAGATCGCCGCGAATGAAAAGGGCGTGGCGGAATTGCGCAAGATGGTCACCCATTTCGGCCTCGACGTCGTCGAAGCCTATATGGGTCATGTCCAGGACAATGCCGCCGAAAGCGTGCGCCGCGTGCTGGAAAGGCTGCCTGACAGCTCGCAGTATGAATACCCGACCGACACCGGCCAGGTGATCAAGGTGAAGATCACGGTCGACCGGCAAAAGAGCGAAGCGACCGTCGACTTCACCGGCACCTCGCCTGTCATGAAGAACAATTTCAACGCGCCCGAGCCCGTCGCCCGCGCCGCCGTGCTCTATGCCTTCCGCGTCATGGTCGAGGACATGATCCCGATGAATGCCGGGTGCCTCAGGCCCATCAACATCATCATCCCCGACGGCTCGATGCTGAAGCCGGCCTACCCCGCAGCAGTCGTCGCCGGCAATGTCGAGACCTCGCAGCATGTCACCAACGCGCTGTTCGGAGCCATGGGCGCCATGGCCAATGCGCAAGGCACGATGAACAACCTGACCTTCGGCAACAAGCAGTACCAGTATTACGAGACGATCTGCTCCGGTTCGCCGGCCGGACAGATGAACTCCGGCCGCGGCTTTGCCGGCACATCCGGCGTCCACACCCACATGACCAATTCGCGCCTGACCGACCCGGAGGTGCTGGAATTGCGCTTTCCCGTGCTGCTCGAGGATTTTCACATTCGCGAAGGCTCCGGCGGCAAAGGCAAATGGGATGCCGGTGACGGCACCAGGCGCACCATCCGTTTCCTCGAAAAGATGGAATGCGCCATCCTGTCCTCGCACCGCAACCGCCCGCCGCAAGGCCTCGACGGCGGCGGTGACGGCGAGGTCGGCTCGACCAAGGTCCGCCGCCAGGACGGCAGCGTCGAGACGCTGAAGGCCTGCGACCAGACCGTGCTCGACGCCGGCGACGCCGTCATCCTGACGACGCCGACACCCGGGGGATTTGGCAAGGCCTGAACTCGCGTCAACAGGCTGTCACCCGCCTGTCATGCCCCTGAGTTACCCGCTTGCGGCAAAGCAAATGGGGAATCACTTTGCCATGACGGACGTCTCCTCGGATCTCGTTTTTCGCCGCGGCAAGGAAGTTGGAAAAGCCGTCTACCAGAACCGCCCGCTGTCGAAGGCCGGCATCTCGGAGCGGCTGTTCGCCCTCTTGTTTTCCGGTCTCGTCTATCCGCAGATCTGGGAAGACCCTGAAGTCGACATGGAGGCCATGCAGCTTGGCCAGGGTCACCGCGTCGTCACCATAGCGTCGGGCGGCTGCAACATCCTCGCCTACCTCACCCGCTCGCCTGAACGCGTCGATGCGGTCGACCTCAACGCCGCCCACATCGCCTTGAACCGGATGAAGCTGGAGGCGGTGCGGCATCTGCCCTCGCAGGGCGATCTGTTCCGTTTCTTCGGCGCCGCCGGCACCAGCCACAATTCGCAAGCCTATGACCGCTTCATCGCGCCGCATCTCGACCCGGTCAGCCGCCACTATTGGGAGCGTCGCAACTGGCGCGGCCGCCGGCGCATAACCGTCTTCGACCGCAATTTCTACCAGACCGGCCTGCTCGGCCTGTTCATCGCCATGGGCCACCGCATCGCCAAATTCTTCGGCGTCGATCCCGCCGGTATCATGGCGTCGAAGAGCCTCGCCGACCAGCGCCGCTTCTTCAACGAAGAGCTGGCGCCGGTCTTCGACAAGAAGCTGTTGCGCTGGGCTACCTCGCGCAAGGCTTCGCTGTTCGGCCTCGGCATTCCGCCGGCGCAGTACGATTCGCTGATCACCTCGGGCGATGGTTCGATGGCCAGCGTGCTGAAGGCCCGGCTGGAAAAGCTCGCTTGCGATTTTCCGCTGAAGAACAACTACTTCGCCTGGCAGGCTTTCGCCCGCCGCTATCCCAATCCGGGCGAGGCCGCCCTGCCCGCCTATCTAGAAGAGGCCAACTACAAGGCGATCCGCAACAATGTCGATCGCGTCGGCATCCACCACGCCAATCTGATCGAGTTTCTGGCCGGCAAGGACGCAGGCACCGTCGACCGTTTCGTCCTGCTCGACGCGCAGGACTGGATGACGGACGACCAGCTCAATGCCCTTTGGTCGGAGATCACCCGCACCGCCTCGGTCGGCGCCCGAGTCATCTTCCGTACCGCCGCCGAGCCCAGCCTGCTGCCGGGCCGCGTCTCGATCTCGCTGCTCGACCAGTGGACCTACGAGGACGAGGCCTCGCGCGACTGTTCGGCCCGCGACCGCTCGGCCATCTATGGCGGCTTCCACCTTTATGTGAAGCGCGCGGCATGAGCGCGAGCGAGCTGCCGGCCGACCATGCCGAACTGATGGACGGCGTCTATCGCTGGCAACGCCATATCTACGACCTGACCCGCAAATATTACCTGCTCGGCCGCGACCAGATGATATTCGGGCTGGATGTGCCGGCAAATGGCAGAGTGCTCGAACTTGGCTGCGGCACCGGCCGCAACATCGCGCTTGCCGCCCGCCGCTATCCCGACGCCCGCCTCTACGGCCTCGACATCTCGGCCGAGATGCTTGAGACGGCGAGCAAGGCGATCGGCCGCGACGGCCTGTCCGGCCGCGTCGTGCTGGCGCGCGGCGACGCCACCGATTTCGACGCCAAGACGCTGTTCGGCATCGAGCGCTTCGACCGCATCTTCGTGTCCTATTCGCTGTCGATGATCCCCGGTTGGGAAAAGACGGTTTCGGCAGCCCTTGCGGCACTCGCGCCCGGCGGCTCGCTGCATGTCGTCGATTTCGGCCAGCAGGAAGGCTTGCCCAACTGGTTCCGGAGATTCCTGCGCGGCTGGCTCAAGAAATTCCATGTCACGCCACGTGAATCATTGCGCGAAGTCTTGGAATCGGAATCTCGGCGAACCGGCGCAAGCTTCTGTTTCGGCGCGCTTTATCGCGGCTATGCCTGGCTGGCGGTCGTCAAGATCGCGCACTCTTACCTCCCCTCGATGGGGGAGGTCGCCCCGAAGGCGCGGGTGGGGGTGAAGTGCCAGGCACCCCGCCCCGGCGCTACGCGCCGACCCTCCCCATCAAGGGGAGGGTAAAGGGAGCTAGCGCAGTGCCTTCATCAGCGCGCCGACCATCACCTGCGGCCGGTAGCCGAGCTTGGCCGGCGTCAACCCCAGCCGCACCACCACCAATTGCTCCGACGGGATGATGGCGACCGTCTGGCCGTCATGGCCCTCCATCCAGTAGGTATCGTTGGGCAGGCCGGCGGCGACGCCGGCGCCGGGATTTCCTTCGTCCCCCGGGGCTTCGATCCAAAGTTGCCCCTTGCCGTAGACTTTCGAGGCCGGTGCCGGTTCGCGCATCCAGTCGACGAAACCGGCCGGCAGGATCTGGTTGCCGTTCCAGACGCCGCCCTGCAGCAGGAATTGGCCGAACCGCGCCCAGTCATGCCCCGTGGCATAGAGGTAGGATGAGCCGACAAAGGTACCCTCCTCGTCGGTTTCGAGCACCGCGCTTTGCATGCCGAGCGGCCCGAACAGCGCTGTCCTTGGCCACATCAGCGCCTTGTCCTTGTCGCCGATAGCATCCTGCCACAGCCGCGACAGCATCACCGCCGTGCCGCTCGAATAGGAAAAGACCTTGCCGACGTCGCCGGTCAGCGGCTTGGCCTCGGCGAAGCCCGCCATATCGGGTTCGAGGTAGAGCATGCGCGTCACATCGGCGACGTCGCCATAATCCTCGTTGAACTCGAGCCCGCTCGACATCGCCATCATATCGGCAAGGCTGATGGCGGCGCGGCCGTCCGCCTTCCATGAGCCGAACAGACCCTGATTGGTCACCGCCATCTTGCCGTCCTTGACCAGCGTGCCGACGAGCGCGGCGTTGACCGTCTTGGTCATCGACCAGCCCAGCAGCGGCGTTTTCGCCGAAAAGCCGTCGCCATAACGCTCGGCAACAATGCGGCCGTTTTTGACCACCACCACGGCGCGCATGCCGATGCCGGTCATTGCCGCACCGTCCAGGATCTTGTTTATTTCGGGATTTTGCGAGGCGTCGACTCGATCTCCCTCGGGCCACAGATCGCCCTTGGTGGCCGCCGACGCCTCGGCAGGGATTGACGTGCGCCGTGCCTTGCCGACGTCGCCATCGGGAACCGACGCGCAACCCAGGCCGGCGCGCGCAACGGCAACGCTCTTGCCGAGGAAGCCAAGCAGCCCGGCCGAGACGGTCCCCCTGTTCTTGTCGACCGACACCTTCATCAGCCTGAGAAGCGGATGGCCAGGCGCCTGCACGTCGATGGCAAGCACCTCATTGGGATCACGGCCGGCGATAAAAACATTGGAGCAGACAATCTTGGCGGAATAACCGGAACCGACCCGGATCAGGTCGGGCGGCGCGATGTAGAGCCAGGTAAACAGGGCGGCTATGGCCAACACGACCAGGCCGAGCAGCCATTTGATGATCTTCACGGCGATCCGCATCTTTCCGTCCCTGCTTTTCCGCTGGCCGTGGCTTGCGGCCCGATTTATGTCATCGATTTGCCGCCATTGCTTCCGCACAATCGGTGTTCTTGTCGAGCGCCGTCAACCTGTTATCAACCATGATCGGCGATCACTGATGCATGTCGCCCAAAAGTGCGCAGCGGTTTTGGGACA
Organism: Mesorhizobium sp. M0062; assembly: GCF_040323125.1. NCBI lineage: Bacteria > Pseudomonadati > Pseudomonadota > Alphaproteobacteria > Hyphomicrobiales > Phyllobacteriaceae > Mesorhizobium > Mesorhizobium sp. M0062. Next base: position 63,150 of record NZ_JAMYUO010000028.1, read on the forward strand.
ACGACATGCACGAAAATAGCGTATCAGGCGATGCTGTGGGGCGATCGCCTGAGGGGCACTTGCAACGACAACCCAACAGCGACCGGCTGATTCCGGCTCGGGAAATGCGATGCGCCGTTTTGCGGCCCTCATCACGTTGACGCTGCTGGCCGCCTGCTCGACCGCCAGCGATCTCGTGCCCTCGATGTCGCCATCCAGCAGCCCGACGGTTGCCGTGCGCGCACCGCGTTTCGAAGACTCCAAGCCGCATGAATGGGATAGCGGCGCGCCCTGGAACTATGCCGTTCACGGCACCGACGTCTCCAAATACCAGACCTCGGTCGACTGGCCGACGGCCAAGGCCAGCGGCATCTCCTTCGCCTTCATCAAGGCGACCGAGGGCGGCGACCGTTTCGACGAGTATTTCAACGAGCATTGGTCGCGCACCAAGGCCAATGGCATTCCGCGCGCGGCCTACCATTTCTTCTATTTCTGCACGCCGGCCGCCACCCAGGCGCGCTGGTTCATCCAGAACGTGCCCGTCGACCGCTCGGCCATGCCGCCGGTGCTCGACATGGAGTGGAACCCGCAATCGCCGACCTGCCGGCTGCGCCCGGATTCGGCGACGGTGCGGGCCGAAATGACCACCTTTCTCGAGATGATCGAGCGGCACTATGGCAAGAAGCCGATCATCTACACCTCGGTCGACTTCTTCGACGATAACGACCTTTCGACCTTCCGCGGCTATCCCTACTGGCTGCGCTCGGTGGCCGGCCACCCCCGCCAGAAGTACGGCAGCCACCCTTTCACCTTCTGGCAATACACCGGAACCGGTATCGTTCCCGGCATGACCGGCAAGTCCGATATCAACGTCTTCAACGGCACTGAGGCAGCCTGGAAAAAGTGGCTGCGGCAGAACACCCGTTGACACCGGCTCTGCCGCCTGCTTTTCGACGTCCCATGCGCACCTACCTGCAACCACTGGGATATCCACGCCGGAAACAGTCGAAGAGCCGCCTGCGCTCCGGGCTGCTCGCGGCCCTGCTGCTCGGCGCCGCGGTCGTGCCGGCGGCGGCGCAGGAATGCGGCGGCGACTTCGAAACCTGGAAGCAAGGCGTGGCGGCGGAAGCCAAGGCAGCCGGTGTCGGCGCTGTCGGCCTTGACGCGCTGGAAGCCGCCACCATCGACGACAAGGTGCTGGCGCGTGACCGCGCCCAGGGCGTCTTCGCCCAGACCTTCATCCAGTTCTCCAACCGCATGATCTCGGCCTACCGGCTGAAGCAGGGCGCGGCCAACCTGAAGAAATACGCCGAAATCTTTGCGCGCGCCGACCAGCAGTTCGGTGTCCAGGCGCCGATCATCACCGCCTTCTGGGGGCTGGAGACCGATTTCGGCGCCGTACAGGGCGATTTCCACACGCTGAGCGCCTTGGTGACGCTGTCGCATGACTGCCGCCGGCCGCAGCTGTTTCGGCCGCAACTGGTGCCGCTGTTGACGCTGATCGATCGCGGCGTCGTTCCGGCCGACGTCACCGGCGCCTGGGCCGGCGAGATCGGCCAGACGCAGATCCTGCCTTCCGATTATCTCGCGCGCGGAGTCGACGGCGACGGCGACGGCATCGTCGACCTCAGGCGCAGCGTACCCGACGTGATCATGACCACGGCCAACAAGGTGCTGTCGCGCGGCTGGAAACGCGACCAGCCCTGGATCGAGGAAGTGCGCGTGCCCGAGGACATGCCCTGGGAGCAGACCGGCCGCACCAACAAGTTGCCGCTGTCGCAATGGGCCGCCTGGGGCGTCACCAATCCCGATGGCACGCCGCTGATCGACAATGGCCTGAAGGCCGGCCTGGCGCTGCCGATGGGCCGCAAAGGTCCGGCCTTCCTCGCCTACGACAATTTCGACGTCTATCTCGAATGGAACCAGTCCTTCACCTACGCGCTGACCGCCGCCAACTTCGCCAGCCGGCTGGCCGGGGCAAAGCAGTTCGACCCGCGCAATCCCGAAACCGGGCTCAATGGCGACCAGATGAAGGAATTGCAGACCAAGCTCGAAGCCAGGGGCTATGACGTCGGCACCGTCGACGGCATTCTGGGCACCAACACCCGCGAAGCCATCCGCAAGGAACAGATGCGGCTCGGCATGCCGGTAGACGGCTGGCCGACGCCGGAGCTTTTGGGGAAACTGTGAGTAGAATCTGCCCAAGCTGGGTTCCTTATTCCCTACTCCTTGCCCGGACGAAGTCGATAAATGCCCGCAAAGCCGGGGGGACGTGCCTCGGACTCGGGTGATACAGGAAGAAGCCTGGAAAGCTGGGCGACCAGGGCTCTAGAAATCTCATCAGCCTGCCCGCATCGATCCAGGACTGGACCTGATAGTCGATCATGTAGGCAACGCCTGCTCCACCCAGCGCCGCGTTCAGCATCAGCTCGGTGTCGTTGACAGTCAGGCTGCCCTCGACGGCGATTTCCAGAGACCGTTTGCCGCGCGCGAACTCCCATCGATAGAGGTTGCCGCCACCAGGCCACTGGAATTTTATGCATTGGTGCTGATGCAACTCCTGCGGATGGCGCGGTATGGCCCGATTTTCGAGATAGACGGGAGCGGCCACCGCCGCCATCTGCAAATCCCCGCTCAGTTTCACTGCCACCATGTCCTTCTCCAGCCGCTCGCCAAGCCTGATTCCGGCATCGAACCGTCCTCGAACAATGTCGGTCAGCGTATCGTCGACGATGACGGTCAGCGCTATATCAGGATAGGCGCGTTGGAAGTCGCCAAGGATCGGGCCGATGAACCGCACCGCGGCAACACGCGGCACGTTTATTCGTAGCGAACCCGCCGGCCGATCACGCGCGGCATGAATGTCCGCTACGGCGCCCTCTAGCTCTTCGAACGCAACGGCAAGGCGCGCAAACAGCGTCTCGCCGGCACCAGTGGGTGAAACACTACGCGTCGTGCGATTCAGCAACCTGACGCCGATGCGAGCCTCCAGTTGCCGGATCGACTGGCTGAGCGCCGGCGGGGAAACACGCAGCCGGGCGGCGGCGCGGACGAAACTACGCTCTTCCACGATTGCGGCAAATGCCTTGAGCTCGGCGAATTCAGAACCGCGCATTGTGTATCCCTAGATTAACAAGCTAGTCAGATAATAGGCCATTATCTGATCAGTTGCATGGCCCTATTTCTCGACTAGCGGACCCGTCGGATGAATCCGGCACGGGCCTGAATGATTGAAGGACGTATCATGCCCAAGTCCTTGCAAGGCAAAACCGCACTCGTCACCGGCAGTTCGCGCGGCATTGGGCGAGCCATCGCCGAAGGCCTCGCCTCCAAGGGCGCTGCCGTCGTCGTCAACTATGTCGGCAACCACGAAGCCGCTGACGAGGTCGTGGCCGCCATCGCCGGCAAGGGAGGAAAGGCGATCGCCGTCCAGGCCGACATATCAAGCGTCTCGGATATTCATCGCCTGTTTGACGAGGCTGAGAGTGAGTTCGGCGCGATCGACATCGTGGTTGCCAATGTCGGCGTCGCCGTCATCAAGCCTCTGACCGAGGCAACCGAAGCCGATTTCGACCATGTCTTCGGCACCAATGCCAAGGGCACGTTCTTCGTGCTTCAGGAAGCAGCGCGCCGTGTGCGAAACGGCGGCCGCATCATCGCGGTCTCCACCGGCGGCACCAAGATGTTCTTCACGCAAACGGCGCTCTATCTCGGCAGCAAGGGCGCCGTCGAACAATTCGTCCGTGTGCTCTCGCGTGAACTCGGACCGCGCGGCATCACCGTGAATGCGCTGTCGCCTGGCTTCACCGACACGGACCTGCTTCCCGAGCGCGATCGCGCCGTGGCGGCCGGCATGTCTCCATTTGGCAGGATCGGCGCGCCCCGCGACGTTGCCGATGTCGCGGTCTTCCTGGCCAGCGACGAGGCCCGCTGGCTGACCGGCGAGAATATCCAGGCCGGTGGCGGGGTCGCTTAGTCCGCCATCGTCTCCAGGCTGGCGAATCCCTGCGGCGCATCGCCTTCGTCAAACGGCGTCGTCACCTCGACGAAGGTATCGGGATAAAAGCCGTTGAAGCGGGTTCTTAGCGACAGCGAATAGGCGCCGATATGGCCGATCTCGATCCAGTCGCCGGTGTCGACGGTTTCCGGCAGCCAGAACGGCCGCGACAGGATGTCGACGGAATCGCAGGTCGCGCCGCAGACCTTGAACGGCACGATGTTCTTCTCCTCGCCATTGCGCGAGCGGATCGCCGGATCGGGGATGAAGCGGGCCGGCAGTGTGATCTTGCCGGTCCAAGAATCCGACAGCGACGCCCAGATGCCGTCATTGATGTAGAGCCGCTTGCCCTTGCGCAGCAGCACCCGCACGATCAGCGACAGGCAGCGCGCCACGATCACCCGGCCGGGCTCGGCCACCAACGGGATCTGGTCGAACTGGTATTCCCTCAGGTCGCCCGACAGCCGCGACATGATCTGGCCGAGCGACGGCATCTCGATCTGCTTGCGATTGGGGTCATGGCCGTACTCGGCGGGAAAGCCGCCGCCGACATCGAGGCCCGCAATGTCGAAGGTCAGCCGGTTGCGCACCCAATCGGCGGAGGCCAGCGCCCGTTCATAGGTGTCGGGATCCTCGATCTGGCTGCCGACATGAAAGCACAGGCCGACCTTGTAGCCGGTGCGGTTGAGTCGCTCGGCGAGTTCCACAGCATAGGCCGGCCCGGCGCCGAATTTCTTCGACAGTTCATAGGCCGCCGAACCCTTGGTCTGGATGCGCACGAACACGCTGATGGAGCCCGGATCGATGTCAAGCGCCCGCACCACCCGCGTCAGCTTGGTGATCTCGTCCTCATGGTCGAGCGAAATGACCCGGATGGCGTATTTTTCCAGCGCAAGCTTGATGTCCGACTGCGCCTTGACCGGATGCATGTAGAGCATCTCGGCGTCGGGTGAGACGGCGCGCACTGCGGCGAACTCGCCGGGCGAGGCCACATCGAAGGCGGTGACGCCGGCTTCGACCAGCGCCTTCAGCACGATCTGCTCGCCATTGGTCTTGACTGCGTAGGCGGTCTTGCCGGGAAACATGCCCATGAACTGTTTGGCATCCGCCTTCAGCACCTGCGGGCGAAAGCAGTAGACCGGATCGTCCGGCCGAAGCGCCAGCGCCGCCTCGCGGGCATTCTCGAATCGCTGCATGGACGAATCCCCTGACTTCTCGGCTGCGCACAATTAATCCAAGCTAGCGGCCAAAGAAAACAATTCTGTGTCTGGCGGGCACTGACCCAGCGGCGCATCCTCCTGGCAGCACTGTTGTCAGCAATCAGGTTTCGGGTGGCTCTTGTCGCCGGACCCGATATGCCTTCTGCCTGAGTGGCTGGCATTGATGCCGCGGGGAGGACGTTCACGATGGCAATAGCCACGACAGCCGTGCAGCGCGGACCGATGACGCTGAGGGACTGGGGACAGCTTCTGCTGCTCGGCGCCATCTGGGGCGGCTCGTTCTTCTTTGCCCGCATCGCCGTTGCCGAAATGCACCCGCTGGTGCTGGTGCTGTTTCGCGTTGCCATTGCGGCCATTGCACTGCAGCTCTATCTCGGCATTCGCGGTCCGTCCTTCCGCCTCGCCTTCCCGCATGCCGGCCTGTTTTTCCTTTTGGCGCTCGCCAACAATGTCGTCCCGTTCTCGCTGATCTTTGCCGGCCAGACCGCGCTTGGCGCCGGCGTCGCCTCGGTGCTCAACGCGACGACGCCGTTCTGGACGCTGATCCTCGCCAACGCGCTGACAGCGGACGAAAAGCTCTCCTGGAACAAGCTTGCCGGCATCGGGCTCGGCATCGCCGGCACCGCTGTCATGATCGGCCCCGGCCTGCTGGCCGGGCTCGGCGGCCCGGTCTGGGCGAAATTCGCGCTGATCGGCGCCTCGCTGTCTTACGCCGTCGCGCTGATGATTGCCCGCCGCTTCAAGGGCGTGCCCTCGCCGGTCATCGCCACCGGACAATTGACGGCGTCGACCATCATCATGATCCCGGTGGTGCTGCTCACCTATGGCCCGGCCGGCCTGTTCTCGGCCTCGCCGCCGGTCTGGACGGCGGTGCTGGCGCTGGCGCTGCTCTCCACCGCCTTCGCCTACATCCTCTATTTCAACCTCGTCGCCTCGGCCGGCGCCACCAACGCCTCGCTGGTCACGCTCATCGTCCCGGCCAGCGCCATCCTGCTCGGCCTCCTGTTCCTCGGCGAGCGGCTCGCTCTGTTCGAGTTCTGCGGCATGGCACTGATCGCGCTTGGCCTGGTGACGATCGACGGGCGGTTGTTTGGTCGGCGCTAATGCCCGTCGACCAAAAGTGCGCAGCGGTTTTGGAACAACGACGCGCTTTAGGTCTGGTAGCGCTGCCATGCCTCGCTTTCGTCACAGCCACGTCACAATTTATTCACAGGCTACCAGCGGGTTTTGCCGAAGAGTTTCAATGCCTAACGCCAGGTGGCAGGTCGCAAATTCCACAATCGCGTCGCATTGCAGCATATTTTCCGCTTGCCTGTGGCACAAATGCCCCTAGACTCCACCCATAGCTCTTGAAGAGGAGACTATGACATGGGACTTACGAGGCCAATCAACGCATTGATGATCTGTGCTGCATTTGCCTTCATTGGCGCCCTTATCATAGGTGTTCTTCCGTAACCGCCGGAGCGGAAGAACAGCAGCAATAGCCCACAAATTCGAAAGGCCGGGTGTTTCGCCCGGCCTTTTGCATTTCAGATTTCATACCACGATGAAGCTCAGGCGGCGGCGGATCCAGCTGCCTCTGTTTCGTGGGAGCGGATGCCGATCATATGGCAAATGGCAAACACCAGGTCGGCCCGGTTCATGGTGTAGAAATGGAAGTCGCTGACGCCGCGCTCGACGAGATCGAGCACCTGCTCGGCCGCCACGGCAGACGCCACGAGCGCATGCGTCTGCGGATCGTTGTGCAGCCCTTCGAAACGCTCGGCCAGCCATGCCGGCACCAGCGCGCCGCAGCGCGCCGAGAAATTGGCGACCTGGGTGAAATTGTGCACCGGCAGGATGCCAGGCACGATCGGGATGTAGATGCCGGCACGGCGCGCCTTCTCGACATAACGCTCGTAGAGATCGTTGTCGAAGAAGAACTGGGTGATCGCCCGCGTCGCGCCATTGTCGGCCTTGCGCTTCAGCATATCGAAATCGGTGGCAAAGTCCGGACTTTCCGGATGCTTTTCGGGATAGGCCGAGACCGAGATGTCGAAATCGCCGGCGTCCTTCAGCGCTCCGACAAGTTCGGCGCCATTGGCATAGCCATCGGGATGCGGCCGGTAGGCGGTGCCGACGCCGGCCGCCGGATCGCCACGCAAGGCGACGAAGCGCTTCACGCCCATATCGGCGAATTCGCGGACGACGGCGTCGACCTCATGGCGGGCAGCGTCGACGCAGGTCATGTGCGCCGCCGGCGTCAGCGTCGTCTCGTTCAGGATGCGCTTGACCGTGCGGGCCGTGCGCTCACGCGTCGAACCGCCGGCGCCATAGGTCACCGAGACGAATCTCGGCCTCAGCGGCTCCAGCCTGGTGACGGTGTCCCAGAGCCTGGCTTCCATCTCATCGGTCTTCGGCGGGAAGAACTCGAAGGAGACGCGGACCTTGTCGCCAATGTCGGGACGGCGGGAAAAGCGGAACTGGTTCATCAGGCGATTTCCCCCATAGGGTACGCTTTGGTGGGTTGGGTGTCATTTGAAGGCTCGGCCATCAGCATGCGGCGGTCCCGGCCGAGCCACAGCTTGACGGTCAGCCTGGCTTCGTTGCCGCCGCGCGGCTCGAATTCCTGGGCATCCTCGAGATCGAGCCCGGCCTCGGCAAACCATTCGGAGATCTGCCGGTCGGAAAAGCCCAGCCTGACATGCGCGTGCTGGTCGCGCAGGAACTCCAGCGCATGCGGCGCGAAGTCGACGATCACCAGCCGGCCCGCCGGGCGCAGCAGCCGCGCCGCCTCGCGAATGGCGCGTGCCGGATCGTCCAGATAGTGCAGCACCTGATGGATGGTGACGAGGTCGAAGGCGTCGCGCTCGACCGGCGGCGCGAAAATGTCGCCTTGGCGGACCTGCGCATTGGCGATGCCTGCCTTGTCGAGATTGGCCCGCGCCACCGTCAGCATTTCGCGCGACATGTCGATGCCGACGCCGCGCCGGTAGAGCGGCGAAAATATCTCCAGCAGCCGCCCGGTACCGGTGCCGAGGTCTAGCATCGACTGGAATGGCCGCTTGCCGACCAGCTTGAGGAGTGCGGCTTCCACGGCGCGGTCCGGCACATGCAGCGAGCGGATGTGATCCCAGCTGGCGGCGTTCTCGGAGAAATACTCGGCGGCACGGTCCTGCCGCTTGCGCTTGACCGATGCCAACCGCTCGAGATCGCGCTCGACCTGCGGATCGGCGCCATGAATGCCGGAGACCAGCCGCAGCACGAAGTCGCGCGCGGAATCCGTATCCGACAGCCGGAAGAAGGCCCAGGAGCCCTCCTGGTAGCGGCCGATCAACCCGGCCTCCAGCAGCAGCTTCAAATGCCGCGACACCCGCGGTTGCGACTGGCTGAGGATCTCGGTGAGGTCGGACACGGTGAGATCGCCGCGCGACAGCAGCGCCAGGATGCGGAGCCGGCTCGATTCGGCCGCAGCCTTCAACGTATCAACCATCGTATCGAGCGAAACATGCATCGGCGCGTTCTCGTTGAAAAAGATATAAACATATGTTTATGTCAGCTTTGACGACATGGCAAGGCCTATGTCGCTTCCTGACAAGAAAATGCCGCACACATGATCCCCGCCTGAGAGAACCGCTTTTCCCTGACGATCGGCTGGAAACTTGTGCTAGGGCGAAAGCCATGTTCGAGAAGCGCGACGGCGAAAAGCTCCTGCAGACTGACCCGGCTGACATGCCGGCGGATGGCCATATCGTGTTCATCGGCCGCATCGCCTCGCCATGGACATCCAGGCAAACCTGCCCAAAGAACATGCGCGCGGCGCGCGAGGCCGGACAGGCGACCACGGTTCTCATCGACCCTGCCTATCGCGACGGCCTGCTTGCGCTGGAGCGGGCCAGCCACATCGTCATCCTGTCCTGGCTGCATCACGCGCCGCGGGCACTGATTGTCCAGAGACCCCGCCATGCGGCTGAGCCGAAAGGCGTTTTCTCGCTGCGCTCCCCTGCCCGGCCGAACCCAGTCGGGCTGCATATCGCCAGGCTGATCGCCGTCGACATCGACCACGGCCGCATCGCCATCGACGCCATCGATGTGCTCGACGGCACCCCGGTGATCGACATCAAGCCCTATTTCGCCTCGACCGACGCCTTTCCCGAGGCGACCATTGCCGGGCGTGACGAAAAATGAGCGCGCCCACCGGCCGCCGCCGCGCCATCGCCAAGGCGCTGACCGCACTGCTGCCCCTGGCGCCCTATGCCGATATGGAGAAAATCCGCACCGAGGCCGGCGCCGTGCACATGAAGACGCTGCCGCCGGGCATCGCGGTCTGGCTGGCGACGATCGCCCATATCAGGCACGGCCATACCGACTATGAAAAGCTGCTGGCCGAGGGCTATGACCGCGACTCGGCGCGGTTCTTCGTCATCGAGCAAACAAACATGGTGCTGACCCGTTGGCGCGCCACGCGCCTGCTCGATGCAGAGGACGAAGAGGAATAATTTCAGCTACCGTCGCTTCAATACGGCAACCGCATTGTAGGGCTGGCCGTCCGCCTGCCCAACCCAGGTCCAGGACAGGTTCCCTTTGAAGAACCGGACGGTGATGCCGCCACCGTCGATGCACTTGTCCTGGCCGTAGCTGATGCTTTCCCGGTATTCCGCCGAACTGTCGTCGCGAGAAATCTGGGTCAACGGTCCGCCGCAGCCGAGCGACGGATAGTCGATCGACGCGGCGCCATCGCCGATGGTCATGGCGATCGCCCAATCGGCGCCGGCAGCCCCGGCCGGACTTTGATGGCCGCTGCCGGTCCAGATCCCGTTGAGCCCCGTCGCGTTGACCACGCAAGGCACGTTCTGAAAGATCGGCGTCAGTTCGCTGCCCGTCTTCTCGCAACGATAGGTCTGGCCGTTCTGGCACAGCGCCTCGCCCTCGCGAGCGCATTGCGCGAAGGCATCGCCAGTGACGAAGACGACGAAAATTGCAAAGCTGATGGTCCGAAAAGATTTGCCCATTTTGCCCCTCCCGGCCGGCCGGACCATAGGGCATATCGAATGTGCTACCTAGGACAAACAGCGATGGTTGGGTGGCCCTATGCCGCCTGCAGGGGACCACTAGCTTGACTCTGCCGCATCAAGCCGAAGGGACCAATCGCCATGAACCGAAGCGCAGCAGCCGGTAGCATCGTGCCATTGCCGGCTTTGTCGGATCGCCATATCGATCCGCATTCCTATCCCGACGGCGTCGCCTTTCTCGATGGTCAGTATCTGCCGATGTCGCAGGCCAAAATCTCGGTGCTGGATTGGGGCTTTCTGCATTCCGACGCCACCTACGACACCGTGCATGTCTGGGACGGGAGCTTCTTCCGACTCGACCTGCATCTCGACCGCTTCTTCGCCGGCTTGCAAAAACTGCGCATGACGATCCCGTCCGACCGCGATGGCGTGGCCGAGATTCTGCACAATTGCGTGGCGCTGTCGGGCCATCGCGCCGCCTATGTCGAAATGCTGTGCACGCGCGGCGCCTCGCCGACCTTCAGCCGCGATCCGCGCCAGGCGGTCAACCGCTTCATGGCCTTCGCAGTTCCCTTCGGCTCGGTCGCCAATGCCGAGCAGTTGCGGCGCGGCCTGCATGTCGCCATTAGCGACAAGGTGCGCATTCCGCCGGTCTCGATCGATCCGGCGATCAAGAACTACCACTGGCTCGACCTCGTGCGCGGCCTCTACGACGCTTATGATCGTGGGGCCGAAACCGCATTGATTCTCGACTTCAACGGCAATGTCGCCGAAGGCCCCGGCTTCAACGTGTTCTGCGTCAAGGACGGCAGGCTGTCGACGCCCGCTGTCGGCGTGCTGCCCGGCATCACCAGGCGCACCGTCTTCGACCTCTGCGCCGAGGCAGCGCTTCCCACCACGGCCGTCGACGTCAGCGTTGCCGCGCTGAAGGCTGCCGACGAAGTCTTCATCACTTCCACCGCCGGCGGCATCATGCCGGTGACAGTGATCGACGGCGCTGCTGTCGCCGACGGCAAGATAGGCGGGATCACAAAGCGCTTGATGGCGCTCTACTGGCAAAAGCATGACGACCCGGCCTGGTCGAGCCCGGTGCGCTATCCCTGACCGGCGAAGGTCCTGCTCCACACGATGTCGTGACCAAAAAGATTCCCCCTCGCCTCTGGAAATTCGCTCGACGCACCGTATATCGCGGAAGCGGAGAAGCCTCCGCTTCCAGTTCACGGCCCGCATGGGCAAGGATTCCACGTCATGACAAGCAAGGTTTGGTTCATCACCGGATCGTCGAAAGGCTTTGGCCGAGTCTGGGCCGAGGCCGCACTCGCTCGCGGCGACCGTGTCGCCGCAACCGCGCGCGATGCCGGCACGCTCGCCGACCTCGTCGCGAAATACGGCGATAATGTCGCCGCGATCAAGCTCGACGTCACCGACAAGAAGGCTGTCGATGCGGCCATCGCCGAGGCGCACAAGCGCTTTGGCCGGCTCGACGTCGTCATCAACAATGCCGGCTATGGCCATTTCGGCGCCATCGAGGAAGTCAGCGAACAGGAAGCCCGCGACCAGATCGAAACCAATGTGTTCGGCGCGCTCTGGGTCACCCAGGCGGCTTTGCCGATCATGCGGGCGCAGGGCTCCGGCCACATCATCCAGATCTCGTCGATCGGCGGCGTCAACGCCTTTGCGTCGCTCGGCCTTTACCATGCCTCGAAATGGGCGCTCGAAGCCTTCAGCCAGTCGCTCAGCATCGAGGTCGCCGAATTCGGCATCCATGTGACGCTTGTCGAACCGGGCGGCTTCTCCACCGATTGGTCCGGCGCCTCGGCCAAGGTCTCCAAAGCGATCGAGGCTTACGCGCCGGCCCGCGCCAAGATGGCGGAACGCCGCGCCAACTCGGTCGCCGGCGACCCCGAGGCCACCGGACCGGCGATGCTTGAAATCGTCGACGCGGCCGAGCCGCCGCTGCGCGTCTTCTTCGGCGATGGCGGCCTGCCGATGATCAAGCAGGAATACGCCAACCGCATCGCGCTGTGGGAAAAGTGGGACCACGTTTCCGTCGAGGCGCAGGGCGCCAAGAAGAACCGCAAGGCGGCCTGAGCGCGTCTTGAAATCCGGCTGCGTCGCCCCGGCGGCGCAGCCCGTGCCCTAGCCCGGTACTAGGATCGATAAATCCACTGCTCGGGCACGCGCACCGAGATCTCTTCCCCTGTTGTCATACGACCCGGTTTCTCGACCCAGGCAACGAGGCCGCGCAGCCGTTTCGCCGCCTTCGGGAAGGCCAGCGCGCCGGCCTCCCGATCGGCCATCCCGGCGTTTTCGGCGATCGAACGTCCAGCAAGCCGGCAAGGCCCGTTCTGCGCATCGACCTTGATCGTCACGCCACCTCTAAAGAACAGCAGCGTGCCTGACGGTAGCATCGAGAGATGCGGCACGCCTTCGATCAGCAGATTGGCGCCGATCCATTCCGGCTTGATCTCGGCCAGCCCCATCCGCTCGGCAACGACGGCGAGTTCATCCGCTGCTACGATTGATATCTGCCGCTCGTTGCGGATTTCGGTGCCGCGCGGATACCAGGGTTCGCGACCGCCCGAACGACGGGTGGCGCCGGCGTGGAAGTCGCCGTCGATGCCTTCGAAACCGAGTTGCAATCCTTCCACTGGGCGCGTCTGGAAGTGATTCGACGGTGCGGCGTAGAGCGCCGTCACCCTGGCTACGAGTTTTCGCGCTGAAATGATCTCGATCGGAGCCTCAGGGAAAAGATCCAGCATGGCTTACTCCTTGTGCAAGGTCGCATTAGCGATAGCCATGAGCCCGGTCCAGTCCAAAGCAATGATGATCCGATCAAGCGGGCTGATGGCAGCCGATCACGATCTTCTTACCGCGGATCGCATATCCTATCGTACTGCGCCGCATTGCCGCCGTGCTGCACCGGCCTCATGGTGAGACAAGTCTGCGGAGGTTTCCATGCGTCCCGGGACTGCAATCGCGCTGCTTTGGCTGATCTGGGTCGTGTCCTGGTTTCTAGCCGCCTTCTGGGCCGACCCGGCGTAAAAGCGTGCCGGCATCCAGGAGGAGCTTCGCTATCGCGCTTTGTGGTTGATCGGCGCGGTGCTGCTGTTCATTCCCGCGCATGGCTATGCCGGCCGGCTGCGATTCTGGTTTCCGACCCTTGCCGAAGCGTGGATCTGCGCAGGGCTTGTTGCCGTTGGCCTGTTGTTCGCCTGGTGGGCGCGGTTGCATCTCGGCCGTCTCTGGTCGGCTTCGGTGACGGCCAAGGCCGAGCACCGTGTCGTCGACACCGGTCCCTACAGAATGGTCCGCCACCCGATCTATACCGGACTGCTTCTGGCGATGCTTGCCACAATGGCGGCCAAAGGCACGGTCTGGGGCATCGCCGGCGCGATTCTTCTCACCATCGGCATCGTCATGAAGGCAAGGCTGGAGGAACGCTTTCTGCGCGGAGAACTCGGCAACGCCTATGACGATTATGCCCGCAGCGTACCGATGCTGGTGCCGTTCATGCCGGCCTGATTACAGCATCCGCAAAAGCGCGCCGCCGATCGAATAGCCGGCGCCGAAGGCGCACAGCACGCCGAAATCGCCGGGCTTCATGTCGGCGTGGTTTTCCGACAGCGCGATGATGGCGCCAGCGCCGGCGGTGTTGCCGAGCCGCTCCAGCACCATCGGCGCGCGGTCATGGTCGACCTCGTGGCCGAAGGCCAGTTTCAGGATCATGGCGTTCATTCGCGCATTGGCCTGATGCAGCCAGAATCGCCTGATGGCTTGCGGCGTCAGCCCGTGCTCGGCGAGGAATTCGACAATGAATTTGTGGCCGGCGACGGTGACTTCCTTGAACACCTTGTTGCCGACCTGTTTGATCAGATTGCCTTCGAGGTTGATCATGTAAGGATCGTCCTGGGCGGTGCGGGTGTGATAGCCCAGATTGGTGCGGATATTGTTCGACATCTGCGTCCAGGTGCGCGTGTCCAGCACCTCGAAACGCCCCGGCCGCCTCTCGCCCTCGCCCAGCCCCTCGACCACCATCGCCACCGATGCATCGCCGAAGATGAAATGCGTCTGCCGGTCGCGGAAATTGAGATGGCCGGTGATGATCTCCGGCGTGACCACCAGCACGCGCTTGTGCGCACCCGCCCGCACGAGATTGGCCGCAATGTGCAAGGCGGCCGCGGCCGATGAACAACCAAGCCCCATGTCGAAGCCGGCGCCCTTGGTGCCCAGCGCCTCCTGCATTTCGATAGCGATCGCCGGATAGGGCCGTTGCTGGTGCGAGGCCGAGCAGATCACCAGGTCGATGTCGGACGGCTTCAGGCCGGCATGGTCGAGCGCCTTCCGGGCCGCGGCCACTCCAAACTCGGCCTGCAGCGACAGCGCATCATCGGGCCGCGCCGGAATGCGCGGCGCCATGCGGGTCGGATCGAGAATGCCTTCGCGCTCGATGACATGCCGGGTCTGGACGCCTGAGGCATGGACGATGAAGGCGCTGTCGGATTTCTGCAGCAGCGTCTCATCCGTGCCTTGCCGGCGCGCATTCTCCGTGTCGACCCAAGCGTTGAAACTGGCGACCAGTTCTTCATTGGTGATCTTGGCTTCAGGGATTTCAACGCCGATGCCGCTGATGATGACGCGATGCATATCCAGTCCGTCCATGCGCAGGCGTTGTCGTTCTCATGTGAACGACCAGGGGGCGCGACACAACACTTTTCTCACCCCACCGGTTTACGCCGGCTTAAACCATAGGCTGTGGCCGGATGTCATCGGGAGTGCTAGCCGGCCCGCTTGGCGACGATGAAAATGCGCGGGAAGCGCAGCAGCACCTTGCCGTTTGCGGTCTTCGGATAGGCCTTGGCAATTTTGGCCGTGTAGCTGTCGAGGAAGATCTTGCGCTCGTCGGCGTCCAGCGGATCGAGGAAAGGCTTCAGCCCCGTCGACTTCACCCATTCGACGATCGCCTCGGCGTCGGTCAGCGGATGATTGTAGGCCGTATGCCAGATATCCACCCGGTCGGAGAGCGGCGACAAGAGATCATAATAGAACGACACCGCCGGCAGCGGTCCGCGCGCAGCACCTGCCATCTTGGCGGCGAACGGCATTTCGGCGGCCGTCTCGCGCATCACCTGATGCGACGGCTCAAGCATATTGTCGGGCATCTGGACGGCGAGCGCGCCACCGGGGGCGAGAAAGCCCATCAGCCGCTGAAACACTACCGGGTGGGTGGGCAGCCACTGGAATACCGCGTTGGCGAAGATGACGTTGACCGGCTCGGCCGGTCGCCATGTCGAGGCATCGGCGAGGTCGAAATTGACGCTGGGCAGGCGCGCCTTCGCCTTCTCGATCATGTCGGGAGAGGTGTCGAAGCCGCTGATATCAGCATCCGGCCAGCGCTCGACCAGCAGCTCGGTCGAATTACCCGGGCCGCAGCCGATGTCGACCACCCGGCGCGGGAAATCCACCGGCACCTGCGCAACAAGATCGCGCGCCGGCCGTGTGCGCTCATCCTCGAATTTCAGATATTGGGCGGCTGACCAATCGGCCATTTGAGCTCCTCATAACGCAGGCTCAGCGCGCATCCAGTCAAACGGCCACGAGAACCCAGCCGATACATGCCCCCGATTTCTGGCCTTGCAAGTAAAAAAAACCAGCGTATATTTTTCTTTGCGTCTGGATAGGCGCAGGCTGAACCTGGACTGGTTTTGGTAAAATATGCGCCGGAATGGCTCGGATTTTGTCCGAACTGGTCCTCATTTTGTGAGGACACAATGACTAAGCAACTTATCTTAAAAATTGAGCAGGGTAGCGAGCAGGAGTTTGGTCCTGTGCGTAAAATACTCGGCTTGCTGTCACCAAAATCCTTTATTCACTTAATCGACGTTGCAGATCTCTCTGCAAATCCGCGCTCTGCAAAAAAGGGAGCGGTCACAGAAGATATAGAAACGAGCCTTCGCGAATCAGCGGAGTTGTTTCCCGCCAAGACAAAAGGAATCTTGTTGGCCTCTTCTTCCTACCGCACGCTCGAACGTCAAAGATATCAGCTAACCTTTATCGACACCGAGACGGAAGGCCTCCTGGATGGAGGCCACAATGCGCTCGCGATTGGACGACACATACTTCGAGAATCTGGGATGACTGACATCGAACTAAAGCGCGTCAGAGATTGGGAGGATTTTGCTAAAGTCTGGGCAGAGAGGCGGCAAATCATAACAGAGATTGAGGACCTTCTCGATTTCCAGGTGCCTGTCGAAATTCAGGTGCCTGTGAGAATGTCAGACCCGGCTGCCGTAGACGACTTCAAGTCGTCACTTTTGGAAATTGGCGCTGCCCGAAACAACAATGTGCAATTGACGGAAGAGACGAAGGCGAACAAACTCGGCCTCTACGAAGCTCTTAAGCAATTTCTTCCTTCGGATCTTGCAACTAGAGTAGAATGGAAATCGAACGACGGAGGCGAAATTAAAGTTCGCGAACTGGTTGCCCTCTGCTGGATTCCGTTGTCGAAACTTTCTCTCCCCGACGACATGCGGGTGAACCCAAATCAGATATATCGAAATAAGGCCGTGTGTGTAGAGGTCTTCAATAAACTCTTGAAGCACGAGGCCGTGTCGACAACAGTCCAAGGTGGATATGAGTACAATCTCGAGAATGAAAGCATTAAGTCTGCCCTGAAGATCGGAGCAAGCATGCCGGAAATATATGATGACCTGTACCGCCGCTTCCCCGACGCATACAATAAATCGGGTGGCAGTTTTGGAAAGATTTCAGCCGTAAAAATCTTTGACGCAGACAAATCGGCTGAAAAGAATCCAAAATATCTTAAGAGCCAGCCCAAAACACCCTTCTTTAAACGTGGTGTAGACTACACTTGCCCGGAAGGGTTTATTATCCCATTCCTTTACGGAATGCGCTCCTTGATAGACGTCGACAGCCACGGAATGTTAACCTGGAGAACAGATCCTCTGGACTTTCTAAAGCATAAATTGACGGATGCCATGAAAAGCTACAGACTCGCTATCGAGTTGGGGAGTTGGGATCCACAACAAGTAGGCAAGAAGATCAGCGCCTACGACTTCGCTGAAAGCGCAATCAGGAATACACTCTAAACTGCATTGGCAGGCGGCCAATGGCCGCCTGTTCTCATTTTCGGCTATCACTACAGAACTTGACGCCTGACGGACCAGTCCACCGTATCGACCTTAACTACTTTCCCTTTCGCCACCCATGACTGGCGTCAAAGGCAGCCACAATTTCGTCAATTGTGGCTTTTCCTGCCGGCGATATCGTCCCCCGATGTATCTCTTGCTGAAGGACTTTTGCACGCGAACGCAGCTTTGCATCGACAACTAGGTAGGGCGCACTAGGAGGCAGCCCCGCTGTCGCAGCGTTTACATGAGCAAAATGCGCACCCGTCGAGGTCTCGCCTATTCGCCCACCGTTCACAGCAAAAACAGCTGCGATATCATGTTGTCGGTCATTCCGATTGATCATACCTTTTACTAGCGCTGCATCGGCGTCATTCAACGCCCGACCGCTGTTTGGTGCTCGCACTCCGCCCTCCCAGATTTTTCTTACTTTTCCGACCCTCGTTTGTATTCATAAATACAACAGTGGGAGGCGAAGAATAGCCTTTCTGCCAGACTAGCCAAGAGAAATCTTTGGTACCGTTACCAGGTCGTATTCCGGCTTCTATGACTCTGCCTGGAGGCATCGAGGGTCGGGGGGAAATTGGATAGACAGTTTTCAGAGGAGACAACGGCAACCAATCCCGTTTCGTAGAAAAACCCGACAGCCATACCAGCGGCAATATTGCTGCAACTTTTCCGCCATTAGGTACAATATCTATTGCTTCACGAACAAATTCTTCTGCCAGGCCAAACGGTGGATTCATTACGATGTTGGAAAATTCCGGTCGAAAGCTGCGCGATAGAAAATCAGATCGAAGCTCACAGAGCTCCGATCGTTTT
The DNA here is from genome assembly GCF_040323125.1 of Mesorhizobium sp. M0062. Taxonomy (NCBI): domain Bacteria; kingdom Pseudomonadati; phylum Pseudomonadota; class Alphaproteobacteria; order Hyphomicrobiales; family Phyllobacteriaceae; genus Mesorhizobium; species Mesorhizobium sp. M0062. Next base: position 81,307 of record NZ_JAMYUO010000028.1, read on the forward strand.
ATAATATCGCTTCCGATTGCTACAAAACCTGCAGCTCTTGCTTCAACGACAATTCGACCCAAGCCACATGCTGGATCCCAAATAAGACCCTCAAACGCTTCCAAGCGGAACAGACTTCTCGAGCACTCATAAGGCTCTACATAAAAGTCATTGGGATCTCTCTCCCACAAATGGGCCAGCTTCTCCTTTACAATAGCCATCAAAACCTACCCCCGCATATCTATCCTTACCGCGTCAGCCTCTTGTAGGTCATGCGGTGCGGGTTGACGGCCTCGGGGCCGAGCCGGCGGATCTTGTCCTGCTCGTAATCCTCGAAATTGCCCTCGAACCATTCGACATGGCTGTCGCCCTCGAAGGCGAGGATGTGGGTGGCCAGACGGTCGAGGAACATACGATCGTGCGAGATGATGACGGCGCAGCCACCGAAATTTTCCAGCGCGTCTTCGAGCGCCGCCAGCGTTTCCGTGTCGAGGTCGTTGGTCGGTTCGTCGAGCAGCAGCACATTGCCGCCGGTCTTCAGCATCTTGGCCAAATGGACGCGGTTGCGCTGGCCGCCGGAGAGGTTGCCGACCTTTTGCTGCTGGTCGCCGCCCCGGAAATTGAACGACGCGCAATAGGCGCGCGTGTTGGCCTCGAACTTGCCGAGCTTGACCACTTCTGCGCCGCCGGAAATCTCCTCCCACACCGTCTTTGACGGATCGAGCGCATCGCGGCTCTGATCGACATAGCCGAGCTTCACCGTTTCGCCGATGCGGACAGAGCCGGCATCCGGCTTTTCCTGGCCGGTGATCATGCGGAACAGCGTCGTCTTGCCGGCGCCGTTCGGGCCGATGACACCGACAATGCCGCCTGGCGGCAGCTTGAATTCCAGACCCTCGATCAACAGCGTGTCGCCAAAGCCCTTCGACAGGCCTTCCGCCTCGATCACCACATTGCCGAGCCGTTCGCCATGCGGAATGACGATCTGCGTATCGCTCGGACGCCGCTTGTCGGCTGCATCCAGCAGGTCCTGGAACGCCTGGATACGCGCCTTGGACTTGGTCTGGCGAGCTTTCGGGCTGGACTGGATCCACTCGCGTTCGCGACCGATGGCGCGCTGGCGGGCGTCGTCCTCGCGACCTTCCTGCTTGAGGCGCTTGGCCTTGGCTTCGAGGTATTTGGTGTAGTTGCCCTCATAGGGGATGCCGCGGCCGCGATCGAGCTCGAGAATCCATCCCGTGACATTGTCGAGGAAGTAGCGATCGTGGGTGATGATCATCACGGCGCCCGGATAGGCGCGCAGATGCTTTTCGAGCCACGCCGTGGTTTCGGCGTCGAGATGGTTGGTCGGTTCGTCGAGCAGCAAGAGGTCGGGCTGACGCAGCAGCAGCTGGCAAAGCGCGACGCGGCGGCGCTCACCGCCCGAAAGCTTGGTGACCTCGGAATCCTTGGGCGGGCAGCCCAGCGCTTCCATCGCCATCTCGACCTGCTGTTCGAGATCCCACAAATTGAGCCGGTCCATCTCGTCCTGGAGCTTGGCGGACTCATCGGCCGTCTCGTCGGAGTAGTTCATCATCAATTCGTTGTAGCGCTCGATGATGGCGGTCTTGGCGGCGACACCTTCCATGATGTTCTCGAACACCGTCTTGTTGGCATCGAGCGCCGGCTCCTGCGCGAGATAGCCGACGGTGGCGCCTTCGGCGAGCCAAGCTTCGCCGTTCCACTCCTTGTCGAGCCCGGCCATGATCTTGAGGATCGTCGACTTGCCCGAGCCGTTGGGGCCGAGGATGCCGATCTTGGCGTCGGGATAGAAGGAGAGATGGACATTCTCAAGCACCTTCTTGGTGCCATAGGCCTTGTTGAGGCCGGCCATGTGATAGATGAACTGGCGTGCCACGCGCGCTTTCCTTGATGATTGACCGAAAATGTCGGATTGAATGGAGGTTGGCCGCTATGTAGGCGATGCCGGGCCGAACGGCAATCGCTTTTGCCATTTCAAGCCGGGTGTACACCGCACGTTAAGTTTTCCGCCGGTTGTAGGCAGCGTTGAAATCCCCGGTTAACCCTTCAGCGTCAAAACAGGATCGATCGCTGGCCTGTCGCGATCGAAAGTAAAGATCGGACCGAAGGTAGTGCTGAACAGTTTCCTGCTCCTTGCCGAAGCGGTCGTCTACTTCAGCGTCATGGTCACGCTGTTTCGCTTCAGGGATCGCATCGGCCTGGGCGTCTTCGTCTGCGCGCTGGGCGCCATGCATTTCCTCGAAACCTATCTCGCCAGCGTCTTCTATGTCGCCCTGCCCTTCGGCATGGTCTCGCCAGGCTCGGCGGTGCTGTTTTCCGGCAAGCTGGTGATGCTGCTTCTCCTCTACATGAAGGAAGATGCGGCCACGGTGCGCCAGCCGATCTATGGCCTTTTGCTCGGCAACGCCTTGATGATCGGGCTGGTCCTGATCCTGCGCCTGCACGATATTTCAGCCTTTTCCGACGGCAAGCTTCCCGATATCGGTTTCATCGACCAGTTGGGCTGGCTGATGGTGTGGGGCACGACGCTGCTCTTCATCGACGCCATCCTGATCATCCTGCTTTACGAAAAGCTCGGGCGTTATCTACGCAGGGCGCCGTTCTCCCGCATCCTGATTTGCGTCGCCTGCGTGCTCACCTTCGACCAGGCCGGATTTTTCAGCGCCCTGCATTTCGTCGCTGGCGCGCCGATTGCGGTCTTCTTCGGCGGCTGGTTCGCCAAGATGGGTGCCGCTTTTGCCTACAGCGCCATGCTTGTCGCCTACCTCAGATGGTTCGAAACGCGTCAGGTCGTGGCACCACGTGGGTTGTCCGACGTCTTCGACACCTTGACCTATCGCGAGCGCTACGAAGCCCTGGTCGAACATGTCGGCCGCGACGGCCTCACCGGCCTGTTGCACAGGGGACGCTTTGACAGCGACGGCGAACGTCTGGTCGCTGTCAGCCTGCGCACGGCCCAACCGCTCAGCCTGCTGATCGTCGACGTCGACCATTTCAAGTCGATCAACGATCGCTTCGGCCATGCCGAGGGCGACAGGGTGCTGAGATCGATCGCCCAGGTGCTGACCCAGGCGGCCGGCGCACACGATCAGGTTTTCAGGATCGGCGGCGAGGAGTTCGCCATCCTTTGCTCGCAGCCGCATGCGGTCGCCAGGTTGCTCGGAGAAAACCTCCGCCAGGCCGTCAAGGCGTGCGTAAACCGGTTCGACATCAGCGTCAGCGCCGGCATCGCCACTGTCGACGAGACCGTAGCCTCGCTTGCCGATCTCTTCGCCCTTGCCGACGAGCGTCTCTACAGGGCCAAATCCACCGGGCGTGACCGCGTCGTCGGCGAAGCGCATGACGATGCTGAAGACCTCAGTGCCTGGACATTGTCCACACGTGGCGTCAGCGGATAAGGTTGTCAGCTCCGCTTGCGCTGCTGCAACGCGCCGACCGCAACTGAAACGGCTATCAGCGCGATGGCCAGCCATTTCAGCGTGGTGATGATCGGACTGGCGTCGATGTCATAAGCTATGAACAACAGAATGCCGGGCACCAGCAGGCCGCACATGACCAGCATGATGCGGTTGATCTGCCAAGACACTTTTGCTGCCAGCGCTTCGTCACCGGCTTCGCCGACAAGACCGGCGCGCATCTCCCGGGAGATGGCCAACGCGCTCGACAGGCGCATGGAGATCGGCAAGCCGAGCCCGATTATGAGGAAGGCACACGCCGCCAGCAGAGCCGAGAATTTGAGCGCGCTGGTCTCGGCCGGCACCGGAAACAAAAGTGTCGCCAGCGGCAGGAAGACACAGCCGATGCCGAGCGCGGCAATGGCGATGAAGATCGCGGCATTGACCCAAGTGAACAGCTGGTAGCGGCCTGCCCCGATCGGCGCGGCAAGCACGCGCATGCGCGCCCACTCGGCATCGGTATAGGAAAAGCCCGGCCATTCCATGCGGCCGTCTTTTATGGCGGTCATCCCCCTGGCCCAGAAAGCCAGCCGCGCCAGCGCGCCTGATGTCATGCCACTCATCGCCACCCCCGCCGAATGAAACACATCCAGACCATATCACCGCGTCACTGCCAAGCGACAGACGGATATCCTACTGGAACCCGGCCGCATCGACTGAACCCTTCGGACAGCCCGCCTTGGTCGTCGGCGCAGAGGCGAGCATGAGAGTGCCCAGCGAACTGTCGGGGCCGATCGGGCCGGTCAGGCCGAGCGTCAGCTCGCCGATCAGCCGCCTGCCGCTCGACGGATCGACCAGGCAGGAGACACGCACCCGCGCGCCCGCCCCGGCGCCGAAGGCGCTGTCGAAGGTGCTGCGGATCTGGTCCGAAGTCAGCTGCTTGCCGACGTTCCTGGTGAAGAGCTCGCGCACCGGCGAGGCATTCACCGCCCGCATCAGGTTCAGCGCCTCGGCAAAATACTCCTGCTGGCTCTTGCCGTAGCAGGTGCCGTGCTTGATCCATTCATGCCGTTCGAGCTTGGAGGCGGTGCCCGGCATAACCTGGTCGAGCTCGGCGCGCGTAGCGGCATCGAGATCGACCGGCGGCAGGTCTGCCCAATGGGCCGGATTGTCATTGGCCTTGTCGCTCGCCGGCACCTGGCAATAGAAATTGCCGTTCGGCTGCGGCCAGAGCCCATGCAACGTGAAATGCGACGCGTCGAAGCCGCCCGCCGTCTGCGCCTGGCATTCGGGCTTGCTCGACTTGGTTTCGCAGAAGGCCGGCTGCCAGCTCAGCGCGAAAACATATTCGGGTTTTCCTGAAGCCGGCGCCGCAGGCTTGCCCTGATCGGCGGGCGCGGCCGGCAGGGCGGCTGCGCTGCCGCCGGTGACATGACCGCAGCTGATCTTGACCCAGCGACGCTCAGGATCGGCGCCCGGCACGCGGATGAGGTAATGCGTCGGCGCATCCTTGTTGCCGGCCAGGAGGTCGTAGCTCTGTCCAGCCGTTGTCGCGATATTGCCGGGGTTCTTGCCGCTCTTGATTGCCTGCGTTGCTGGACAGGCAGCATCGGCCACGAAGGAGCCGCTCATCTTCACATCGGCGCGCGCTAGGCCGACACCGGCCAGCGCCACCAACACCGCACCCCATATCGCCGATATCCGCATTCCAGCACTCCTAGCGTTTCATAGCGCAAGCTAGAAACGTGTGACATGTCAGAATTACGATTTCTTTCGTCCGCCGCAAAAAACAATCGCTCGGTCGATCAGACCCCGCCCTCCTCGACCCGCTTCGTCAACATACGCAGCAGATCAAGCGCGGTCTCAAGCACGCGAGGCCCGATGCCCTCGCTGATGCGGTTGGCCCAGACATGCTGGCGCGTGCCGATATCCCTGATCGCGGCCCGGCCGGCATCGGTCATCGCCAGGAGCTTGGCGCGGCGGTGCGCCGGGTTGTCCGCATAGGCGGCAAGCCCTTCGGCGGCCAGAATATCGGCCAGGCGCTGCACGCTCTGGCGCGCAAGCCCCATGTCGCGGGCAATGTCGGCCACCGATTTCGGCTCCTTCAGCACCGCGCCCAGAACCTGCCAGCGCGCCGCCGTCAACCCGGCAGGCTCCGCCAGCCGGTCGGCCGCGTCGAGAAACCCGCCATTCAGCCGGAACACGGCAAGCACCAGTTCGGTGAGCACATCTCCGGCTTCGGTCCTGCTTGTCATTTCTGGCCGGCCTCGATGGTGGAAACGAAAGTGTTGACGGCTTCAGCCACCGCCTCCGGCTTGTCAAGCATCACCCAATGGCCGGAACCGGCGACGGTTCTGTGGCCAATTCGGCTGCGCAGCCGAAACAGAGCCGCCGCATTGTCATTGGCCTCCGTGGCCAGCACGAAGATCGGCCCACGATAGGCGTCGAGCGTCGGCTCGGGATTCCATTCCGCCAGCGCCTTGCCGACGCCTGCCCGAGCCGCCGGATCGACCACCGCCGCATCGGCGATGACCTGTTTGCGGACATCTGGGTTGGAGCCGGCGATCGAGATGTAATAAGCGCTCAGGACGTCGCCGCCGTTTGGCCCCGCCAGATCGTGCACGAACCCGTCGCGAATCTCTTTGGGCAGGGCGCGCGGATCGGTCGCCGGATCGACCAGCAGGATGCCGGCAACACGGTCGGGATGGCCGGCGGCATAGGCGAGCGCGGCCCCACTGCCGCCGCTATGTGCAACGAGGACAAACCGCTTCAGGCCGAACGCATCGGCCACCGCACCAATATCGTCGGCACGGCCGTCATAGCCGTAGTCGGCATCAGCTGCAGGCGCCGATGCGCCATGGCCGCGAAAATCGAAGGCGACCGCCTCACGGCCACCTGCGGTGAGCTGCATCACCCGGTTCCACTGTGTGGCGCGGCTGCAATCGCCATGCGCGAACAGGATCGGCAGGCCGCCGCCGGATTTGATGTCGTAGCCGGCAAGCTGGCCCTGCGGGCCGGCAATGGTCTTCATGGTCATCTCCCTGGTTTGGCTGGAAGCAATGCCGGGCAGGAGCATTGCGGATGAAAGGCTCGCCAGCAGAAACGCGCGGCGCGAAACGGTTTTCATGGTCATGCTCCGATCCAATTGACAGCATGCTGTCATATAGCCAAATTGACAGCACACTGTCAATAGTGACGCCGGCTGATTTCGACCTCCCCTTGACGTCGGTCACGCCGTCGCCCAACAGTCGCCAAGGGAGCGAGACATGGCATTTGACAAGCAGACGACGCTGGCCTCACCGACCGGGGCCACGCTCAATCTCTATGTGAAGCACGCGGGGGGCTCTCCACGCGCGGTAGTCCAGGTCAATCACGGCCTGGCCGAACGCGCCGCGCGCTATGCCCGCTTCGCCGATTACCTCAGCACCCGCGGCTTTCATGTCTACGTCCACGACCATCGCGGCCATGGCGCGACCAAGGCGCCCGATGCCCCGCTCGGCAGATTCGCCGGCACAAGCGGCCCGGCCAAGGTGATCTCCGATGTCGACGCAGTCCACGATTTGATTGCGAAGGAGCAGCCCGGCCTGCCGGTCATCCTGTTCGGCCATTCGATGGGTGCGTCGGTGGCGCTCAACTACCTGCTGGCGCACTCGCCGCGCGTCCACGCCGCGGCGATCTGGAACGGCAATTTCTCACAAGGCCTGCTTGGTCAGCTTGCACTCGCCATCCTCGCTTATGAGCGCTTCAGGCTCGGCTCCGATGTTCCCTCACGCGTCTTGCCCAAACTGACCTTCCAGGCCTGGGGCAAGGCGGTGCCCAACCACAAGACGCCGTTCGACTGGCTGTCGCGCGACGAGGCTGAAGTGGCCAAGTACATTGCCGACCCGCTGTGCGGCTGGGATGCCTCGATCTCGATGTGGCGCGATGTCGTGGAGATGGCGCAGAAAGGCGGCAAGGATGCGGGCTTTGCCGGCATCAGGCGCGACCTGCCCGTCAGCATCGTCGGCGGCGAGAAGGATCCGGCCTCCGACTATGGCAAAGGCATCGATCATCTCACCAAGCGGATGCGCGCGATGGGCTTTTCGAATCTGGTTTCAAAGGTTTACGCCGACACCCGCCACGAAAGCCTGAACGAGGTGAACCGCGACACCGTTATGGACGATTTCGCTGCCTGGGCCGATAGCGTGCTCAAAGAGTGACATCGCTGGCCTACCGCAAGGCCCGTGACAGCGGCATCCCGGGTTGATAGAGGCTGCGGTTCCGACCCGTTTTTGGTGATTTATGGCTGAACCTCCGCTGAAAGGCGTCCGCGTCGTCGAACTCGCCCGCATCCTGGCCGGCCCCTGGGCAGGACAATTGCTGGCCGATCTCGGCGCCGATGTCATCAAGGTCGAGAGCCCCGACGGCGGCGACGATACCCGCAAATGGGGTCCGCCCTTCGTCATGAGCCATGATGGCGAGAACCTGTCGGCCGCCTATTACCATTCCTGCAATCGCGGCAAGCGTTCCATCGCCGTCGATTTCTCGACATCGGAAGGGGCCGAGACGGTGCGCCGGCTGGTTGCCACGGCCGACATTCTGATCGAGAATTTCAAGCTCGGCGGCCTGAAGAAATACGGGCTCGATTACGAGAGCCTGAAGGCGATCAATCCAAAGCTCGTCTACTGCTCGATCACCGGCTTCGGCCAGGACGGGCCTTACGCCCCACGCGCCGGCTATGATTTCATCATCCAGGCCATGGCCGGCATGATGTCGATCACCGGCGAGGTCGGGCGCGAGCCGCAAAAGGCCGGCGTCGCCATATCGGACATCTTCACCGGCCTCTATTCGGTGATCGCCATCCAGGCAGCGCTTCGCCATGCCGAAAAGACCGGCGAAGGCCAGCATATCGACATGGCCCTGTTCGACACGCAGATTTCCGCACTCGGCAACCAGAACCTCAACTATCTCGTCTCCGGCAAGGCGCCGGTGCAGATGGGCAATGCGCATATGAACATTGCGCCCTATGAGGTTGTCCCGGTCAGGGACGGCCACATCATCCTGGCGGTCGGCAATGACGGCCAGTTCGCCAAATTCTGCGCCGCCGTCGGGCTCGACCATCTCTCAGCGAATCCCGATTTCGCCACCAATCCGGCCCGCGTGGCCAACCGGGTGAAGTTGCGCGAGCAGATGATCGAGACGCTGAAGAATTGGGATCGCGACCCATTGCTGGCCAAGCTCGAAGCGGCAAGCGTGCCGGCGAGCCCGATCAACGACATCGGCCAGATGTTTGCCGACCCGCAGACGATCGCACGCGGCATGCGCCTCGACCTCGACGATGGCCATGGCAATCGTCTGCCCTCGGTACGCGCGCCGATGGTGATGTCCGGCACACCGCTGGTCTATGAGCGTCCCTCGCCGCGCCTTGGCGAACACACGCAAGAAATCCTTGCCGAACTGGAGAAGTCTGGACGATGAAGACCGGTGGACAACTGATTGTCGACGCACTCGAGGCGAACGGCACCGACCGCATCTTCTGCGTGCCCGGCGAATCCTATCTCGCGGTGCTCGACGCATTGCATGACTCGCCCATCCGCACCATTGTCTGCCGACAGGAAGGCGGCGCCGCCATGATGGCCGACTGCCAGGGGCGGCTGACCGGCAAGCCCGGGATCTGCTTCGTCACCCGCGGCCCCGGCGCCACCAATGCATCGGCCGGCATTCACATTGCCATGCAGGATTCGATACCCGTCATCCTGTTCATCGGCCAGGTCGCCAGCCACGCCAAGGAGCGCGAGGCTTTCCAGGAGGTCGACTACAAGCGCTTCTTCGGCGACATCGCCAAATGGGTGGTGGAGATCGACGATGCCGCGCGCATCCCCGAACTCGTCACCCGCGCCTTCGCCGTCGCGACATCGGGCCGCCCCGGCCCCGTCGTCATCTCGCTGCCGGAAGACATGCTGACCAGCCTGGTCGACGCGCCTGCGGCCTTGCCGCACACGCCGGTCGAAACCCGCCCCGGCGAAGCCGAACTCGACGCGCTGGAGAAACTGCTCGGCAAGGCCAAACGCCCTTTCGTCATCCTCGGCGGCACACGCTGGGACGAGGAAGCGGTGGCTCGCATGCGCACCATTGCCGAGGCCTGGTCGCTGCCGGTCGGCTGCTCCTTCCGCCGCCAGATGCTGTTCGACCATCTGCACCCGAACTATGCCGGTGATGTCGGCATCGGCATCAACCCGAAGCTGGCCACCGCCATCAAGCAGGCCGACCTGGTGCTGCTGATCGGCGGCCGCATGGGCGAGATGCCGTCCTCCGACTACACGTTGCTGAAAAGCCCCTATCCCGACCAGACGCTGGTCCATGTCCATGCCGACGCCGGTGAACTCGGCCGTGTCTACCGGCCGACGCTGGCGATCAACGCCTCGCCATCGGCCTTCGTCGAAGCCTTCGCCAAGCGCAAGCCAGCCTCCGCGCCAGCCTGGGCGGATGAGACGCCAAAGCACCATGCCGCCTACCTCGACTGGTCGACGCCGCCCGAGACCGGCCCCGGCCCGGTCCAGATGGGACCGATCATGAATTACCTGGAAAAGGTTCTGCCCGACGACGCCATTTTCACCAACGGCGCCGGCAATTACGCCACCTGGGTGCACCGCTTCCACCGCTTTCGCCGCTTCGCCACGCAGGGCGCGCCGACCTCCGGTTCGATGGGTTATGGCACGCCGGCCGCGGTCGCCGCCAAGGCGCTCCATCCCGACCGCACCGTGATCGCCTTTGCCGGCGACGGCTGCTTCCTGATGAACGGACAGGAATTCGCCACCGCCGTGCAATACGACCTGCCGATCATCGTCATCGTCGTCAACAACGGCATCTACGGCACCATCCGCATGCACCAGGAGCGCGACTATCCCGGCCGCGTCGTCGCCACCGATCTGAAGAACCCTGACTTTGCCGCTCTTGCCCGCGCCTATGGCGGCCACGGCGAGACGGTCGAGAACACGGCAGATTTTGCCCCTGCCTTCGAGCGTGCCCGCGCCAGCGGCAAGCCGGCGATCGTCGAAATCAGGCTCGACCCCGAGGCGATCACGCCGACGCGGACGATGACGCAGATCCGCGACAAGAGCTGAGTACCGACAAGGGATAGGCCGAGTTCCGTCACACCCCCCTCTGTCCTGCCGGACATCTCCCCCTCAAGGGGGGAGATTGGATGTCACGTCGCCCTTCGCCAATCTCCAGCGTTGCAGACAGGGCGCTATGGTCAGAGCTGCTGATCTCCCCCCTTGAGGGGGAGATGTCCGGCAGGACAGAGGGGGGTGCTGTCCCGCCGACCTTCGTCAGCAGTCAGACCGCTGCCAGCGCCTGCGTCAGGTCGGCGATAAGATCGTCCGGATGCTCGACGCCGATCGAC
>NZ_JAMYUO010000029.1:0-81122 GCF_040323125.1 Mesorhizobium sp. M0062
TCGCGGGAATCAGTGACGTGAACAATCACCAGCCTGCCATGACCGCCCCCTCTCAGCGAATTTGCAGAACTCTCAGCACACTACCTGAAGCCCGGCTGATTGCCGTCTGGCTCCAATGTCCAGATATGACCCCCAATAAACCTGCCGGTCCGAGCATATTTCTTGAACGCAGCCTGCACATTCGGCCACTTTTTCGAAATCTTCAGCGCAAGTCCGGTGCCAAGGCCCTCTTGATTGCCCTCTGCCACGCCTTGAGCGATATAGCTTTCCTGGGCGGCCAGCAGGTCTCCGGTGACAAAGACAATCATCGCACCTTCAATGCGCCTCGTCCCAGTTGTTCGCTGCGCGGGCATCGACATGCAGCGGCACCGACATCGAGATGGCCGGCATCGGCGCGTTCTCCATCACCCTGCGCACCACGGGGATCGTCGCCTCGACTTCCGCTTCAACCGTCTCGAAGATCAATTCGTCATGCACCTGCAAGAGCATGCGGGCGGACAGGCCGGCCTTTTCCAGCGCCTCGTCCATATGCACCATGGCGCGGCGGATGATATCGGCAGCGGTGCCTTGCAGCCTGGCGTTGATCGAGGCGCGCTCGTTGAAGGCACGGATCGACGGGTTTGACGACCGGATCTCAGGATAGTGGATGCGGCGGCCGAAGATGGTTTCGACGAAGCCATGCTCGCGGGCATAGGCTTTTGTTGCCTCGATATAGTCGCGGATGCCGGGGAAACGCTCGAAGTATTTCTTGATGTAGGCGCCGGCCTCCTCGCGCGGGATCGACAGCTGGTTGGCCAGCCCAAAGGCCGAGATGCCGTAGATGATGCCGAAATTGATTGCCTTGGCGCGGCGGCGCACTTCGGAAGGCATGCCTTCGACCGGCACGTTGAACATTTCCGAGGCGGTGATGGCGTGGATGTCGGCGCCATCGGCGAAGGCCTGCTTCAACTGCGGGATCTCGGCGACGTGGGCAAGCACGCGCAGTTCGATCTGGCTGTAGTCGGCCGAGACCAGTTTCTGGCCCTTGTCGGCGATGAAGGCCGTCCTGATCTTGCGTCCCTCCGCGGTGCGCACCGGGATGTTCTGCAGATTGGGATCGGAGGAGGACAGCCGGCCCGTCGTCGTTGCGGCCAGCGCATACGATGTGTGCACGCGCCTGGTGTCGGGATGGATGAAGCCGGGCAGCGCGTCGGTGTAGGTCGATTTCAGCTTGGTCAGCTGACGCCAGTCGACGATCTTGCGCGGCAGTTCGTGGCCTTCGGCGGCGAGGTCTTCCAGAAGCTGCGCGGAGGTCGACCATTGCCCGGTCTTGGTCTTGGAGCCGCCGGGCAGGCCCATGCGGCCGAACAGGATGTCGCCGAGTTGCTTTGGCGACCCGATGTTGATGCGCTCGCCGACAAGGCCGTAGATTTCCTCTTCCAGCCGTGCGGCGCCTTGCGCCAGCTCGCCGGAGAGCCGCGACAGGATCTGGCGGTCGACTGAGATGCCGCGCTGTTCCATCCGCGCCAGCACCGGCACCAGCGGCCGTTCCAGCCGCTCATAGACCGAAACCAGGCCCTTGGCGGCAAGTCGCGGCTTCAGCACCTGCCATAGCCGCAACGCTACGTCGGCATGGCCGGCGGCGTAGGCGGTCGCCCGGTCGATGTCGACCTGCTCGAACCCGACCGAGCTTCTGCCGGAACCGGCGAGATCCTTGAGCGGCGTCGTGGCATGGCCGAGCCATTTGTCGGCAAGCGAGGACAAAGTGTGGTGGCCGGTGCCGGCGTCGAGCACATAGGAAATCAACATCGTGTCGTCGAAGGGTGCGATATCGATGCCGTGGCGGCTCATGACGACGATGTCGTATTTGGCGTCCTGGGCGATCTTGAGCACCGATTTGTCTTCCAGCAACGGCTTCAGCAGCGCCAGCGCCTCGCGGACCGGAATCTGGTTCTCCAGCGTGCCGCCGCCGAGCAGGTCGCCAGCGCCGCTCTTGTGGGCGAGCGGCACATAGGCGGCGCGGCCGGGGCCGATCGCCAGGGAGAAACCGATGAGGTCGGCCAGCATCGGATCGGAAGACGTGGTTTCGGTGTCGAAGGCGACGGTTCCGGTCTCCTTGGCTTGGGCCAGCCAGGTCTTGAGCGTTGCCGTGTCGCGGATGGCGACATAGGCGGCAGGATCGATTTTGGCCGCGGCGGCCGTTTCCAGGCGAAGTGCGGCAAGCAGCGAAGGCGCGTCCCCGGCCCTGGCGGTTTCGGATTTGGCTTCATCCTGTGTTGCCGCAGGCACCGGTGTGCCGGAGCCGACATCGGGGCCGTGCGCGGTGTCGGCGCGCTCGACGGTGACTGCGACAGCCTGCACATCGCCGGCTTCGGTGCTGGTCGCCTCGGCCACACGGCGGGTCAGCGAGGTGAATTCCATGGTTTTGAGAAAGCCGATCAGCTTCGGCCCATCCGGCGCATGCAGCACGAAATCGTCGAGCCCGTCGGTCACCGGCACGTCGTTCTTCAGCGTCACCAGCTGGCGCGATATGCGCGCCTTGTCGGCATTGGCGATGATGGATTCGCGCCTCTTGTCCTGCTTGATCTCGCTGGCCCGGGCGAGCAGCCCGTCAAGGTCGCCGAACTGTTCCAGAAGCTGCGCCGCCGTTTTCGGCCCGATGCCGGGTACGCCCGGCACATTGTCGACGGAGTCGCCGGTCAGCGCCTGCAGGTCTATCATCTTTTCCGGCGGCACGCCCCATTTCTCGATGACTTCGGGGATGCCGATCTGGCGGTCCTTCATCGGGTCGTACATGCCGACCGTGGGTCCGACCAGCTGCATCAGATCCTTGTCAGAGGAGATGATAGTGGTGTCGCCGCCGGCCTCGCACGCCAGCCTGGCATAGGTGGCGATGAGGTCGTCGGCCTCGTAGCCTTCGATCTCGATGCAAGGCAGGTTGAAGGCCACGGTTGCCTGGCGGATCAGACCGAATTGCGGGATCAGGTCTTCGGGCGGTGCGTTGCGGTTGGCCTTGTATTCCGGGTAAAGATCATTGCGGAAGGTTTTCGACGAATAATCGAAAATGACCGCTAAATGCGTCGGCACGATGCCTACATCGGTGTTGCGGGCGTCCTGCATCAGCTTCCACAACATGTTGCAGAAGCCGGAGACCGCGCCGACCGGCAGCCCATCGGATTTGCGGGTCAGCGGCGGCAGCGCATGATAGGCGCGAAAGATGTAGCCGGAGCCGTCGATAAGGAAGAGATGGTCGCCTTTTTTCATGCCGGCAGGGATAGCGCGGCAGGACGGCGCGGTCCATGGCAAAGGCGGGCTTCCAACAGGTGTTGCGGCGACATGCTGACAGAGCCTGCCTGCCGATAGGTCCTGCTGCTGTTTGCCTCGGCGCTCACGGCTATGTTACAAAAGTGTAATTTTTGTGCCCTTGAAACGCCACGATCCGAGACACAAATAAAGGTCATCGGCAGTTTTCGCCGAGTCCGGAGCAAGGCCCGTCCCCCGCCTATCCCGGACAATTGCGGCAGCCTATCCCCCCTCTCCGGGCTGCCGCATCGTTTCGAGTAAAAGACCGCCGTGGTTCCCCTCCACCACGGCGGTTCTTTTTTGCCTTCTGACAAGTGTTTACGGTCCGTGGTCCAACGATCGCGGGCTTTTCGTTTTGATGCGCTGCCTTTACGGTCCCGGCACCGAAAAGAAAGGCCCGCAGTAATGTCCACCATTTCCTCCGTCCTCGACCGTCTCGACAAAAATCTCGACCAGAGCCTGGAGCGCCTGTTCGGCCTGCTCCGCATCAAGTCGATCTCCACCGATTCAGACTATGCCGCCGACTGCCGCAAGGCCGCCGAATGGCTGGTGGCGGACCTCAAGCTGATCGGCTTCGACGCTTCGGTGCGCGACACGCCGGGACACCCGATGGTGGTTGCGCACCATGAAGGCCCCGCCGGTTCGCCGCATGTGCTGTTTTACGGCCATTACGACGTGCAGCCGGTCGATCCGATCGAGCTTTGGGAGAACGACCCGTTTGCGCCGGCGGTCAAGGAGATTGAGCCCGGTCACAAGGTAATCACCGGCCGTGGCTCGGCCGACGACAAGGGGCAGCTGATGACCTTCGTCGAGGCCTGCCGCGCCTGGAAGCAGGTGCATGGCAATCTGCCCTGCCGCATCACCATCCTGTTCGAGGGCGAGGAGGAGTCCGGTTCGCCGTCGCTCAAGCCGTTCCTCGAGGCCAATGCCGATGAGCTCAAGGCCGATTTCGCTCTGGTCTGCGACACCGGCATGTGGGACCGCGAAACGCCGTCGATCTGCGTTTCGCTGCGCGGAATGGTCGGCGAGGAGGTCACGGTCAAGGCTGCCGATCGCGACCTGCATTCGGGCCTCTATGGCGGCGCCGCCGCCAACCCGATCCGCATCCTGGCGAAAATCCTCGCCGACATCCATGACGAGAACGGCCACATCACCATTCCCGGCTTCTATGACGGGGTCGAGGAAACGCCGTCGCAGATCCTGAAATCCTGGGAGACATTGGGCGAGACAGCCGAGACCTTCCTCGGACCGATCGGCCTGTCGATCCCGTCGGGCGAAAAAGGCCGCTCGGTGATGGAACTGACCTGGGCGCGGCCGACGGCCGAGTTCAACGGCATCATCGGCGGCTATACTGGTAAGGGCTTCAAGACTGTGATCGCGGCGGAAGCGTCGTCGAAAATCTCCTTTCGCCTTGTCCACAAACAGGACCCCGAGAAGATCCGCGCCGCGTTCCGGGAATTCGTCAAGGCGCGCATTCCCAGGGACTGTTCGGTCGAATTCCACCCGCATGGCGGCGGGCCGGCAATTCAGCTTTCCTACGACTCGCCATTCCTGGCCAAGGCCAAGACTGCGCTGTCGGATGAATGGCCGAAGCCAGCGGTGACGACGGGCAGCGGAGGCTCGATACCGGTGGTCGGCGACTTCCAGACCTATCTCGGCATGGAATCGCTGCTGGTCGGGTTCGGCCTCGACGACGACCGCATCCACTCGCCCAACGAGAAATACGAGCTGACCTCCTTCCACAAGGGCCAGCGCTCCTGGGCGCGCATTCTCGATGCGCTGACGCGCTGAGGAGGCTGGGAAGTTTTCTTGTTGATTTTTCAGCGGATCGCGGCGAGGACGAGTTACGCCGCGATCCGGAGAAAACCATGCCCGACATCCGCTTCCACAAGAACGATCTGCCCGACCTCGCCCACTACAATGTCGACGCGGTGGCCATCGATACCGAGACGCTGGGGTTGAACCCGCACCGCGACCGGCTGTGCGTGGTGCAGATCTCGCCCGGCGATGGCTCGGCCGACGTGATCCAGATCGCGCCCGGCCAGAAGAAAGCGCCGAACCTCGTCAGCCTGCTCCGCAACCGCGGCATATCGAAACTGTTCCACTACGGCCGTTTCGACCTCGCCGTGCTCTACAACGCCTTCGGCGTCATGCCGGAGCCGGTGTTCTGCACCAAGATCGCCTCGCGGCTGACCCGCACCTATACCGACCGGCACGGCTTGAAGGACATCTGCTTCGAACTGCTTGGCGTCGGCCTGTCGAAGGCGCAGCAATCGTCGGACTGGGCGGCCGAGACCCTGTCGCCCGAACAGCTCGAATATGCCGCTTCCGACGTTCTCTATCTGCACCGTCTGCGCGAGGTGCTGGCTGGACGCCTGGCGCGGGACGGGCGCACCAAGGAAGCCGACGCCTGCTTCCGCTTCCTGCCGACGCGTGCCAAGCTCGATTTGATGGGTTGGGACGAAGAGGATATTTTTGCCCACAGCTGATGGCCTTCGGATAACGCTTCCGGCAGCCTTGCAACCAGACACGCGTCGTGGCGTTCTGTCGACTCAATGAGGGGGATGACGTGGCAGACCGCAAACCGATAGCGACCGCCCCGACGGATGGATCCAAGGTCACTGTTCTGTGGAAGGACGGCGCCGGCGTCGTCAGCGAATCCGTCGGGCAATATCGCGACGGCGCCTGGTGGGTCTACACCGACAGCGATACCCAGAAAAAGGTCGACCCGACCAGCTGGCGGCCAGTCTCCAGCGACGATGACGACGATCAATGAGCGCCGCTGGCGGGTGCAACTGCTTTCGCATAGCCTGAAGTCGTTGATATCGAGGCCGATTCGGGGCCTTCCGCTCCGTAGCCTCTCTTCCTGGAGGAACGCGTCATGGGCATCGAAAGCCTTCTCATCTTCATCATAATCGGCGCCATTGCCGGCTGGCTCGCCGGCCTCATCGTCTCGGGCTTCGGCTTCGGCCTCATCGGCAACATCATCGTCGGCATTATCGGCGCCCTGATCGCCGGCTGGCTATTTCCAAGGCTCGGTTTCGCTATCGGCGGCGGCATTCTGGCTGCCATCATCAACGCCACGATCGGCGCCGTCATCCTGCTGGTGCTGGTCAAGGTTCTGAAGCGAGCTTGACGCTCTAAGTTTCATTCAACGCAATCCTCAGGAGAAAGCCTGTGCTTTCCTGGAATTGCTGCCAAAGGAGCGCGCCGTGAAACAGAACACTCTCTATCTCCTTGTCGGCGCGCTCGTTGTCGTGGTCATCGCGCTCGGTGCATATGTCTATCACGAATAGACCAAGCCCAAGGGCGTCGAACTGAAGATCGACGACAAGGGCATTTCGATCCAGCAGAATTGAAATATTCGGGGTAGCCAGGGCCTCTGCCTTTTGCGGCAGACAGGCCGCGAGGATGCGGCTTTCGGACCCAGTTGGCGGCAGCGGATTTTAGAAATTCTTAAGGAATTTCAGAAGGGTGCATAAACCCTGCTTTAACGCGCCCTTAAACCGCCGCATCTACCCTCCAACCCGAGCGCCATTGACACCGGGAAGACAGCGCAACGCATGGCGAACCGCAGAGACAGTCGCATCGAACCCAGCTTCGAGGGATCGCCAAAGGCGAAATCCGCGGCCGGTTTTTCGGTGAACGAGGAGGATCGGGTCGTGCCGGCCAATCGCAAATCATCTTCGGCGCGCAAAACCTCCAAGGCAAAATCATCGTCACGCGGCAAGCGCGGCAAACCCCGGCGCGGGCTGTTCGGCGTGATGGCGCGGATGTTCTACTGGTGCTTCGTGCTCTGCATCTGGGGCGGCATCGCGGTGGCCGGCATCATCGTCTACTACGGCGCCAAGATGCCGGCGGCGACCACCTGGTCGATCCCCGACCGTGCCCCCAACATCAAGATCGTCTCGGTCGACGGGCAACTGCTTGCCAACCGCGGCATGAGCGGCGGCGAGGCGGTCGGCCTGCACGAAATGTCGCCTTATATTCCCGAAGCCGTCATCGCCATCGAGGATCGGCGCTTTTATTCGCATTTCGGCATCGACCCGATCGGCCTGTCGCGCGCCATGGTGACCAATGTTCTGGGCCGGCGTTTCTCGCAGGGCGGCTCGACGCTGACCCAGCAACTGGCCAAGAACCTGTTCCTGAAGCCCGACCGCACGCTGGAGCGCAAGGTGCAGGAAGTGCTGCTGGCGCTGTGGCTGGAGCACAAGCATACCAAGGACCAGATCCTCGAAATGTACCTCAACCGGGTCTATTTCGGCTCCGGCGCCTATGGCGTCGAGGCGGCCTCGCGCCGCTATTTCGGCAAGAGCGCGCGCGATGTCACTCTGTCGGAGGCGGCCCTTCTCGCCGGCCTCTTGAAGGCGCCGTCGCGACTGTCGCCGGCGCGGGATCCGAAGGCGGCGGAGGAGCGCTCGCAACTGGTGCTGGCCGCCATGCGCGACGAAGGCAAGATCAGCGCCAAGGAACTGGCCTCGGCGATGAGCGCGCCGGCAACGCGCGCGCCATCCTATTGGACCGGCTCGGAAAACTATGTCGCCGACACCATCATGGAAGAATTGCCCGATTTGATTGGTGACGTGCGCAGCGACATCGTCGTCGACACCACCGTCGACCTCAACCTGCAGAAGCTCGCCGAACAGTCGATCCGCCGGCTGATCGACGAGAGCGGCAAGAAGCTCAATGTCAGCCAAGGCGCGCTGGTCTCGATCGACAATTCCGGCGCCGTGCGCGCCATGGTCGGCGGCTACGACTATTCGACCAGCCAGTTCGACCGCGCCTCCGAAGCACGCCGCCAGCCGGGCTCGGCGTTCAAGCCGTTCGTCTATATGGCCGCGCTGGAAGCCGGCCGCACGCCCGACAGCGTGCGCAACGACGCACCGATCAAGATCGGCAAGTGGACACCGGACAATTACGGCGGCAAGTATTTCGGCAAGGTGACGTTGGCGACCGCTTTGGCGAAGTCGCTGAATTCCGTCGCCGCACAGCTGACCATGGAAGTCGGGCCCGACGCCGTGGTCGAGGCGGCGCACCGTATGGGCATTCAGTCCGATCTGATCGCCAACACCTCGATCGCGCTCGGCACTTCGGAGGTGACGCCGCTGGAGCTGACATCGGCCTATGTGCCGTTCGCCAATGGCGGCTACAAGCCCGACATCCATTTCATCCGCCGCATCACCACGACCGAAGGCAAGGTGCTCTATGACGACAATGGCGGCAGCGCGCCGCGCGTCGTCAAGCAGAACATTGTCGGCATGATGAACTCGATGATGACCGGCACGGTCGAGATCGGCACGGCGAAGAAGGCGGCCTTCGCCTGGCCGTCTGCCGGCAAGACCGGAACCAGCCAGAATTCGCGCGACGCCTGGTTCGTCGGTTACACCGCAAACCTCACCACCGGCGTATGGTTCGGCAATGATGACGGCACGCCGATGAAGAAGGTCACCGGTGGCGCGCTGCCGGCACAGGCCTGGCACGAATTCATGGTGGCGGCGCATGAAGGCGTGCCGGTCAGGCCGCTGCCCGGGACCTGGAAATCGACGCCGCCCGACACCATCGTGCCCGACGATATTCCGTCAGTCGATAACAATCAGGCGGCGCCGTTGCCTGCCGTGGCCGTCAGCCGTTCGGAGCCTGCTGCCGCGCCGGCACCTGCTGCTGTACCCGCACAAGCACCGGTCCGCCGTCCGGCCGAAACGGTCGATGCCGACGGCTTCGACATGCCGGGCGACGGCGGCACCACGGCCTCGATCAAGCACCCGGTACCGCCGGGCAGCGTCGGCGGCCCGGCCAAGAAGCGGAAAACCTCAATCCTGGATATTCTCGGCGGCGGCTGAGCGGCTCGTCATTCTGGCTTCAAACCAATGGCGAGCTGGCAATCCGTTCCTCATATGAGAGCTGAGTTGACAATTCGGCCTCTCGCCACCTCCGCCGCATTCGGCTACATCTCCGGCCGGAGTGACAGACATGGCTGAGACCGACACCAGAAAAACCATCGTGCTGACCGGAGCCAGCCGCGGCATCGGCCATGCCACGGTCAAGCGCTTTTCGCGTGAGGGCTGGCGGGTCATCACCTGTTCGCGCCAGGCTTTTGCCGAGGATTGCCCGTGGCCGGCCGGCCCAGAGGACCACATCAAGGTCGATCTCGCCGACCAGGAGGATGTCGGCATCGCCGTCTCGGAGATCCGTCACCGGCTGGAAGCGCATGGCGGGCAATTGCACGCGCTGGTCAACAATGCCGGCATTTCGCCGAAGCTCAAGGACGGCAACAGCCGCATGGATTCGATCGACACGCCGATGCATGTCTGGCGCGATGTGTTCCAGGTGAATTTCTTCGCGCCGATCATGCTCGCGCGGGGCCTCTTCAAGGAGCTTGCTGCAGCGAAAGGTTCGATCGTCAACGTCACCTCGATCGCCGGCACGCGCGTGCATCCTTTCGCCGGCACCGCCTATGCGACCTCGAAGGCGGCGCTCGGCTCGCTGACGCGCGAGATGGCGCATGATTTCGGCCCGCACGGCATCCGCGTCAATGCGATTGCGCCGGGCGAGATCGACACCGCGATCCTGTCGCCTGGCACCGACAAGATCGTCGAGACGATCCCACTCAGGCGCCTTGGCGCCACCTCGGAAGTCGCCGACATCATCTTCTTCCTCTGCTCGCAGCAGGCGTCCTATGTGACGGGCTCGGAAATCCACATCAATGGCGGCCAGCACGTCTGAGCACTGACAGACTGCTCATTCGGCGATGGTGAGAACAGCCTTGCCGCTGAAGCTGCGCTGTCGCAGGGCGTCCAGAGCCTGGGCGATGTCTGTCCACGGCACGGTCATGGACACACGGGTTTCCAGCCGGCCAGCCGCGACCAGAGCGAGCAGCGAGGCGATGTCCGCGCCAATGGCTGGACCGGATGTGTAGTAGGCGAAAGTCTGAAGCCTCGCTCCCTCATGGCCCGGAACGAACTGTCTGAAGCCAACCGGCGTGAGTTCGCCGCTGCTCGAACCGAACATGACGATGGTGCCGCCGGGGGCGACGCGGTCGATGGCATGGGCGAGGCTTTGGCCGCCGACCGACTCGGTGATCAGAGAGAATGGCCCTTCGGCCAGTTCGATCGACTCGACGACCTCGTGAGCACCAAGACCGCGGAGATCCTCGGCGTGCCGGGCGGCGGCGATTGCAATCACCGCGGCGCCTTGCTCGCGGGCGATCTGGATCTGGAAACGGCCGACCGCGCCGCTGGCGCCGGTGATCAACACCTGCTGTCCCGCGAGGTCGCCGCCATGGCGCAAGACCCTGAGAGCCGTCGTGCCCGCGACCGGAAGCGTGGCGGCGGACCCGAAGCTGACCTCGTCCGGGATGACGGCGAGGCGGTCGGTCGGAACGGCGACCTGTTCGGCCCAGCCGGCCTCGTCGACCAAAGCCACAACCCGGGCGCCGACGGCAGGCCCGGAGCCATCGGCTGCCGCCCGCTTGATTACTCCAACCACGTCCTGGCCAGGTATCCAGCCTTCCGGGCGTATGGTGAGCAGGCGCAATTCACCGCGGTTCAAGGAGGTTGCGTGGACGCAGACAAGCGCTTCGTTGGGGAGGGGCCGAGGGTCCTCGACCTCGGCGAGACTGATCCGGGTGATGCTCTCGGGAGAGATGACAAGCGCGCGCATGGGAAGCCTTCCTGCCGGTTTGTGACATGCCAGCCACGAACCAGAGTCTATCGACTCCCCGCATCAAAGAATTTAGCTATCACGGCGAATAGTCGCTAAAAGCCATCAATCATGAGGCAGCCGCTCCGCTACCCCTGGGTCAATTTCGATGTCGATGATGTGCAGGCACCTGCGATTGCCGTGCGCGTCGATGTCACCGAAACCAAAGCGGAAGTCGCCGCCCATTGGCACCGCAAGGGCCAGCTCGTCTTCGCGCTCGGCGGTGGCGTCACTTGCCGCGTCCCGAGCGGCCTGTGGATGGTGCCGCCGCATTGCGGTGTGTGGATTCCTGGCAGTATGGAACACAGCAACATCGCGACCGCCAATGCGCGGATCTTCTTCGTCTATATCGAGCCGGGAGCCGCCGATCTGCCGGACCGGTGCTGCACGCTGTCGATCTCGCCATTGTTGCGCGAACTGATCATCGAGCTGGCCGATCGCGTGGAGGAAGATGAGGCGAGGGACGGGCTCTTGACCACGATCCTGCTTTCGGAACTGCCGCGCATGCCTGTCCAGCAGCTGCATCTGCCGATCTCCGCCGAGCCGCGCTTGCGGCGGATCGCCGAAGCGTTGGCGCAGAACCCTGCCGATCGCAGCACGCTTGCCGAGTGGGCCAACCGTGTTGCGCTCTCAGAAAGCAGCCTCGCCCGTCTCATCGTGAAGCAGACCGGCCTGAGCTTCGGCCGCTGGCGCCAGCAATTGCACCTGATCGTCGCCATAAGGGAGCTGGCCTCGGGTGCCAGCGTGCAGCAGGTTTCAGGCGATCTTGGCTATGGCTCCGTCACCGCCTTCATCACCATGTTCAAGAAGGCGCTTGGCAAGCCGCCGGCAAAGTATCTCGCCAGCGTCGCGCACAATGGCGGCTCCGCCTTCGTTGGATGATCGATGCGCCTGTGGCAAGCCTCAGGCCGGGGAGGGCTCAATGGCTTCGGGGCGCGGCATCGGCTTTTGCTCCAGCACTTCTTGCACGATGCCGCGGGCGATCTCGCGTTCGCCCATGATGACGGTGTCGGCGCCGAGCCCCATCAGGTGCTCGACCTCGGCATCGGAATGGGCCCGCGCTATGACGTTGATGCCGGGATTGGCGGCGCGTGCCCTGAGCACGATCTGCCCGGCCTCGAACGCGTTGGGGATGGCAAGGATCAAGCGTTTGGCCCCCTGCGGATTGGCGGCGGCAAACACGCCCCCATTGGCCGCATTGCCGGAGACGATTTCGACGCCGTCGTCTCTGAGCCTCGCCAGCGTCTTGTCGGCGTCCTCGATGACCAGGAAGGGCAGCGATGCCTGTTTCAGCGCCGCGCCGACCAGGCTGCCGACGCGGCCGTAGCCGATCAGGATGGTGTGGCCCGAAAGCGTTGTGCGTGGCGGTGGGCCATTCTCTTTTGCCGCGGCGGCCACCGAGGCCACTTGTCCGGGCTGCGTCGCCGGGCCGACCGGCTTGGCCTCTTCCGGTGGTGCTGCCTTGGCGGCGCGCGCGTCCAGCCATGGCTTCATCCAGTCGAGGGCGAGGAACATCAGCGGATTGACCAGGATCGACAGGATGGCGCCTGCCAGGATCAGGTCGCGTCCCTGTTCGGGCAACAGCTTCAGCCCGACGCCGAGCTCCGCCAGGATGAAGGAGAATTCGCCGATCTGCGCGAGGCTGGCCGAGATCATCAAGGCGGTTCCCAGCGGATAGCGGAAGGCGATGACGATAACGAAGGCGGCCAGCGACTTGCCGATGACGATGATGGCCAGCGTCGCCAGGATCGGCCAGCCATTGCTCATCAGGCTGAACGGATCGAACAGCATGCCGACCGAGACGAAGAACAGCACCGAGAAGGCGTCGCGCAGCGGCAGTGATTCCTCCGCCGCGCGGTGGCTGAGCTCGGATTCGCTCATGATCATGCCGGCGAAGAAGGCACCGAGCGCCAGCGAGACGCCGAACAGTTTGGCGGCGCCGAAGGCGACGCCGAGCGCGATCGCCAGCACCGCCAGCCGGAACAGTTCGCGCGAGCCGGTATGGGCGACGTAATGCAGGATCCACGGAATGACGCGGCGGCCAACCACCAGCATGACGATGACGAAGGCGACGACCTTGGCCAGCGTGAGGCCGACGACGCCCCAGATGCCGAAGCTGGCCGGCAGCGACAAAAGGCTCGCATGGTCATCGACCTGCGGCTGGCCGCCGAGCACGCCGGCCAACGCCGGCAAAAGCACCAGCGCCAGCACCATGGCGAGGTCCTCGACGATCAGCCAGCCGACGGCGATGCGGCCGCGCTCGGTCTCGATCAGCCGTCGCTCCTGCAACGCGCGCAACAGCACCACTGTAGACGCGACGGAAAGCGCCAGGCCGAAGACGAGGCCTGCGCCCATCGACCAGCCGAGCATCCAGGCAAGGCCGGCGCCCAGCGCGGTGGCAAAGCCGATCTGGACGATGGCGCCGGGTACGGCGATGGCGCGGACGGAGAGAAGATCCTTCAGCGAGAAATGCAGGCCGACGCCGAACATGAGCAGGATGACGCCGATTTCGGCCAGCTCATTGGCAAGACCGGCATCGGCGACGAAACCCGGCGTGTTCGGTCCAACCAGCACGCCGGCGACGAGATAGCCGACCAGCGGCGGGATGCGAAAACGGTTGGCGAGCGCCCCGAAGATGAATGCCAGCCCCAGACCGGCGACGATGGTGGCGATAAGGGGCGTGTCATGCGGCATTGTCTATGGAGCGCCTTTCGGGAAATGTCGGGTGTGCGCCGCCCGCAGCCGCCGCCTTTGCAATATGGTGGAGGGGGTGCGGGCGACGCAACCCGCGAGACGTAAATTGGTGGCCAGAGGCGCCGAAAAACGAAAGGCGCGCGCAGCGAAAACGCTGCGCGCGCGAATGATCTATGAGATAGCGTCAGGCTGCCTGCTGCAGCATGGCCTCGATGTCGATCAGCGGGCGGTTGGTCAGTGTCTTTGGGATCTCCGCCTGCACCTTGTCGGTGACTTCCTTGTGCAATTTCTTGCGCATGGTGCCGAGCACCAGCGGTGGCGCGACCAGCACGATGTCGTCGAAGATGCCGTGATGGGCGAGCTTGTAGAGCCGGTCCGCGATCTCTTCGGCAAAGCGTTCCTTGCCCTGCCGGTGCCAGTCGGTTTCCTCAACCGCGCTGCGATGCACGGAGGGGCCGTCATTGTAGCGGCCGGGACTGTCGCTGCCTTGTTCGCGCGTTGCCGGATTGTCCTGGTTCATCTCTTGGAAGAGCTGCAGGTGCGGATAGAGATTGTCGCCCTCGTTCTTCAGGAACAGCGCTTTCTCGCCATCGGCCACCATGACCAGAAGGCCATGTTTCAGGTTGATCTTGCTCATTTGCGGGCTCCTGTTTGAAGGTTCAAATCCAGCCGACGATTGTCTGTTGCGGCAGGGGCAGAACGCGTGGCGAAGCGGGAACGTTCCACTTCGTTCGCCGAGATCGCACGCAGCCATATCGAGCCCGATCTATCGTCCATCGGAGCAATGTCCAAGGTGACGGCTTTAATCTACTAAATTGGTAGAATTTAGAAAAAACAATTTTGCAGCTTGGCCGCCTGCCGGATAAAAGAGCCGCAGAACAAGGCCTGCGGCAGCAGCTTGAATCCGAGCCTGGTATGCGGATGTGAATATTTTTCTCTTGGCCCTTTGGCTTGCGGAAAAGCGATTGCCTCCCGCAAGGGGATGCGCGAGTGGGTTCCTTCAGCTTTTTCGCGTCCGCGCCTAAAACTGCCGAATTGTTCCGGAATCTGTTCGTCATGCCGCACGCCAATCCCAAGCTCACCGCGTTCCCGGTCTTCATGCGGGTCGAAGGCGAAGCCGTGGCCATCGTCGGCGGCGGCGTCGAAGCGTTGGCCAAGGCGCGGCTACTTGATCAGTCGAGTGCTGTGCTTCGCATCATTGCCGATGTTGCCGACGCCGAATTGCTGAGCTTCATCGCCACGACCGGCGCCATCCGTATCGACGCCCCCTACGACGCCGCGCATCTCGAAGGCGCGGTCCTGGTGTTTGCCGCCAGCGGCGACGAGACGCTCGACCGCCGCGTCGCCGACGATGCGCGCCGCCTTGGCATTCCGGTCAATGCCGTCGACCGGCCGGAGCTGTGCGATTTCTTCACCCCGGCGCTGGTCAACCGCGCTCCGGTCGCCATCGCCATCGGCACGGAAGGCGCCGGTCCGGTGCTGGCGCAGATGCTGCGCAGCCGCATCGACCGCATGCTGTCGCCGTCGCTCGGGCCGCTGGCAGCGCTTGCCGCCTCTTTCCGGGGTGCCGCCGAAAAGCTGCTGCCGAAAGGCAACGCCCGCCGCCAGTTCTGGAGCAGTTTTTTCCAGGGTGCACCGGCGCGCGCCGTCGAAGCCGGCGAGCTTTCGCAGGCGCATGACGCCGCCGCCGATCTGTTGCTGTCGAAGGCTCCGGCTTCGGGCCATATCGCCCTGGTCGGCGCCGGGCCAGGTGCTGAGGATCTTCTGACGCTGCGCGCACATCGGCTTTTGATGGAAGCCGACGTCATCGTCTATGACGCGTTGGTGCCGGAGGCGATCGTCGCCATGGGCCGCCGCGACGCCGAGCGGCTGCCGGTCGGAAAACGCAAGGGATGCCACACCAAGAGCCAGGCCGAGATCAATGCGCTGCTGGCCGATCTCGGCAGGCAGGGCAAGCGCGTCGTGCGGCTGAAGTCGGGCGACCCGCTGGTGTTCGGCCGCGCCGGCGAGGAGATGGCCGCACTGCGCGATGCCGGCATCGCCTATGATGTCGTCCCCGGCGTCACCGCCGCCTTTGCCGCCGCCGCCGACTTCGAGCTGCCGCTGACGCTGCGCGGCGTCTCCTCGTCGATGGTGTTCACCACCGGCCATGATCTGAAGGGCAATTCGCTGCCGGATTGGGCCAAGCTCGCCATTTCCGGCGCCACCGTCGCCGTCTATATGGGCCGCTCGGTCGCCGCCGAAGTCGCCGGGCGGCTGATCGAGGCCGGCCTGTCGCCGGACACGGCGGTTGCCGTGGTCGAGAATGCCAGCTTGCAGAACCGCCGCCGTTTCCACGGCACGCTGGCCGATTTGCCGTCGCTGGAAGCGCGCGCCGATCTGGCCGGTCCGGTGATGACCATCATCGGCGACGCGGTTGCCGGCGCCAACTTTGAACGTTCCGAGCCGCTCGCGGCACATAACTATGAGGGCGCCGCCACCGCGGCCGGCGCAGAGGTCGAGCCATGAAGATACTGACCGCAAACCGCCTCTCCGACGGCATCGCCGTCTGGTACGCCGACGGCGGCTGGGCCGAGACGGTCGACCATGCCGACCTTGCCCATGACCAAGCGGCAGAGGACAGGCTGGAAGCAATCGGCGCCAAGGCCAACGCCAACAATCAGGTTGTCGACGTCAATCTGATCGACGCTGAAGTCGTCAATGGCATCGTCGTGCCGGTGCGGCTGCGCGAAAAGATCCGCGCCGCCGGCCCGACCATCCGGGAAGATCTGGGCAAGCAGGCTGCGCGGGCAGCGTAACAAAATACGGGCGGACGCGCCCTGAAAGACGAAACATGTACCGCTACGATGAGTTCGACCACGATTTTGTCCAGGCCCGCGTCGCCGAGTTCAGCGACCAGGTCGAACGCCGGCTGTCCGGCGAGATCACCGAGGATCAGTTCCGGCCGCTGCGGCTGATGAACGGCGTCTACCTGCAGCTGCACGCCTACATGCTGCGCATCGCGGTGCCCTATGGCACGCTGAACAGCGCCCAGTTGCGCATGCTCGGCCACATCGCGCGCAAATACGACAAGGGCTACGGCCATTTCACCACGCGCCAGAACATCCAGTTCAACTGGCCGGCGCTGTCCGACATTCCGGCGATCCTGGCCGATCTCGCCAGCGTCGAGATGCATGCCATCCAGACCAGCGGCAATTGCATCCGCAACGTCACCGCCGATCATTTTGCCGGCGCCGCCGCCGACGAGGTCGCTGATCCGCGCCCCTATGCCGAGATCCTGCGGCAATGGTCGTCTGTGCATCCGGAATTCTCGTTCCTGCCGCGCAAGTTCAAGATCGCGGTGACCGGGGCCGAGCGCGACCGCGCCGCCATCCAGACGCATGATATCGGTCTGCATCTGAAGAAGGACGCCGCCGGCGAGCTCGGCTTTGCCGTCTATGTCGGTGGCGGCCAGGGCCGCACGCCGATGGTGGCGCGCAAGATCCGCGACTTCCTGCCGGAAGCCGACCTGCTGTCCTACTGCACCGCGATCCTGCGCGTGTACAACCTCTATGGCCGCCGCGACAACAAGTACAAGGCGCGCATCAAGATCCTCGTCCACGAGACCGGCGTCGAGGAAATCACCCGCCAGGTCGAGGCCGAATGGCAGGAGCTGAAGGACGCCGAGCTGAAGCTGCCGGAAGCCGACATCCGTGCCATCGACGCCTATTTCGCGCCGCCGGCACTGACCGCCCGGCCGGAAGGCGACGCGGCGATCAAGCTGGCGCGGCTCGATTCCAAAAGCTTCTCGGATTGGCTCGACCAGAATGTCGTGACGCATCGCCATCCCGACTATGCCGCGGTGACGATCTCACTGAAAGGCATTGGCGAGGTGCCGGGCGATGCCACCGACAGCCAGATGGAAGCGGTTGCCGACATCGCCGAGAAATACGCGTTCGACGAACTGCGCGTCAGCCATGAGCAGAACCTGATCCTGCCGCATGTGGCGCGCGCCGATTTGAAAGCGGTCTACGACGCTTTGGTCGACATTGGCCTCGCGACGGCCAATTCCAACCTGATCAGCGACATCATCGCGTGCCCTGGCCTCGATTATTGCGCGCTGGCGACAGCGCGCTCGATCCCGATCGCGCAGGAGATTTCGCTTCGCTTCGCCTCGCTGGAGCGGCAGCGCGAGATCGGCGAATTGAAGCTGAAGATTTCCGGCTGCATCAATGCCTGCGGACATCACCATGTCGGCCATATCGGTATCCTCGGCGTCGAGAAGAAAGGCTCCGAACTCTACCAGGTGACGCTTGGCGGATCGGCCGACGAGAACACCTCGGTTGGCGAAATCATCGGCCGCGGCTTCTCTTCGGAAGAGATCACCGACGCCATCGAGCAGATCGTCGACACCTATCTCGGCCTTCGGCTCGGTCCCAGTGAACGTTTTATCGACGCCTACCGCCGTGTCGGTCCCGCGCCGTTCAAGGAGGCGCTCTATGCTGGCGAAACCAAGGCCGCTTGACCGCATCCTCGACGTCGACGACAGCATCGCCGCCAAAGCGGCGGGCTTCGACGCGCTGTTTGGACATCTGAGCCCGCTCGACATCATCGAACGCGCGGCGAGCGAATTGTTTCATGACGAGATCGCCGCCGTGTCGTCCTTCGGCGCGGATTCCGCCGTCCTGCTGCATATGATCGCCAAGGTCGACCGCACGCTGCCGGTCATCTTCCTGGACACCGGCAAGCATTTCGAAGAGACGCTGGGCTATCGCGATGCGCTGGTCGCCGATTTCGGGCTGACCAACATCAGGGTGATCAAGCCCGAAGACGCAGCGCTCGAACGGGTCGATCCGACCGGCAATCTGCACCAGAGCAACACCGATGCCTGCTGCGACGTGCGCAAGGTCGAGCCGCTGGCGCGCGGCGTCGCCCCCTTCCGGGCCTGGCTGACCGGCCGCAAGCGCTTCCAGGCGGCGACGCGAGCCGCGCTGCCGGTGTTCGAGGCGGTCGGCCCGCGCGTACGCATCAATCCGCTGGCGCACTGGACGACATCCGACCAGGCTGACTACATGCGCGCGCATGCGCTGCGCGAAAATCCGCTGGTTGCGTACGGCTATCTGTCGATCGGCTGCTTCCCATGCACGCAGCCGGTGCAGCCGGGCGAGGATGCGCGAAGCGGACGCTGGGCCGGTCATGCCAAGACCGAGTGCGGCATCCATCTGTCGGGACTGGAAGTGTCGCTGACCGACGCATCCCTTTAAGCTATGGTGATATTCAGGTGAGGCTGGCCTGCAACGGCGGCTTCCGCTCGGAGGCCGCCGGTTTGGTGTGGACCGGCTTTCGCGGACTTTCGATTTTTAGGGCTTTAGGAATTTTCTATGACTGAACAGACCACAGCGGAGACCCGCCTCTGGACCCGGACGGGTTTTCGCGAAGACGAGTGGACACATGCCGAAAGTGCGGATGCACTGGCGGGCAATGGCCGCTTCATCCTGCCGTTGCAGGCATTTCTCGGCCTCGATGCCGAAGTGCGGCGCTCGGCCAAGGAGCGGCTTGGCGTCGCGCTGCAGCCCGGCGACCAGCTGGAAAAGATTGTGGATCTGCTCGACCAGCTGTCGCTGGTGGCGCTGGCCTTCCCGGCCTTCAGCGACGGCCGCTCGTTTTCCAAGGGCGAATTGCTGCGCAGCCGCTACCATTTCGAGGGCGCGGTCCGCGCCACTGGCCAGGTGCTCGTCGACCAGCTGCCGCATATGCTGCGCCTCGGCTTCGACGAGTTCGAAATCTCCAACCCGGTTCTGCTGAAGCGCCTCGAAGAAGGCCGCACAGGCGGGCTGGGCCTTTACTATCAGCCGACCGAAGCGTCGGAGCCGAAGGGGCCGAAATACTCCTGGCGGCGCGTTCGCAACATCTGACGCAGCGGTAATTTCGCCTGTCTTTACAAAGACTGTGATCGGGCCTTCTCCTGGCTGTCCGGACGGAAATATCCGCCGGGCGCGAGGGAGGAATCGGCGCTCATCGGCGGCAACACCAATGCACCGTCCATCATGATCGCCGAAAAGGCGCCTGACATGATCAGGGCTGCAAGGTCTGGATGCGCGAGGAGCGCAAGGCTGCCTGAGCCGGTTTTTGGAAGATGCCGCCGCGCCTTCGGTGCGGCGGTTTTTTTCTTTGTCTTACGGCATTCCCAAGCGAAAGCCCGGAAAACCGCCTCACACTTTGCTGGAATTGCTTTTAGGCCAAGGCCCGCGCTTCGCGAAACGAGATCAGCTTGCGGCGGTTCTCGTCCCACAACGCCAGCTTGACGCAGCGCAGGCTGTCGAGAAGCGTGACGCGGCCGATGCCGCGCAGTTCGGGATAGTCGCGCAGCACTTCCTGCAGCCGGTAGCCCGGCACCTTGGCCGAGAGATGGTGCACGTGATGGACGCCGATATTGCCGGTGAACCAGTTCAGCACCGGCGGCAAATCATAATAGGACGAGCCGTGCAGGGCGGCACGCTGGAATTCCCACTCTTCGTCCTTCGCCCATTCCGTCTCCTCGAACTGGTGCTGGACGTAGAACAGCCAGATTCCGGCCGATCCGGCCAGGATCACGATCGGCAAATGGACGATCAGGAAAGCGCCGGGGCCGACCAGCCAGATAAGCAGCGCTGCCGCGACCGCGATGCCGAGATTGGTGGTCATCGACGACACCCAGGGCGTCAGGCCGCCGCGCATCATGCCGACCGGCAGCCTCTGCTCGAAGATGAACAGCCAGATCGGGCCAAGGCCGAACATCACCAGGGGATGGCGGTAGAGACGATAGGCAAGGCGTCCCCGCCAAGACAGCTGCCGGTATTCAGCAACCGTCAACGTCCTGATATCGCCCATGCCGCGCTCGTCAAGATTGCCGGCGCTGGCGTGATGGGTGGCGTGCGCGCGCCGCCAGCAATCGTAAGGGGTCAGCGTCAGCACGCCGAGCGCGCGGCCGATCCAGTCGTCGGCAGTGCGGTTGGCGAAGAAGGAGCCGTGGCCGCAATCGTGCTGGATCATGAAGATCCGCACCAGAAAACCGGCGGCGGGAAGGATCAGGATCAAGCCCCACCAGTGGCCATAGGAATAGGCTGCCGAAGACAGCGCCCACAGCGTAACGAAAGGAATAAGGGTGATGGCGAGTTCAAGAGTGCTGCGTCGCCGGTCGGGCTTCTTGTAGCGCGCCAGGATCTTCAACCAGGCGCGCTTGCTGTTGGCGGCCGTCTCGGGGGAAATCATGTTCATCAGGAAGCATAGGCGGGGCGTCCCGCTGCCGCAAGGAAAAGCTCACGCAAAATTACTGCGCGTAATTGTCGCGCGATAGCATCGCTATTGACGGCGTTGGCCGCCGGCCATGCTGGCTTCTATGCCGTCCAGCCGGTCGAGCAGATCCCGGAAACGGGCGGGAATGTCGGCCTCGGTGCGGAAGGCCGGCAAGGTGCGCAAGAAGCGCGTCGTCGCCTCGGTGCCGAACTGGCGCCTGATGTCGGCGGCGAGCTCTTCGCTTCTGTTGCCAGTATTGCGGTCCATTGTCTCAAATCCTGTGTCGGTTTCAAAACTCCTCCAAGCTTTGAATGGTTCCCCATAGCGGGGTATTGGCAAGCAAAGGCTGCCGTTACGGTAAAGTTTGAATTAATTTTGAACGTCTTTGCGTCCCGCACCAAGTCCGACGGGCAGCCCGCAACATTGCCTGCTGTTGGGCGTCCTCCTGGGCTTGCCCCTTGATTTTTGGCCGCCAAACCTCGATATCGGGCGCAAATCCAAACCATTCGAATGACGGGAAATGGCGATGAGCGACCAGACAAAAGACGAACGCGCGCCCGAGGATATCGAAACGGCCGAGGCCGAGCGCACGCAAGGCGGCATCGACGGCGACTATGAAGCGCTGGTGCGGCTGCTGAAGGAAAACGAGGAGCTGAAGGACCGCGCGCTGCGGGTCGCGGCCGAGATGGAGAATCTGCGCCGCCGCACCGCCCGCGACGTGCATGATGCGCGCGCCTATGCGGTGGCCAATTTCGCCCGCGACATGCTGTCGGTATCGGACAATCTGCGCCGCGCACTCGATGCTATCCCCGCCCAGGCGAAAGCGGCCGGAGATGCCGGCTTCAAGGCGCTGATCGACGGCGTCGAGATCACCGAGCGCGCCATGCTGTCGACGCTGGAACGGCATGGGGTGAAGAAGCTCGAACCGGAAGGTGAGAAGTTCGACCCGAATTTCCACCAGGCGATGTTCGAAGTGCCCAATCCCGATGTGCCGGCCAACACCGTCGTCCAGGTCGTGCAGCCGGGCTATTCGATCGGCGAGCGCGTGCTGCGGCCGGCCATGGTCGGGGTCGCCAAGGGCGGCCCCAAGATCGCGGCCACCGAAGCGCCGGTCGAGCCGGGGCCGGTGAACGAGCAGGCCGAGAAGGATGCGTGAGTAGGAATAGGCAGTAGGGGATAGGGAATAGGGAATAGGGAATAGGGAATAGGGAATAGGGAATAGGCAGGCGTATCAATCGCGCGGCTTCGTGTTATTCATTCTTTCCCTAATTCCCAATCCCTACTACCTCATGTCCCTGACACCCATCGACCTCCTCGACTATGCTGGCGTCGCCGTCTTTGCCGCGACCGGGGCGTTGGCGGCTTCGCGCAAGCAGCTCGACATCATCGGCTTCCTGTTTCTGGCCAGCGTCACCGGCATTGGCGGCGGCACGCTTCGCGACGTCATCCTCAACCTGCCCGTCTTTTGGGTCGCCAACTCCGGCTATGTGCTGGTTTGCGCGGCGGTTGCGGTGCTGGTCTTCTTCATCGCCCACCGCGTCGAATCCCGCTGGAAATGGCTGCTCTGGCTCGACGCCATCGGATTGGCGGCCTTTTCCGTAATGGGCGCGGCCAAGGGGCTGGCCATCACCGGCTCGCCGGTCGTCTCCGTTGTTATGGGCGTGTTGACCGCCACATTTGGCGGCATCCTGCGCGATCTGCTGGCCGGCGAGCCATCGGTGCTGCTCAGGCCCGAAATCTACGTCACCGCCGCACTCGCGGGCGCCGGCCTCTACACACTTGGCGATCTTGCCGGCCTGCCGCCGCTCGCCTCGGATATCGCCGGCTTCGTCGCGGCTTTCCTGGTGCGCGGCGGCGCGCTGAAATTCGGCTGGACCTTTCCGTCCTACAAGAGCCGCCCGGGACGGCGACCGGAGGATATTCCGTAGGGAGAGGGATTAGGGAATAGGGAATAGGGAATAGTCGGTAGTCAGCAATTCGCGGCAGCCTTCACTACTGCCTACTGCCTACTGCCTACTGCCTCACGCCGCAAAGCGCTGCGCTTCCCCGCCATAATAGTTGACGTAGCGGGCGCCGATTTCCTTGACCGGCATCACCACGAACACATCGACGGTGGAGAACTCACGGTCGATGACGCAGCCGTCGCCGATGCGGGCGCCGACGCGCAGATAGCCCTTGACCAACGGCGGCATGGCCGCAATCGCCGCCTTGGCGTTGACCGCCTCGATCGGCATAAGGTCCATCGAGCAATAGCGCCCGGAGACCGCCCGCACATCCCAGGCGGAGTTGGTCCGGCAGTGATGGGCAAGGTAGGTGAGCGCCTCGGCATGCGCAGCCGGCACCGTGCCAGGGAACGAGGCACAACCGGTCATCACGCCGATCTCATAGTGGTTGATGTAGGCCCAGATGCCTTGCCACAGCGCCTCGATGGTGCGCTTCGAGCGGTATTCCGGCAGCACGCAGGAGCGGCCGAGCTCAAGGAAGCGCTGGCCAGGATGGCGGGCGATCAGCTTGGTCAGTTCGAACTCGCCTTCGGAATAGAAGCCGCCGGCGGTCGCGGCAATCTCTTGCCGCAGCAGGCGGTAAGTGCCGACGATGCGGCGATGCTCGGGGCCGGAGATCGAAGTGTCCAGCACGAGGAGATGGTCGCACAGCGGGTCGAAGCGGTCGGCGTCGCGCCGGTCCTGCGCCTGGAACAGGTCCTTCCTGGCGCCAAGCTCGTCATAAAACACCCGGTAGCGCACTTCCTGGGCGGCGGCGATTTCGGCCTCATTGCGGGCAAGCCGCACTTCGAGATTGCCGATACGGCCCAGCGGTGCGCCTGTTGCGACGGCATCGGCGTTCCGCGCGGCGAGCAAAGCGCCGCCTGCGCTGGGCCGAGTGTCACATTCCGGCATAACTGTATGCACGAGTGATTCTCCTTCGAGCCATCCCTCTTGGCACGGGGATACGGTGTAGGTGCAACAGGATTGTGACAGTACCGTGATACGGCGCGACGGGCAATACTTCGTCGGCTGGCGAAAACCCTCATTCGGCTACCTACGTGAGGCGAGGATTGCGCCAGCGTCGCCTTGAAGCGCGTCGCGCTGGGACAATTCACGCGACGCGCTTCAAGTCTTTGTTTTGCATGTCGTCTTCTCAAAACCGGGGCCACTTTTGAGCGACATGAATTCAGGCGGCCACCTGGCCCTCGACGGCATGGACCAGCGCGTCGGGATCGAGCGGCTTGGTGACAAAGCCGCTGGCGCCATGGGCGAGCACGGTGTGGCGGGTCTTTTCCTGGCTGTCGGCCGAAAGCACCATGATCGGAACCGGCGGCACAGCCATTTCCTCCTCGTGGCGGCGGATGGCGGCGATCGCGTCCAGCCCGTCCATGACCGGCATGTGCAAATCCATCAGCACCACATCGAAGCGATTTTTCAGCCCGGCTTCGGTCACCGCCTCGACCGCGGCCTTGCCATTGCCGACCACTTTCACGCGATGTCCCGCCTTCAAAAGCGTGGCGCGGGCAAGCATGGCGTTGATGTCGTTGTCTTCGGCGATCAGCACCGACAAACCTTGCTGGCGCCCGCCATGGGCACGAAGCGAGGACGCGCCGGTCTTTTCCGGCTTGGGCGGCGGCAAGGCAGGGGCATGACTGGTCAGCAGCACGCGCAGCAGGGTTTCGCCGCGCACCGGCCTCGCCAAGAAGGTGGCGTAGCCGCTGGTGCGGAATTCGCCAAGCATGCCGCGGTCGGTCGGCGCGATCAGCGTGATCGCCTCGCAATCGGCAAAGCCACTCTGGCGCAGGCGCTTGAGCAGTCTGCCGTCGCCGTCCTCCAGGGCCGCGTCG
The DNA here is from genome assembly GCF_040323125.1 of Mesorhizobium sp. M0062. Lineage (NCBI taxonomy): Bacteria > Pseudomonadati > Pseudomonadota > Alphaproteobacteria > Hyphomicrobiales > Phyllobacteriaceae > Mesorhizobium > Mesorhizobium sp. M0062. Next base: position 24,761 of record NZ_JAMYUO010000029.1, read on the forward strand.
ATCAACAGCACATCGCAATGTTCGGCGAAGGGCGTCGCCTGGGAAGCGGTTGCGGCGACGTCGACGGCGCCGCCATGGGCGCGGATGGTGCGGGCGATGGCGTCCGCCTCGACGGCGTTCTTCGACACGATCACGGCGCGCCGGCCGGCCAGGATGTTCTGCCGGTTCTGCGGTGCTTCGGTTGCTCCTGCGGCCGGGATCTCGAAGACGAATTCCGATCCCTCGCCAAGCCGGCTCGACACCGAAATGGCACCGCCCATGGCGGCGACCAGGCGCCTCGATATGGCCAGACCGAGGCCGGCGCCGCCATGGGTGCGGGTCGAGGTGCCGTCGGACTGTTCGAACTCCTCGAAGATGCGCTCCATATCCTCTTCGCGCAGGCCAGGGCCGGTGTCGGCGACGGTGAAGCAGATGCGGTCGCTGGTCTCGGTGCGGGCCCGTGCAACCGAAACCAGCACGCCGCCGGTGTCGGTGAACTTGATCGCATTGCCGATCAGGTTGAGCAGCACCTGCCTGACTCTTCCCGGATCGGCCATGATCATCTGTGGCACGTCGGGCTCGACATGACAGCCGAGGCCGATGTTCTTGGCGAAGGCTTTGGCCGCCATCAGTTCGATGATGTTGTCGGCGATTTCGCGCAGCGATGTCGGCTGCGGCTCCGGGTCGAAACGGCCGGCCTCTATCTTGGAATAGTCGAGCAAATCCTCGATGAGCGCCAAAAGGGCGCTGGCCGAGGTCGAGACAGCGCCGACATAGGTGCGCTGCTCGGGCGACAGATTGGTGTCAGCCAGAAGCTTGGCCATGCCCATGATGCCGTTCATCGGCGTGCGGATCTCATGGCTGACGGTGGCGAGGAAGCGCGACTTGGCCTGGCTGGCATATTCGGCGCGCTCACGCGCGGTGATCAACGAGGATTCGGCGCGCTTGCGGGCGGTGATGTCACGGGCAATCGCCCGGTGCGAGACGGCGCCGCTATCCTTGTCGCGCACCGACAGTTCGATCCATGAGAACCAGCGCGGACCGTTCGGGGTACGTATGGAGACGTCGGTGGAGCTCAGGCATTCATGATCGGAAAAGGCGGCGTCGGGAACGATACCGACATCGATGCCGAGGTCGGCCAGAGTCCTGCCGGCAAGGTCGCGCTGATCGGTTCCGACGAGGCCGGCGAAAACCATGTTCGCATAGACGATGTGGCCGTCGCGGTCGCGGTGGACGACGAGATCGCCGAGCGCATCGATCAGCCCGCGAAAACGCTCCTCGCTCTCCTGCATCTCCCACATGCGGTCGGCCAGCGTCTCGATCTCGGCGCGGCTGCGGGCGGCGGTTTCGTCGAGCAAGGCCGTCGCGCGGTGGACGGTGCGGCGGTTGCGCAGGTGCATGGCGACGCCGGCAAGGCCGGTCGCCAGCAGACCGAACGTGATGAAGATCGGCGCGCCGGTGAGGTGAGACAGGCCCGCCAGCACGACGCTGGCGACGACCGTCAGGAACAGCAGGCCCTCGTGCGTGGCGCGCGGAAAATCCGGCGCCAGCGGCGGCGCAGCAACATGCTGCCGCTTGGGCGTCGCCGGGTTCGGCCCGTCGATGCTTTCGGCGCGGCTCTTCTCTTTCCTGGCGGACTCCGCGATCATGCGGAAATCCTTGCCAGATAGAGATTATGGAAAAGCGCGGCGGATCGTTCGAATTTTAGCGGTCATGCATTTTTGCCGCCCGTTCTGGCGGCTTCGGGGCCTCACATATCCACGACCATGCGCCCCCTGATCTTGCCCTCGACGATGTCGTGGGCGGCGGCGATGATGTCGTCGAAGCCGATGGTCGTCGACAGGCCGGCGAGCTTTTGCAGATCGAGATCGCTGCCGATGCGGCGCCAGGCTTCGAGGCGCACGGCCTTGGGCGCCATCACCGAATCGATGCCGAGCAGCGAGACGCCGCGCAGGATGAACGGGGCGACGCTCGACGGCAGATCCATGCCACCCGCCAGGCCGCAGGCGGCGACCGCGCCGCCATAGGCGGTCATCGACAGCACATTGGCCAGCGTGTGGCTGCCGACGGCATCGATGCCGCCGGCCCAGCGCTCCTTGGCCAGCGGCTTGGCCGGCTGGGAGAGTTCCTCGCGCGAAATCACTTCGGCGGCACCGAGGTCGATCAGATAGTAGCTTTCGGCGTTGCGGCCGGTCGAAGCGATGACGTGATAGCCAAGGCTGGACAGGATCGAGACCGCGACCGACCCAACGCCGCCGGCTGCACCCGTCACCACCACCGGGCCGCGATCCGGCAGGATGCCGTGCCGCTCCAGCGCCATGACGCTGAGCATGGCCGTATAGCCGGCGGTGCCGACCGCCATCGCATCGTGGGCGCTGATGCCGTCGGGCAACGGCACCAGCCAGTCGCCGTTGACGCGGGCGCGCCCGGCATAGGCGCCGAAATGCGTCTCGCCGACGCCCCAGCCATTGAGAATGACCTTGTCGCCCTTGCGCCAGTCGGCATGCGATGAGGAGAGGACGGTTCCGGCGAAATCGATGCCCGGCACCAGCGGCCAGCGGCGGATCACTGGCGCTTTCCCAGTGATGGCCAGCCCGTCCTTGTAGTTGACCGTCGTCGCCTCGACCGCGACGGTGACGTCGCCTTCCATCAGATCGGCTTCGCCGAAATCGACGACCTCCACCGACTGTTTCTTTTCGGCGTCGCGCGAAACGAGGATGGCTTTGAAGGTTTCAGGCATCTCTTCTCCTCGGCTTCGCAAAGGCTGGAGGTCGGCATTGGCTGGCTCTGGCCGAACTGTGCGGCGACCGTCCGGCGAGGTCAATTGGTCAAAAGAGTCGGGCCGTCAGGCTTCTGGGCCTTGCGGCTTGGCCTCGCGCCGCCAGCCTATGAACTCGTCGAAGACAACCAGCGCCGCGCCGACCGAAATGAAGGCATCGGCGAGGTTGAAGACGGCGAAGGACCATACCGGCGTGTGGAACAATATATAGTCGATGACGTGGCCGTAGACGGCGCGGTCGATCAGATTGCCGATCGCACCGCCGATGATCAATGCAAAGCCGATGCGGGCCAGCACATGGCCGGCGGGGGTGCGCGTTGCCAGATAAAGCACGAAGGCGACGACGACGACCGCGATGACGACCAGGCCGGTGTCGCCGAAAGACGAGAACATCGAAAAGGCAATACCGGTATTGTAGGTGCGAAACAGCGCCAGGAACGGCATCAGGTCGAGCTTTTCCTGAAAGGCGAGGCCGGTCTCGATCAGATGCTTTATCCACTGGTCGAGCGCGATTGCCACCACCACCAGCAGCGCATAGGGAGACCATGATTTCACGATGTGGCGTCCTCGGGGGCAAGTTTCAGAGCGCCGCGCCGGATCTCGAACAGCATGATTCCGGTGGCGACCGCCAAATTGAGCGAATCGGCGCGGCCGGCCTGCGGAATCCGCAGCAGCCGGTCGCAGCTTTCCGCCAGATTGTCGGGCAGGCCCTGCTGCTCATTGCCCATCATCAAGAGCACCGGTCCTCGGGAGAAATCGACCGAGCGGTAGTCGACCGCACCCTTCAGATGGGTGCCGACCACCAGGCCCGAGAAGCTGTTTCGCCAAGCCAGAAATGCTTCCGGCGTCGCCTTGGTCACCGGCACGGCGAAGATCGAGCCCATGGTGGCGCGCACGGTCTCGACAGAAAAAGGATCGGTGGTCTCGCCGACCAGGATGACGCCCTTGGCGCCGACGGCATCGACGGTGCGGATGACGGTGCCGAGATTGCCGGGATCGCGCACCCGGTCGAGCGCCACCCAGACGTCGCCGTCGTGAGCGCGGATGTCTCTTAGCGGCAGCAGTTTTTGCCGGAAGACGCCGACCACCATTTGCGGATTGTCGCGGCGGGTGATGGCGACCAGCACTTTTTCGGACACTTCGAGCACGGTGCCGCCGGCGGCAACCGTGCGCGCCGCCACCTTTTCGACCGCCGCATTGCCGCGTCCGGCCTTGGCGAAAACCAGCGTCCTGATCGACCAGCCGAGGTCGAGGGCGTCGATGACCAGCTTCAGCCCTTCGGCCATGAAGGCGTTCTGCTGGTCGCGGAATTTCTTCTGGGCGAGCGCCTTGATGTCCTTGATCAGCGGATTGGCAAGGCTGGTGACTTCCTTGACCTGCCCGGGCGCACCTGCGTGCCGCTCATTCATTCGGGACTCCCGGGCATTCAGGTCTCCCGGGCATTCAGGCCACCCAGCGCGAAAACAGCGATGTCGACAGCGCCCGGCCGGCGGATTGCTCGCGGATGATCAGTTCGCCTGATTCAACGGTGCCGCCCATGCTGGCAAAGGTGTCGCGCATCAAGGCATGGATGGCGAAGAAGGAGGCGCGGATGGAATAGGCGGTCAGCACCACGGTGAGCGGTTTCGGCGTCAGGATCGCGCGGCAAAGATCGGTCAGGCCGGGCAGGTCCTCGAACAACTGCCAGACCTCGCCCTTGGGGCCGCGGCCATAGGCGGGCGGGTCGAACAGGATGATGTCGTAGCGGCTGCCGCGGCGCTCTTCGCGCTCGGCGAATTTCACAGCATCGTCGACGATCCAGCGGATCGGCTTGCTGCCGAGACCGGCCATTTCCTGGTTTTCGCGCGCCCAGCCGACCGCCTTCTTGGAGGCATCGACATGGGTGACCTCGGCACCGGCGCGGGCGGCTACGAGAGACGCGAGCCCGGTATAGCCGAACAGGTTCAGCACCTTGACCGGGCGGTTGGCCGCCGCGATCAGGCTGGCCATATGGTCCCAGTGCGAAGCCTGCTCGGGGAAGACGCCGACATGGCGAAACGAGGTGAAGCGGCCGAGATAGTCGATGCCGTCATGCTTCATCGGCCAGGTCTCGCCCAGCGGTACCTTCGGGAACCGCCAGCGGCCGATGCCTTCCTCGTCGGTGTCGCCGGTGAAGATGGCGTCGGCTCGGTCCCAGTCCCTGGCGGGCAAGGCCTTTTGCCAGATCGCCTGTCCCTCGGGCCGCACGATGCGGTAGGGGCCGTATTGTTCGAGCTTCTCGCCGGCACCGCTGTCGAGCAGTGCATAATCCTGATTGGGCGCCACTTCGAGGATCACCGGCAGGCGCTCAGTGGGCAGGATGCCTTCGCGACGCGCCAGGATACGGGGGGCGGGCTTCGGATCAGACCGGTCGTCCGGTTTTGTTTCGTGGCGTTGCTGTCTGGCTTGGGGTCGGACTGGTACGGTCTCCGGCTGTGGCCGCGCATGTTCGGTCCTGCCTTTTGCGGGCGGACGGTTGTCGCGGCGTTTGTCGCGAAAAGACTTCAAGCAGGAGCGTCTCCGGAGGCGGCAGGCCGCTTTTGGCATAGGGTTACCGGCTGCGCAAACAAAATGGTCCAGCGTGCGAATGTCTGAGGTGGTGGACCTCGCTGAGGAAACAGGCAAATCTCGAATCATGTCCCGTTCCGAACGCCTGCTCGACCTGATCCAGATCCTGCGCCGGCATCGCCGGCCGGTGAGCGGTCGCACGCTTGCCGGCGAGATGGACGTTTCGATCCGAACGCTCTACCGCGACATTGCCACGCTGCAGGGGCAAGGCGCGCCGATCGAGGGCGAGGCTGGGCTGGGCTATGTGCTGAAACCCGGCTTCATGCTGCCGCCACTGATGTTCACCGACGAGGAGATCGAGGCCATCGTTCTGGGATCGCGTTGGGTTGCCAGACAACCGGACAAGCGGCTGTCGGCCGCCGCCACCGACGCGCTGGCCAAGATCGCCGCTGTGCTGCCGGATGATCTGCGCGAGGACCTCGATGCGACCGCGCTTTTGGTCGGGCCGCACGGCGATGCTGTCGAAAGCATCGACCTTGGCCTGGTGCGCCAGGCGATCCGCAACGAGAGAAAACTCGGCTTTCTTTACCGCGATGCCGGCGGCGCCGCCTCCGAGCGCTTGATCTGGCCATTCGCGCTCGGCTTTTTCGACAAGGTGCGGGTGGTGGTGGCCTGGTGCGAGACGCGGCAGGATTTCAGACATTTTCGCTCCGACCGGATGTCGGGGCTCAACACCACGGATATCCGCTATCCGCGTCGTCGGCAGGCGCTGCTGAAGGAATGGCGCGCGACGCTGGACGCACCGAAGCGCCAGCCTGGCGCTTAATGCTCCTTTCCACGCGCCCACAAGACGCTGCTGCCAGAATCTGACAGTGGGGTCACCTATGCTCCTCCAATCGAAACCCTGGAGAGCAGACATGAACACCCCCAATTTCGTCATTCTTTATGTCGACAGCCCGGAGCGGAGCGGCGCCTTCTACGGTGCGCTGCTGGGACGCCAGCCGGTGGAGACGTCGCCGACCTTCGTGCTGTTCGTGCTCGACAATGGCTTCAAGCTCGGCCTGTGGTCGCGCCACACGGTGGAGCCGTCGGCCGCGGCCGCGGGCGGCGGTGCGGAGCTCGTCTTCGCGTTGGACCGGCCTGATGCGGTGGACGCCGCCTACACGGACTGGGCAGGACGCGGCTTGACCATTCTGCAGACGCCGACCGACATGGACTTCGGCCGCACCTTCGTTGCGCTCGATCCCGACAAGCACCGGCTGCGCGTCTACTGGCTGAACGACGGAGAACAGGCCAATGGGGAACAGGCCAATGGAGAACAGAAATGAGTGCGCACTGGATCGCGGTCGCTTCCGCCGAACATGTCCGGCGCGGCCGCGAGGCCGGCTTCATGCAGGTCAACCACGGCAAGGCGGCACCTTTGCGCCGCATGAAGCCCGGCGACGGCATCATCTACTACTCGCCGACCACAATTCTGCGCGAGAAGGACGGCCTGCAGGCCTTCACGGCAATCGGCACCGTGCGAGAAGGCGAGCCTTACCAGGGCGACATGGGCGGTGGCTTCACGCCGTTCCGCAGGGATGTCGAATGGGCCAAGGCCGAGGAGGCGCCGATCAAGCCGCTGCTCGAGCAGCTCGACTTCACCGCGGGCAAATCGAACTGGGGTTATCAACTGCGCTTTGGGCTGTTCGAAATTACGGCGCATGATTTCGCGCTGATCGCCGAGGCGATGGGCGCTGCCATGAAGGCCGACTGAAGCATCCAGCCGCCGGATCGGCAAGGCACCGTGACAACGCTGCTGACACCAAGTTGTCAGCAGCGTTGTGCGACAAGCGATTGTCTTCAGATAGCGTCGCGCTTGCCCCAGGAGAATAAGATGGACTTCGTCTCGATCCGCATCATTACCGATCAGATCAAGCCCTTGGTGGCATTCTACGACACGATCACCGGGCTTACCGCAACCTGGTTCACAGACGATTTCGCCGAACTGGCAACGCCGTCCTGCACACTGGCGATCGGCAGCACCCACACGCTGGCCCTGTTCGGAACTGATGTGGGGCAGCCGGCCGCCAATCGCTCAGCGATCATCGAGTTTCGCGTCGCCGATGTTGATGCTGAGTACAGCAGGCTGGCGAAAATCATCGGCGATTTCGTACAGACGCCGACGACGATGCCATGGGGTAACCGGTCGCTGCTGCTGCGCGATCCCGATGGCAATCTGGTGAACTTCTTCACCCCGGTCAGCGCGGAAGCGATCAGGAAGTTCGATCGCAGAACCGGCGCAGACGCTACTGCTTGAGCGCGTTGTAGACGGCAATGCCGGCGGCAAGGTCCTCAAGCGCGGCGCCGACCGACTTGAACAGCGTGACCTCAGTGGGGCTCTGCCGGCCCTGTTTTTCCCCGCGCGCCAGCTCATGCAGATCGGCGACGATGGCTTCCGGCTTCAGCACGCCGGAGGCGAGCGGCTGGACGATGTCGCCGGCTTCCTTGGTGGCGCCGGCGCGGGTGTCGACATAGACGCGGGCGCGCGCGATCGCGTCGTCGTCGCTCTCGCGCATGGTCGGCGTGAAGCCGCCGACCAGATCGACATGCGCGCCCGGCTTGAGCAGCGCACCCTTGACCAGCGGCGTCGTCGTGATCGTCGCCGATGAGACGATGTCGGCCTCGGCGAGTTCGGCGTCGAGATCGCTTGCGGCCTCGGCGTTGAAACCGTCCGCGCGCAAATCAGCCGCGACCTTTTCGGCATTGGCGGGCGTGCGGTTCCAGATGCGGATGGTCTTGATCGGCCGCACCGCGGAGTGCGCCTTGGCGAGGAACGGCGACAGCGCGCCGGCGCCGGCCACCAGAAGCCGCGATGCGTCCTCGCGGGCGAGATAGGAGGCCGCCAGCGCCGAGGCGCAAGCGGTGCGCCACTGTGTCAGCCGTTGGCCGTCGATCAGCGCTTCGGGCTCGCCGGTGGAGCCGTTGAGCAGGAGGTAGAGCCCCATCACCGCCGGTTTGCCGATGGCGTTGTTGTCGGGCGATACGGTGACGATCTTGACGCCGATATGACCCCCGACCGATGTGCCGGCCGCATGGAAGTCGGTCCACGCCGGCATCAAAAGCAGCGTGGATGTGGCACCGTCGGGCCGCTCGACCCCGTGATGATGGCGGACGGGTTGCACAGCACCCTCGCGGAAGGCCGCGCGCAATGTCTCGACCAGCCCGGGAAAGGTCAGCGCCTGGTCGACAGCGTCGGCCGAAATGGTCAGCATGCAAAACTCCGCGAAGATAAAAGCGCCGGCTTCAGGCCGTTGGCTTCGGCAGCGCCGGCCCGGTGGCCGCGCCCTGCTGCACGGCGGGTATACGGCTGACCGCCTGGCGCAAATTCTCGGCCTCGACGCCGCGCTGGCGCGCCAGCTTGCGGTAGCGGCCCTGCTTGACCCAGGTCGCCAGGCTGCCGACGACCATGCCGATGGCGAGCGCCACGAACAGGAAGATGAACAGCGGCAAGGTCAGCGTCAGTTTCGGATTGCCGGGGTTGAACGGGTCGAGCGTGAAGGCGACCAGCTCGCGGTTGGCGACGGCCAGCGCAATCAGGATGACGGCGAGCGGCACGAAGACCACGATAAGTATGAAGCGGTTCAACATAGAAATTCCCTGGAGAAGGCAGGCCTTGATAACGCCGGCGCGTTGGTCCGCGCCTACTTGCCGCCATTCAGCCTTTCACGCAATTCCTTGCCGGTCTTGAAGAACGGCACCCACTTCTCCTCGACCTCGACGGATTCGCCGGTGCGCGGGTTGCGGCCGGTGCGGGCAGGGCGATTTTTCACCGAAAAAGCGCCGAAGCCACGCAACTCGACCCGATTGCCTTCCGCCAGGGCATCGGTGATCTCGTCGAAGATCGCTCCCACGATGTTTTCGACGTCGCGCAGGAAAAGATGCGGGTTGCGCGTGGCAATGATCTGCACAAGCTCGGATTTGATCATCAGAAAGGTCCCCGTGAAAGCGCTGCGGTCAAATTATCAGGATGATTTTATTTGCTTTTTTACTCGCCCCAACCGGCAGATCAAGGGTGCCAGACGGAAACGAGACCGTCAAGAAACAAGCGATCCGCGCCAATTTCGTGAAGCACGTCGCTGCCGGCCTCCGACAGGCCGAGCGCGCTGCCGACGCTGCGCGCTATTGCTTTCGAGAACAGGAAGCCGCCACGCCGCTCGGTGTCCTTCCATTCCACCACCTTGAGCTTGGCGTCGACACCCTTGGTCGCCAGCCAGTCGATCGCCACGCTCTCGCCGCCGACAGCGTCGATCAGACCGTTGGCAAGGCCCTGGCGGCCGGTGAAGATCGAGCCGTCGGCAAGGGCCAGTGCCTGATCGCGGGTCATTTTGCGGCGCTCGGCGACGATGCCGACGAACCAGTCATAGCTGTCGAGGATGAGCTTGCGGACCATGGCTCGCTCGTCTTCATTGGTCGGCTTGAAGGGCGAGGGCGATGCCTTCAGCGGCGAGGATTTCACTTCCTCGAGCTTGATGCCGACCTTGTCCATCAGACCGCTGACATCGGGATACTGGATGAGCACACCGATCGAGCCGACGATCGACGTCTTGCGGGCAACGATATGGTCGCTGGCACTGGCGATCATGTAGCCGGCCGATGCGGCCAGCGTGCCGACCTCGGCCACCACCGGCTTGTCGGCGGCAAGCTTGCGCACCTCCTCGTAGATCGATTCGCCGCCGACCGTGGTGCCGCCGGGCGAATCGATCGCCAGGATGACGCCCTTGACCTGCGAGGATGTGCGGATGGTTTCCAACCGCTTGATCAGTTCCTCGTCCTCGGTGATGGTGCCTTCGATCCTGACCTTGGCGATGTGGTCGACGGAAGAACCGCCGAGGTCGCCCCCATAGAACCAGCTTGCAAGCGCAATCACCCCAAGGGCCACGATGGCAATGGCGGCGCCGCGCCAGAAGGTCAGCTTGCGCCGCAAGCGGCGGCGGTCGATCAGGTCGTCGGCTCTCAGTGCCATGGTCTGCCTCACAGTCGGTGGGAAGCGATGCTTTTAAAGCAAGCGTCCGCGCCCGGCTACCTCTTCCTCAAGAGCCTGCGACGAAGCGACCTTCACGACGGAGGCATTTCAGGAAAAAATGACGCGGCGCGTTCGTTTCTGCTATGAAGTGACGAAATTGTGTCGCCTGAGTTCCGTCTGTAAAACAGCGGCCGTCACATTTTTGCGGTTTTCCTCCGCTTGTGCTTGCTTGCGGGGGCCGGCAACCCACCTATAGCAGGTGTTTTGGCGGACAAGGGTTTATTAGAAGTCAGTCATGCTTGCGCGATCGAACGAACCGACCAACGCCGATGCGGCCTTGGCGCCCACGGCGCCAGCGGGCACGCGCGGCGACGCCTTCGACCGCGCCCAGCGCCACTCGCGCCGCGTGCGCGTGCTTAAGTTTGCCGTGCCGGTGCTTGCCGCCGGGATCGCGGTTGCGTTTCCGGTCTATTCCTATCTGGCGGCGCCGATCAACATTTCGATACAGGCAGACGGCACCGCTTTCGCGGATGGCAAGCTGGTGATGGCCAATCCGAAGCTCAACGGCTTCACCAAGGACAAGCTGCCCTATTCGCTGACGGCCTTGCGCGCCATTCAGGATGTCGGCAAGCAGGACATCATCGAACTCGAAGGCATCCATGCCAAATTGCCGCTGACGGCCGACAATGTGGCGACCGTCGACGCCAAGCGCGGGATCTACAACAGAAACGCCAACACGATGGACATGACCAGCGACGTTACCGTCACCACCACCGACGGCGTCGCTGCCATCTTCAAATCGGTCTTCCTCGATATGGGCAAAGGCTCTATGAAGACAGGTGATGCGGTCGATGTCAGCCGTAACGGCTCGCGGATCACCGCGGGTTCAATGTCGGTCGAAGACAATGGCAAGGTCATCGTTTTCGAGAACAAGGTAAGCGTTCACATCGATCCGGCCACTATGAAGGCGGCAGAGGCAAAGAGCGGAGAAACGAATGCGTCCCAGTAATTCGGCACGGCTTGTCGCCGCAGCTTCGGCCTTGCTGTTGCTGGGTATGGCGCCGTCCTGGGCTCAGTCCAGCGCCAGCAGCCAATCCGGGCTCAAACTGTCGGGCGACCAGCCGATCCAGATCGAGAGCGACAAACTTGAGGTCCGCCAGGCCGACAGCATGGCGCTGTTCAGCGGCAACGTCACCGTCACGCAAGGGCCGACGCTGCTCAAGGCCGGCAGCATGGAGGTCTACTACGTCAAGGACCCCAACGCCGCCAAAGGTGCTGCCGCCGGCGCTTCGGCGATGACCGGTTCGGCCAATATCGACCATCTGGTGGTCAAGAACAAAGTCTACATCAAGTCGAATGACCAGATCGCCACCGGCGACAACGCCACGTTCGACATGAAGACGCAGGTGCTTGTTCTGTCGGGCAAGGAGGTCGTCTTGTCCCAAGGACCCAACGTCCTCAAGGGCTGCAAGCTCACCGTGCAGATGAAAAGCGGCCTTGCTCAGGTCGATGGCTGCGGCGGGCGCGTCATCATGTCGATGACGCCGCCACCGAAATCCGAGGCCCCGAAGCCCGAATGACTGGCGTGTCTTCGCTGCTGACCCGCCTTCCGGGACGGGCGGCCAGTAAACTTGCAGCACCGGCCACAGTCACCGTTGATTCCTCGAAGTTCAAGGGCACCCTGATCGCCAAGGGTCTGACCAAGAGCTACAAGGGCCGCAAGGTGGTCAGCGGTGTCACCATCGGCGTGCGCGCCGGCGAGGCTGTCGGGCTGCTCGGGCCGAACGGCGCCGGCAAGACCACCTGTTTCTACATGGTCACCGGCTTGGTGCCGGTCGATGAGGGCACGATCGAGATCGACGGTTTCGACGTCACCTCGATGCCGATGTACCGCCGCGCCCGCCTCGGCATCGGCTATTTGCCGCAGGAAGCCTCGATCTTCCGCGGCCTGAATGTCGAGCAGAACATCCGCGCCGTGCTCGAAGTGGTTGAGAAGGACCGCAAGGTGCGCGAGCGCAATCTCGACGAACTGCTCGAGGAATTTCACATCAGCCATCTGCGGAAGTCGCCGTCCATGTCGCTGTCGGGTGGCGAGCGGCGGCGTCTTGAGATCGCCCGAGCTTTGGCGACGCGCCCGGCCTACATGCTGCTCGACGAGCCGTTCGCCGGCATCGACCCGATTGCCGTCGCCGACATCCAGCAGCTGGTTCGTCATCTAACGGCGCGCGGCATCGGCGTGCTGATTACCGACCACAATGTGCGCGAAACGCTCGGCCTCATCGACCGCGCCTACATCATCCATGCCGGCCAGGTGCTGACTCATGGCCGTGCCGACGAGGTGGTGGCGAACCCCGATGTGCGCCGGCTCTACCTCGGCGAAGGTTTCACGCTCTGAGCGTGAAATTTGTTTCCTGACGTGATTTTTGCCGCCCCGCCGGGCTTTTTTCTCCGATTTTGCGTGAGATAATGCTTCGGTAGGGGCCTTTTGCCATCGTTCGCCTTGACAAGCAAAAGCCGGGCCAGTTTCTATGGAAGGTCGGAAAAATTCATTTTCCGGCAGCTTCTGATGTGTAGGCTTCCGGGTGCAGAAGGGCGTTTGAAACCGAACCATGGCGTTGGCGGCGAAACTACAGCTACGACAATCCCAGTCGCTGGTGATGACGCCGCAGCTGATGCAGTCGATCAGGCTGTTGCAGCTCACCCATGTCGAGCTCGACCACTTCATCGACGACGAGATCGAGCGCAATCCGCTGCTGGAGCGCGCCGAGCCCCAGGATGACGCCGCAAGCGACCAGGTGCAGAAGGGCGATGCCGCTCCTGAGCCTGCCGCCGATGGCGACTGGTTCGAAAACGAGACGGCGTGGAGCGCCGAAGCGATCTCCGACAAGCTCGACAGCTCGCTGGAAAATCTGTTCCCCGACGATCCCGGCACCAGCGAGCGGCTCGGCCCGGACCTGACGGCGCAGTGGAAGTCGGCCACCGGCAATAGTTCGTCCGGTTCTTCCGAAGGCTTCGACGTCGGCGACATGGCAGCCGCAGCGATCACGCTGCGCCAGCATGTTGGCGAGCAGATCGCGCTTGCCTTTGCCGATCCGGCCGCAAGGCTGATCGCAGCCGAACTGGCCGACGGCCTGGACGAGGCCGGCTATCTGCGCGCCGATCCCGCCGAGATCGCCAAACGGCTCGGCGCCGATCAGGCGATGGTGGCCAATGTGCTGGCAGCCTGCCACACATTCGAGCCGGTCGGCCTGTTTGCGCGCGACCTTGCCGAATGCCTGTCGCTGCAGCTTGCCATGCGCGATCGTCTCGATCCGGCGATGAAGACGCTGATCGGCAACCTAGAACTCCTGGCGCGGCGCGATTTCCAGACGCTGAAGCGGCTTTGCGGGGTCGACGAAGAGGATCTCCTCGACATGCTGGCCGAAATCCGCGCGCTCGACCCGCGCCCGGGCATGGCGTTTTCGGGCGGCGCCAGCGACGCCATCGTCGCCGATGTCGAAGTCCGCGCCGCCAATGACGGCAGCTGGACGGTCGAGCTCAATGCCGAGACGCTGCCGCGCGTGCTTGTCGATCACATCTATTTCGCCCAGGTCTCGCCGCATGCGAAGAATCAGGCGGAGAAGGATTTCCTGGCCGAATGCCTGCAGAATGCCAACTGGCTGACGCGCAGTCTCGACCAGCGGGCAAAGACGATCCTGAAAGTGGCGTCGGAAATCGTGCGCCAGCAGGACGCTTTTCTCGTCCATGGCGTGCGTCAGCTCAGGCCGCTCAACCTGCGCACGGTGGCCGATGCCATCGGCATGCATGAATCGACCGTCAGCCGGGTGACGGCCAACAAATACATGCTGACGCCGCGTGGCGTGTTCGAGCTGCGTTATTTCTTCACGGCTTCGATCGCGGCGTCGGGCGGCGGTGATGCGCATTCCTCGGAAGCGGTGCGCGACCGCATCAAGCAGCTGATCGACGAGGAAAAGCCCGCCGATGTGCTGTCCGATGACGCAATCGTCGACATGTTGAAGGAAAGCGGCGTCGATATTGCCCGGCGCACGGTGGCCAAGTACCGGGAGGGTATGAATATTCCGTCGTCGGTGCAGCGGCGGCGTGAAAAGCGCGCTCTGGCGAGCGCGGGGCGCTAGCTCTGCTTGCCCGACAAGGGCTTTTGCTATGGCTGGATTCCACAACTTTCCGACCTTAAAGCGCATCGCGCTGAAACGGATTCATACGACGCGCTTTAAGTCTTTGTTTTTATGCATGTCGTTGTCCCAGAACCGCAGCGCACTTCTGGGCGACATGCATTAATTGACAAGCTGCAATGAAGTGTCTAGAAGCCCGCCCGCATGAGACGGGCTCGCGGCCCGCATGCGGATGGTCCGTCACGACGAAGGCCACGGGACGGCCAAGAAGGCGGATTGTGATCAACCGGAAAGTTCGGATCTAAAATCGGCGCGAGTTGACGCCGCAAAGCTTGTGCGCACGGATCACGAGTATAAACTCTGGCCAGTTTGAAGCCTGAGCAAGGAAGGTCAGTTTTCAGATGAAATTGCGCATATCGGGTAAACACATGGATATCGGCGATGCGTTGCGTACGCGCATTACCGATCGTGTCGGCGAGGCGATTGGAAAATATTTCGATCGCGGTTTTTCAGGGCACGTCACGGTCATCAAATCGGGGTCGCGTTACTCGGCCGATTGCATGATCAGGCTGGATTCCGGCGCTTCGCTGCAGGCAACCGGCGATTCCCAGGATCCGACACTTGCCTTCGAGGCGGCCGCGGACCGCCTCGAAACCAGGCTGCGGCGCTACAAACGCCGTCTGAAATCGCACAATTCAGGCAATGGAAATGGCGAAATCACCGACATCGCCTATACGGTAATGGCGCCGCTGACCGATGACGATGAGGACATTCCGGAGGACTACGCCCCGGCCATCGTCGCCGAATCAACCATGACGCTGCAGACCATGTCGGTGGCGTCGGCGGTTATCGAACTCGACACCAAGGACAGCCCGGTTTTCGTATTCCGCAACGCCGGAAACGACCACCTCAACATCGTCTATCGGCGGCCGGACGGAAATATCGGCTGGATCGACCCGTCGACGACCAAAGTCGCACAGGCGTGACGACAACGACAATGGTCGCACAGGTGACGGCAATGGTCGCACAGGGATAATAGCCAGCCGCGCGAGGGGCGAGGACTGGCGACGGCAGGCGAATAAGGGATTTCAAATATGGATCTGAGCGATCTTCTCAACGTTCCGGCGATCTTGCCGGCGTTGAAGGCGAACTCCAAAAAGCAGCTTCTGCAGTTGCTGTCCGAGAGAGCGGCGGCGATTTCCGGCATTCCGGAGCGCGAAGTGTTCGACACCATCCTGCAGCGCGAACGGCTGGGCTCCACCGGCGTCGGCAACGGCATCGCCATTCCGCACGGCAAGCTCGCCGGGGTGAAGCGCATCGCCGGCGTCTTTGCCCGGCTGGAGACGCCGGTCGATTTCGAGGCCTTGGATGACCAGCCGGTTGATCTGGTGTTTTTGCTGCTGGCCCCGGAAGGCGCCGGCGCCGATCACCTCAAGGCACTGTCGCGCATCGCCAGGGTTTTGCGCGACGCCGACACGGTGGCCAAGATCAGAGGCACGCGCGACGCGGTCGCCATCCACGCACTGCTTTCGGACACGCAGGCCTCGCACGCCGCCTGAAGTTCTTCGGATTTAAGTCTTCCAGGGGCCGCCGAAGGCGGCCCTCTCCATTTCAACCGCCAGCAGTCGCCTTAGTGAATGGCGACAGTGGTCAGGTCGTTTTCCATGGCGCCGGCCAAAGCCCGGTCTTTCGCATCCGAAAGCAGGATCGGCTGGCCGTTGGCGGCAAACAGGGCCCACAGGACCATACCAGGCGCTATTTCGCCGAGGTTGGGGAAGCGCCCGAGCAGCTCGTCGCTCGAGACCTTGCGGAGATAAGCGACCGAGCCTTCGCCGAGATGGGCGAATTCGCCGCTGGTCATGGTGATGGTTTCGTCAGTTCTGGTCATTTCAAGCCTCCTTGGCGCGAGGACGCCGCTCAAGGCCATCCCGCATGAGAGCCATCGGTAAAGATCAGTCTTTCACCGATATATTTATTTTCCGTACCAGCCGTTCGGTATCCGGCCGATCGAGATCGATCGACAAAAGGCCGTTCTTCAGTTCCGCTGCGATCACCCGCATGCCGTCGGCCAGCACGAAACAGCGCTGGAACTGGCGCGCGGCGATGCCGCGGTGGAGGAATTCGCGCTCGGTGTCGTCGGTTTGACGGCCGCGCACGACCAACTGGTTTTCCTCCGTGGTGACATCGAGATCGCTTTCGGCGAAACCCGCGACAGCCAGCGTAATGCGCAGCCTTTCGGCCTTGCCGTCAGCACCGCTGAGGCGCTCGATGTTGTAGGGAGGATAACTGTCACCGGATTTCGCCAGTCGTTCCAGGGTCTTTTCCATGGCATCGAAACCAAGGAGAAGCGGGCTGGAGAAGGGCGTCATTCGGCTCATGTTACACTGTCCTCTTTGGAGCGACATAAACTGGAAAAACCCGGATGGCATTTTTCCCGATGGTCTTGATATGGTCCGCGCCGCGGCCAAGTTCAAGCCGCCGAACACCCCCGCCAAAAAGACTCCCCCGCATAAGGAAATGAAATGCCCCAGACCCGCAAGATCATCATCGACACGGATCCCGGCCAGGACGATGCCGTCGCCATATTGCTGGCGCTCGGCAGCGCCGAGCTGGAGATCGTCGGCATCTCTGCTGTTGCCGGCAACGTGCCGCTGAAATTGACCGAAAAGAACGCCAGGAAAATCTGCGAACTGGCCGGCCGGCCCGACATCAAGGTCTATGCAGGCGCCATCCGCCCGTTGGCGCGCGAGCTGGTCACCGCCGAGGAAGTGCATGGCAAGACCGGCCTCAACGGCCCGCAACTGCCCGATCCGAAGATGAAGCTGCAGGGCCAGTATGCGGTCGACTTCATCGTCGAGACGCTGATGAAGGAAGAGGCCGGCACGATCACGCTGTGCGCGCTCGGCCCGCTCACCAATGTCGCGCTGGCGCTGATCCGTGAGCCGAAGATCGCGCCGCGCATCAAGGAAATCGTACTGATGGGCGGCGGTTTCTTCGAAGGCGGCAATGTCACGCCGACCGCAGAATTCAACATCTATGTCGATCCGCAAGCCGCCGACCTGGTGTTCAAATCCGGCATTCCGATCGTCATGATGCCGCTCGACGTCACCCACAAGGCGCTGACCACGGCCAAGCGCACGCAGGCCATCCGCCAGCTCGGCACCCGGGTCGGCACCGCGACGGCCGAGATGCTGGAGTTCTTCGAGCGCTTCGACGAGGAGAAATACGGCACCGATGGCGGCCCGCTGCACGACCCCTGCGTCATCGCGTATCTGTTGAAGCCGGAGCTGTTCAAGGGCCGCAACTGCAACGTCACCGTCGAAACCACCTCCGAACTCACCATGGGCATGACCGTGATCGACTGGTGGGGCGTGACCAAGCGGCCGAAGAACGCCATGGTGATGCGCGACATCGACCATGACGCCTTTTTCGCGCTTCTGGTGGAGCGGTTGGCTCGGCTTTAGCTCTGTCTTTCCTTTCTCCCCATTGTGGGTTCCGAAGGGACGGGGCGAGACAAGTGGCTCGCCCCCGGGCGGTGTCGCCGAAGGCGACGGATGTGGGGTGTTCCAGGGAACGCCCACGTCTCACTCCGCTGGAACACCCCTCATCCGTCTCGGCGCTATCGCGCCGATCCACCTTCTCCCACAGGGGAGAAGGAAGGCGCCGCCGCCGTTCACTTTGCAAATCGATAGAAGACCATTCCATTCTCGCGCGTGACGCGCTCCATGTTTGCCGTCGCGCCGATCAGATGCGGCCGGTCGTCATCGACAAGAATGGACGAACCGCTTTCGAGCGAAACCAGATAAAGGGTGTGGTCGTGGTCCGATTGGGCGCTTTTGACCGTTGCGTGGATTGGCTCGACTGACCGGATGGGGCTTGCATCATTCGTCCATTTGTAGAGCGCCGAAGGAACCATCATCGCGAACATGGCGACGATCAGGACCACGCCGGGCGCGTTCCTTTTCAAATCCCTATAAGTCCATGACATTTGAAAGAATCCCCAGCACAAAGTCATGTGGTGGCGTGGAGACTGACTTTCAATCAGCCTTCACGTACGGGCTCATTCTGCCGTTGGAAACGACCGTCCACGGTTGTTACTTCGCCTTCGAAAAAGCTAGCCACAGGCCGCCGCCGACCAGAAAGCTGCCGCTGATCCTGGACATCAGCTTGATGCGGCTGGCCGAGAGCAGGCGGCCGGCGCGGCTGGCGGCGAGAGCATAGGTGGAATCCGAGACGGCGGCGAAGATCATGGCGGTGAGGCCCATGACGACGATCTGCAGGGTGTAATTGCCCTGCGGGGCGATGAATTGCGGGAAGAAGGCGCCGAAGAACACCAGGGTCTTGGGGTTGCTGAGCGCCACCAGCAGACCCTGCAGGAAGAAGCCGCCACGCGGCTTTCTCGCCGTGCCGTCGGCGTTCAGCGTGCCCTTGGCGCGGAACATCTGCACGCCCATCCAGATCAGATAGGCGGCGCCGATCAGACGCACCCATTCGAACCAGTGGCCCATGCCCGCGATCAGCGTGTTGAGGCCGATGCCGACGATGGCGATCATGATGGCAAGCCCGGCCTGCGTGCCGGCGACATTGGCAAGCCCGGCTCGCGCGCCGTGGCGGATGCTGTTGGCGATGATCAGCGTCACCGTCGGACCGGGCACCAGGATGATGACGATGCAGGCAAGGACATAGGCGGCGTAGAGTTCCAGCGACATGGGGATTTCCTCGAGGATGCGCTTAGGCGGCTGGCTGCAATCAATGCATGGCGCCGGGGCTGGTGCAAGCCGTCGCAGACCGTGCCGCCCCTCGCGTCAGGACGCCCCCGCCTGCCAAGGCAAGGTCGCCTCATAGGCCGCGCCGGCCCTGAGCACGGCGAGGTCGCCGCGCGGGCGTCCGATCAGCTGCATGCCCATGGGACGGCCTTTGTCGTCGAAGCCGACCGGCACATTGAGCGCAGGACAGCCGCCGAGCGTGGCGAAGGCCGAAACCTGCATCCAGCGATGGTAGCTGTCCATCGCCCGCCCGGCGACCTCACTTGGCCAATGCGTGTCGACGTCGAAAGGAAACACCTGCGCAGTCGGCAGCGCGATGAGATCGAAGTGCTCGAACAGCGACAGCAGCGTCCGGTGCCAGGCGGTGCGGATGACCGAGGCCGCGCGGATTTGCGGCGCCGTCAGCCGCATGGCGTTCTCCACCTCCCAGACGGCTTCCGGCTTCAGCAGGGCGCGCTTGTGCGGGTCGTCATAATGGACTTTCAGCGCCGAGCCGCTGCTCGCCTGCCGCAGCGTCACGAAGGCTTGCCACAGTGCCTCGAAATCGAAATCCGGCAGCAAGGGCTCGGTCAGGAAGGATGCCTCCGCGAAGCGGCCGAGTGCGGCCTCGCACAGATCGAGGATGCCAGGCTCTACCGGCAGGTGACCGCCGAGATCACCGAGCCAGCCGACGCGGCCGCCGCTTGCCGGCGTTGCCAGCCCTTCGAGGAACGAGCCGGGTTTCTCCCAAGACAGCGGCGCGTGCGGGTGGTAGCCCGCCTGCACATCGAGCAGCAGCGCCATGTCGCTGATGCTGCGGCCCATCGGCCCGTCGATGCCCATCTGGGCATGAAAGACTTCGAGGTCCGGCCCACCGGGGACAAGGCCCTGCGACGGGCGGAAGCCAAAGACATTGTTCCACGCCGCCGGATTGCGGAGCGAGCCGCCGAAATCGCTGCCGTCGGCGACCGGGACCATGTCGAGCGCAAGGGCGACCGCTGCGCCGCCGCTCGAGCCGCCGGCGGTCAGCGCCGGATCGAACGCGTTCAGCGTCGGTCCGAAAACATTATTGTAGGTGTTGGATCCCAGCCCGAATTCGGGAACATTGGTCTTGCCGATGATGATGGCGCCGGCCTTGCGGATGCGCTCGACGAAGAAATCATCCTCCTGCGGCACGAAATCGGCGAAGATCGGCGAGCCGAAACTGGTCCTCAAGCCTCGCGTCATGGCGAGGTCCTTTATCGCCACCGGCAGGCCAAACAGCGAGCCGGCCGGCCCGCCTTGCGCCAGATCGGCGTCCGCCGCGTCGGCCTCGCGCAGGATGTCGGAGCGCTCGCGCAACGAGACGATGGCGTTGACCAGCGGGTTTGCCGCGTCGATGCGGTCGAGGAATGCGGCGACCAACTCGCGCACGGACAGGCGGCGCAGCCGGATCGCCTCGGCCAGGTCGACAGCGGACATCCGGCAGATGTCGCCGGCGGGGGGCACGGCGTGCTTCGTTGCGGGGCGCAGGGCTGTCATCCGGCGTTGTTGCGCAGGGCGGTGTCGACATCCGCCGCCAGCGGGATGGCCGGCTGGGCGCCGGGCTTCAGGCAGGCGAGCGAGCCGGCGGCTGCGGCGCGAGTGAGAGCCTGCTCCAGCGGCAGGTTGGACGCCAGCCCGGCAGCGAGATAACCGCAAAAAGTATCGCCGGCCCCGACCGTGTCGACCGGCGTGATTTTCAGCGCCGGCACGGTCAGGAAATCCTCCGGGGTCGCCGCCAGCACGCCGTCGCCGCCGAGCGTGACGACGATGGTGCGGCCGGTTTTGCCGGCGAAGTCGCGCATGCGCGCCGGGCGGTCGCGGCCTTTCAGCGACAGCGCCTCGCCGTAAAGGTCGAATTCGGTTTCGTTGGCGACGGCGTAGTCGGCCTTGCCGAGCAACGCTGCCGCCTCGCTACGGAACGGCGCGGTGTTGAGCACGGTGACCGCGGCGGCGGCGCGTGCGGCGTCGAGCGCTGCATCGACAGTCTGCAACGGGATCTCGTGCTGCAGCAGGACGACGTCGCCCTTCGCAAGGAAAGCCTTGGCGAGATCGCCGGGCAGCACCGAATCATTGGCGCCCGGCACCACGGCGATGACATTCTCGCCATCGGCGCCGACGAGGATCAGCGCCGTGCCGGTGGAGGCGAAGCTCTGGCCGACGCCGGAGAGATCGACCTTGCCGGCCACGAGCAAAGCGAGGGCTTCGGTTGCGAAATTGTCCTTGCCGACGGCGCCGACCATGCGCACCTTGGCGCCGGCGCGCGCCGCAGCCAGCGCCTGGTTGGCGCCCTTGCCGCCGGGCGCGGTGGTGAAGCCGGAGCCGCGGACCGTCTCGCCCGGCGAAGGCAGGCGGTCGACATTGGCGATAAGGTCGAGGTTGATCGAGCCGACAACGATGATCAAGAAAGCCTCCTGCGGAATGCGCGGGAAGCTAACCTGTAAGCCGGCGGCTTGCCAGAGCGTGCGGATGTTTTGCGCCGGGAGCTCGCAAAAAGAAAAACACCGGCGAAGGGATTTCGCCGGTGTTGTTTGATGCGGGCAGCTTCAGGACGCGGTCTGGCCCGCTTCCCAACCGAGGATGGCGCGTTTGCGGGTCAGGCCCCAGTGGTAGCCGGTGAGTGCGCCGGACTTGCCCAGCGCCCGATGGCAAGGGACGACGAATGACAATGGGTTGGCACCGACCGCCGCCCCCACCGCCCGGCTGGCGTTTGGCGCGCCGATCCTGGAGGCGATCGAGGAATAAGTGCAGGCCTTGCCCATCGGGATCCTGAGCAGCGCGTCCCAGACGCGCAGCTGGAAGTCGGAGCCGATCATCACCACGCGCAGCGGCTGGTCGGCGCGCCACAATGTCGGATCGAAGATGCGCGCCGCATAGGGCTGGGTGGCGCTCATGTCCTCGACATAGGTGGCGTTCGGCCAGCGGCCCGACATGTCGGCGAAAGCCGCCCGCTCGCCGCCCGGATCGTTGAAGGCGAGCCCCGCAAGGCCACGGTCGGTGACCATGATCAGGGCGATGCCGAAGGGCGAGATGTGGTAGCCGTAGCGGATGGTCAGGCCAGCGCCGCGCGTCTTGTAGTCGCCCGGCGACATCGCTTCATGGGTGACGAACAAATCGTGCAGCCGGCCGGGGCCGGACATGCCGAGTTCGAACGATGTTTCGAGGAGCGGCATGCCGGAATCGAGCAGTTTGCGGGCATGGTCGAGGGTGACCGCCTGCAGGAAGGCTTTTGGCGACAGGCCGGCCCAGCGGGTGAACAGTTTTTGCAGGCCCGTGGGTGTCTCGCCGACATCGGCTGCCAGGGCTTCCAGCGAGGGCTGGTCGCGATAGTCGAGGCTGATCTTCTCGATGGCGCGGCGCACGACCTCGTAGTCGCTGCCCTCGGGGGTGATGTCGTGCTGCAGGATCGCTGTCGGTTTCATCTGCGTATTCATGGTCATCTGGGCGTTCATGGCAATATCTCCTTGACCGCGAATATCGGTCTTTCCGCCCCTTGCAACCACCCGAAACTTGCCTTGTTGCCGCCTGTTCCCAGATAAATACTGGATTGCGCCCCGGGAGATGCCAATGGCCGGCGAAAGGGTGAATCTGAGCGGAGCAAGGGAGACCTTGCTGATGACGCTTTATGGCAAGGCACTGGAAAGCCGGCTGCCGCATTCGCTGCTCGGGGATCGCTTCGCCGACGAGGCCGTGCGCAAGATCGACTATGATTTCTCGCGCCTCAAGGTCGACACCAATCTCGGCATCGGCCTGGCGATCCGGGCCAAGACGTATGATGTCCGCGTTCAGGATTTCATCGCCAGAAATCCCGGCGCCATCGTGCTGCATCTCGGCTGCGGGCTCGATACGCGCATTTTCCGTGTCGATCCACCCGAATGCGTGGAGTGGTTCGATGTCGATTTTCCGGATGTCATCGCGCTCCGGCGCAAGCTTTACCCGTCCCGGGACCATTACCACCTCGTCGGCTCTTCGGTAACCGACCCAGACTGGCTGGCAGAAGTGCCGCGCAATCGTCCGGCCGTCGTGGTGATGGAGGGGTTGACGCCTTATCTCCCGGTAGAGGAGGGGCCACGGCTGCTGTCACGCCTTGTCGCGCATCTTGCCGGCGGCGAGCTGATGTTCGACGCCTACAGCCACTTCGGCCTGAAGATGCTGCGCCTCGATCCGACCATCAGGGCGACGGGCGCCGAGGTTCACTGGGCGATCGACGACCCGCAGGTACTGGAGCGTGCCGTTCCGAAGCTGCGCTTTGTCGACGATATCTCGGCCTACAGCGCGGAACGCACAGCGCATATGAGCTGGTCCGCAAAACTGTTCATCGGGCTCTGGAGACACATTCCCGCATTGCGCAAGGTCGGCAGGATTTTACGCTACCGGTTCTGACGCGCCGGCTCTAACGCGTCCTGGCTTTTGTCAGAGCACGTGAAAATGCAGTGGCAAAACTCTCGCGGGAGTCAGGGTCCAGGAATGACCCGATCGGCACATTCTGTCCTTGTGCTTCCACCGTCATCCTGGTGATGCCGATCTCGGCATGGCGCGCGACGGAAAAGCGCGCCCAGAACGGGTTGAAGCGATGCGCTTCCGACTTTCCCGAGGGCGCCGTCTTGCGGATGTCGAGGCTGGTGCGCGACACCGACACTTCCTCGCGGGCACGGGCGGCACGATAGTTGGCGCGGAAGGCGATGTAGACGGCGATGACGTCGAGGCCGAAGAAGCCGAACACCGGCCAAGCGCCGCGCGACAGGAAAAACGCCCCGGTCACCACCCAGCCGAACAGCAGCGCGCCCATCAGCACGGCAAAGCCGGTGCGGCCCAGCGAGCGGTGCGGTGTCAGCAGCGCCTGGAAGAATGGCTCGTCGGCCTGAAACGAGGCGTTTGTGTCGCTCATCCCAGGATATTATAGGAGGGAAATGGCCAGCCCCAAGTCCAAAAATCTTTCCCTATCCAAAAGTGAACTGCCGCCCGGGCGGCGCGACGGCTCGAATGCCAAGCGGCGACCGCGGCCGGCGCGGCTCCGTTCGCTCTACAGCGCCGCCGAGGTGCATGAGATCTTCCGGCGGTTTTCGGTGCAGCGGCCCGAGCCGAAGGGCGAGCTCGAGCACGTCAACGCCTTCACGCTGCTGGTGGCCGTGGTGCTGTCGGCGCAGGCGACCGATGCCGGCGTCAACAAGGCGACGCGGGCGTTGTTCAAGGTCGCCGACACACCTGAAAAGATGCTGGCGCTGGGCGGAGCCAGGGTCGGCGAGTACATCCGCACCATCGGACTCTGGCGCAACAAGGCCAAGAATGTCGTGGCGCTCTCGGAGGCGCTGATACGCGATTACGGCGGCGAGGTGCCCAGCGAGCGCGATGAGTTGGTCAAGCTGCCGGGGGTCGGGCGCAAGACCGCCAATGTCGTGCTCAACATGGCGTTCGGCCAGCACACGATGGCGGTCGACACCCATATTTTCCGCATCGGCAACCGCCTCGGCCTGGCGCCAGGCAAGACGCCGGAGCAGGTCGAGCAAGGGCTGCTGCGGATCATTCCGGACGAGTATATGCGCCACGCGCATCACTGGCTGATCCTGCATGGCCGCTATGTCTGCAAGGCGCGCAAACCCGATTGCCCGGCCTGCGTCATCGCCGATCTCTGCAAGGCCGAAGTGAAGACGACCGATGTGCCGGCGCCGCTGGTGGAAATCGCGGCGCCCGGCGTCCCGACAACTAGCTTTCCTCCACGAACACCTCTTCGCGCTTCTTCTTGACCGACGGCAGGAAGACGACGACGAGCACGGCCAGTGCGACGAGCAGCAGGCCGGCGCTGATCGGCCGCGTCACGAAGGTCGAGGGGTCGCCGCGCGACAGGATCATGGCGCGGCGCAGGTTTTCCTCGAGCAGCGGGCCGAGCACGAAGCCGAGCAGCAGGGGTGCGGGTTCGCAGCGCAGCTTGGTCAGGATGTAGCCGAGCAGGCCGAAGAATGCGACCGCGTAGAGATCGAAGGCGTTGGTGTTGACGCTGTAAACGCCGATCGAGCAGAACGCCATGATGATCGGGAAGAGCACATAATAGGGGATCGTCAGCAGCTTCACCCACAGCCCGATCAGCGGCAGGTTCAGCACGATCAGCATCAGATTGCCGATCCACATCGAGGCGATGATGCCCCAGAACAGCGCCGGCTGCTCGATCGCGACATTGGGGCCGGGCACGATGCCCTGGATGATCATGGCGCCGATCATCAGCGCCATGACCGGATTGGCCGGAATGCCCAGCGTCAGCATCGGAATGAAGGAGGTCTGGGCGCCGGCATTGTTGGCCGATTCCGGGCCGGCGACGCCGGCGATGGCGCCCTTGCCGAACTCCTCCGGGTGTTTCGACACGCGCTTTTCGACCGTGTAGGAGGCAAAGGCCGCAAGCACCGCGCCGCCGCCGGGCAGGATGCCGAGCGCCGAACCGATGATCGTGCCGCGCACGATGGGCGCGGCCATCGCCTTGAAGTCGTCGCGGGTCGGCATCAGGCCGGAGACCTTTTTGATCATCACCGAGCGCTCGTGCTCGTTTTCGAGATTGCGCAGGATCTCGGCAACGCCGAAGACGCCGACCGCCACCGCGACGAAGTTCAGCCCGTCGGCATATTCGCGGATGCCGAGCGTGAAGCGCGGCGTGCCGGTGTAGATGTCGGTGCCGACAATGCCGAGCAGCAGGCCGAGCACGACCATCGCCAGCGCCTTGACGATCGAGCCGTGGGCGAGCGCGATGGACGAGACGAGGCCGACGATCATCAGCGAAAAATATTCGGCCGCGCCGAATTGCAGGGCTATTGCCGTCAGCGGCGGGGCAAAGACGGCGACGAGGAAGGTCGACACCGTGCCGGCGAAGAACGAGCCGATCGCGGCGATCGCCAGAGCCGCCCCGGCGCGACCGTTCCTGGCCATCTGGTAGCCGTCGATGGCGGTCACGGCCGAGGAGGATTCGCCGGGCATGTTGATGAGAATGGCGGTGGTCGAACCGCCATACTGGGCGCCGTAGTAGATGCCGGCCAGCATGATGAGGGACGAGACCGGGTCGCCGATCTGAAAGGTGATCGGCAGCAGCATGGCGATGGTTGCGGTGGCGCCGATGCCGGGCAGGACGCCGATCAGCGTGCCGAGCAGAACGCCGATGAGGCAAAAACCCAGATTGGCCGGCGTGGTGGCCGTCGAAAAGCCGAGTTCGAGGTTCCTGAGGAGGTCCATCTCAGCGCCTCACAATGCCAGCCATTGGGGCAACCAGGGGCCGAAGCGCTGGAATGGCAGCCCGAGCGCGTAGCTGAAGACCAGCACCGAAAACAGCGTCAGGCCGGCCGACAGCAGAAGTGCCGTCAGCGGCTTCATGCGGGCGCTGGCAAAAGAGGCGATCAACGCCGTCAGGAAGATCGACGGGACGAAGCCGAGGCCGCGCACGGTCATGCCGAAAAAGATCGGCGCCGGCAGGATGAACAGCATGCCGCGCCACGCAATGGGGCCGATCGGCTCGCCCTCGACGCGCACCGCCTGGACGAGGATGATGGCGCCGAGCACGATCAGCACGATCGCCAGCACCAGCGGGAAATAGCCCGGTCCCATGCGAAAGGCGGTGCCGATTTCGAGGCCGAGCGATTGTATCGCGAAAAAGGCGCCGAAAAAGATGAACAGCGCGGCGCACAGGCCGTTTGTCCTGTCGATGGCGAAAGGTTTCATGGCGGTCCTCCCCTGACCCTTGCAACGGGCTTGCCGTTGCAAATGTGAAAACGGACGTCGAAGCGAAAACGGGGCGCCGGCAGCGCCCCGTTCAAGCCTCAGTCGGCGTATTGGCCGGCGGCTTCGATGATCGGCTTCCAGCGCGTGATCTCGCCTTCCAGCTTGGCCTTCAGCGCTGCCGGCGTCGCGTCGGACTCGGACGACGGCTTGGTGCCGAGTTCGGCAAAGCGGGCGATGACGTTGGGGTCCTTCAGCGCGACCTGGAGCGATTTCGACAGTCGGCCGGTGATCTCGGCCGGCGTGCCCTTCGGCGCATAGAGGCCGTGCCAGATGCCGACCTGCACCGCGGGCAGGCCGGCTTCGATGGTCGTCGGCACGTCCTTCAGCACGTCGAGGCGCTCCGGCGTGGTGACGGCATAGGCCTTGATCGTGCCGCCCTGGATCTGCTTGGTGGTGTTGGTGGTCTGGTCGCACATAATGTCGACCTGGCCGCCGAGAAGGTCGGTCATGGCCGGGCCGGTGCCCTTGTAGGGCACGGTGACCAGCGGCGTGCCGATGGCGCTCATGAACAGCATGCCGCACAGATGCGAGGCAGCGCCGATGCCGGCATTGGCGACGGTGATGGTGTCCTTGTTGGTCTTGGCGTATTCGACCAGCCCTTTCAGGTCGGCCGGCTCCAGATCCTTGCGGGCGACGATCGCCATCGGCACCTCGGTGACGAGGCCGATATACTCGAAGCCGTTCAGCGTGTCGTAGGCGAGTTTTCTGTAGAGGGTCGCGCTGGTCGCCATGCCGATGTGATGGAGGAGCAGCGTGTAGCCATCCGGGTCGGCGTTGGCGACGCGGCCGGCGCCCAGCGTGCCGCCGGCGCCGCCGACATTTTCGACGATGATCTGCTGGCCGAGATCCTTCGACATGGCTTCGGCGACGAGCCGCGTAACCGTGTCGGTCGGACCGCCGGCCGCAAACGGCACGACGACGGTGATGGTGCGCTCGGGATACGTCTGTGCGCTGGCGGTGAACGAATAAAGCGTGACGGCCGCGGCGGCGGCCAGGGCGGCTACAATTTTCCTCATCGTAATTCTCCTCCCAGGATATCAATCTCCGATCGCTGTGCAGGTCAGGCAGCAGGGTGCAACAAAGGCAAGCTAACAGATTGTCGCCTGACGCAAACTGCAAAATACAGTCGTGCGCAACCATGGCAATCAGGGGGAGTATGCCCGGCGAAGATGGGGTTTCGTGTTGGCGTTGCTTCAATAACCGTAGCCGCGCGCCATCGCCGCCGCGAAGACCGGGATCAGCAGGAAGATGAAGGCCTCGGCGCGCACATAGGTCTTCACCGAGGCGAGTTCCGCCGCCGGCACCTGGAAGCCGGGACTGGCGCTGGCTTGCCGGTTCCAGGAGATGAAGCGGATGGTCGGGATGATCGACAGCAGGCCAACGATGCCGAACGCCGCCATCTTGGCCCAGAACACCCAGTTGTAGACATAGAACTCCCAGCCCTTCAGGCCGTAGACGACGCGGCCGATGCCGACGATGATGATCGACATCGCGAGGATGCCGTAGTGGCGGTCGATGCCGGCAAGCCGCTTCAGCGTGGCGGCGGAGAGGTCGCCGCGGATCAGGACAAATTCGGCGCCAATGATGCCGGCCAGCGAGAACACCAGCAGATGATGGAAAATGGCAAGCACGAGATCGGTGGTGTCCATGGCGTTCTCCTCCCATTGGCGGTATCGAGACCGGCCCTTGCCGGACCGGTTGCGAAAGGTAGCATCGTTCGGCAGAATTCCCAGAGGCGGACCTGGGTTGGACCATCGGCGTCGCCATCCTGACAGCTGGGGTTTTCTGAAATGACCGGACTGAAGCGCGCCCTGAACCCGATGCCGGACGACATCCGCATCGCCCTGACCGAAAAAGGACTGACAGCGGCCTACGAGGCGCGGCCGGACTACCAGAAGAACGATTATCTCGGCTGGGTCGCCCGCGCCAAACGCAGCGACACCAGGCAGAAGCGGCTCGACCAGATGCTGGACGAATTGCGGCGCGGTGGGCTCTACATGAAGATGGTCTGGCACGGCTGAAAGTAAGCCGACGCTGTTCGCTTCGACCGCCTGGTCGCGCCAGGCCGTTCGGAAGCTTCCCTGGCTGAATGATGATCCGGCTTGGCCCTTGTCCGGGCGCGCTGGTTTGCTAAGCGCTGACCGTCAACGGAGGCAGAGTTTCATGGGCAGTCCAAAAACAGCCGGCGTCCCGGTTCTCGAAACGGAACGGACCATCATGCGGGCGCACCGGATCGAAGATTTCGACGACTATGCCGTCATGTGGGCCGACCCCGTCACCACCCGTTTCATCGGCGGCAAGCCGCGGACGCGGGAGGAAAGCTGGATGCGGTTCCTGCGGCATGCCGGCCTGTGGTCGCTGCTCGGCTACGGCTTCTGGGCGGTCGAGGACAAGGCCAGCGGTCGCTTCATCGGCGAGGCCGGATTCCACGATCTGAAGCGCGACATCGAGCCGTCGCTCGAGGGCATTCCGGAAGCCGGCTGGGCGCTGGCGCCCCAAGCACATGGCAAGGGTCTTGCCAGCGAAGTCGTCAGAAGGGCCCTGGCCTGGGGCGACGAAACCTTTGCCGGCGCGAGAACCGTCTGCATCATCGATCCGGAAAACACCGGCTCGTTGAACGTTGCGGCAAAGTGCGGCTACACCAAGGTCCTGGAAACGACCTATCACGACGGGCTGACGATCCTGCTCGAACGGCGGGTGTGAGGCGCTTCATCGACGCAATTTCCACGTTCTGCCAGGGTTGGCTATTCTAATCTAGCTACGCAATTCCTGTGGGAAAACCGCTCACACTTTTCCTGGAATTGCCCTTTGGGGGAGCCGACCATGCGTGCGATCAATGCGATATTTCTGAAGCTTTTCTGGGCGGGGCTGCTGCTCCTGGCGGCCGTGCAACTGGCGGGCGCCGATGCGACGGTACCGACCGCCGACATCGAGGGCGGTGCCGACAATCATCTGGCCAAGCGCTACGAGGGGTCGTTCATCGTCTCCTACGAAAAATTCGCCTATACCGATTTTACAGTGCCGCTGTCGCCGCTGAAGCCGAGCGCCGATCCGGATGCCCGTGACACGATGAACAACCGTGTGTTCGCGCCGGACAAGAAGGCTGAGGTCGAAGGCGCGCTGACCCGCATCGCCTATGTGCTGCCGGCCGAGCGCTCCCCGCTCGAAGTGCTGCGCAACTACAAGGATGTGATCGCGGCCGCCGGCGGCGAAGTCCTGTTCGAATGCAAGAAGGAAGAGTGCGGCGGCGCCGCCGACCGGTCGTCGAGCGGTGGCGGCGGCGACATGAGCCTGATGATGTATTTCTTCCATGAAAGCGACGTCAAGGACGCGGCCTTTTCCAATGGCGCCTGTGCGGTAACCACCGGTATCAACGACCAGCGCTTCTTCGCTGCCAAGGTGCCGCAGGATGGCGGCGGCGCCTATGTCACTGTTCAGGCCTATTCGCTGATCGACGACCTCTACTGCAAGGAACTCAACGGCCGCACCATCGCCGTCGTTCAGGTGCTGGAGCCCAAGGCGCGCGACAAGAAGATGGTGGTGGTCGAAGCGGCCAAGATGGCGGATTCGCTGTCGGCCACCGGCTCCATCTCGCTCTACGGCATCTTCTTCGACACCGACAAGGCCGACATCAAGCCGGAATCGGAACCGACGCTGAAGGAGATCTCGACGCTTCTGACCAACGAGCCCGGCATGGCGGTGATCGTCGTCGGTCATACCGACAACCAGGGCGCCTTCGACTACAATATCGATCTGTCGTCGCGGCGGGCGCAGTCGGTGAAGGCGGCGCTGGTCTCGAAATACGGCATCGATGGCGGCCGGCTGACCGCCGCCGGCGCCGGCATGATGGCGCCCGTCGCCAGCAATGACGACGAAGCCGGCCGCGCCAAGAACCGCCGCGTGGTGCTGGTCAAGGCGAACTGAGGCCGATCACGGTTTCAGCGCCGGCTAGGCGCGCTGCCTGCTCCAGCATCGAGGCATCCTCGCCAAAGGCGCGGGTGGCGCGAGCGGCGGCCTCCAGCAGGTCCGGTGTCATGCGGCGCAGGAACGCCGTATCGACGCGTGTCGACGGGCCGGCCAGCGTCAAGGCGCCGAGCAGAACGCGGCCCGGTCCGAACACCGGCACCGAGACGCCCGCCGTCTCAGGGTCGCGATCGCCGATCGACAGATAGTGGCAGGCCTTGCGGATGGTCTCGTATGGTTCGCCCGGCTGGCCTGAAAACGCTGCCAGCACGCGGCCGCCCGAGCCGGTGAGCAACGGCAGCAGGTCGCCTTCCCGGATCGTGTAGCGGATAGGATGCTTGGATTCGACGCGGTAGAGACAGGTGCGGGCGTCGCCCGAGCGGACATAGAACGCCACGCTTTCCCAGCTGCGCTCGGCGAGATCGCGCATGATCGGCAGCAGGATGTCGACCGCCACCACGGAGCGCTGGTAGAGCGCGCCGAGCCGGAAGGTGGCGGGTCCGATGCGGTAGCGGCCATCGTCGAGCCGCTCCAGCAACTGCCCGCGCAGCAATGAGTTCGCCAGCCTCAAAATGGTGCTTTTGTAGAGCCCGGTGCGCGCCGCGATCTCGGCCAGGCTGAGCGAGCGGTCGGCGGTCGCGAACGCGTCGAGAATGGCGATCGCGCGGTCGAGCGCGGCAACGCCATCGGCCGGCAACGGCTGGGATCGCGCTTCGGTCATCTCACGAACAGTTTCATTCCAGTTTACCTGCTCGGACAAAGGCCGGCCGAAGCGATTGTGCCGCACATCCATGGTTCTGTCTAGTAGAACAGCGTTCCTGTTGACAGAACGTACCGAAATCGGCATGAATTTTTGCCGAGCGGGTCTGTTTTCAGGCTACGTTTCTGGCAGGCACCGGAGGAGGTGTCGTGATTTGGAGGAATCCCATGCTGAACAGACGCAGATTTTTGATGAGCACCGCGGCCGCAGGCGCTGCCGGATTCGTCGCAACGCATTTGACGCCCGCTTTCGCTCAGGATGCACCGCAGATCCAGATCTTCGTGCCGGCCGCGCCCGGCGGCGGCTGGGACCAGACGGGGCGCACCATCGACCAGGTGCTGCGCAGTGAAAAACTGATCTCCGGCTCGCAGATCACCAATGTCGGCGGCGCCGGCGGCACTGTCGGCCTGCCGCAGTTCATCAGCCAGTGGAAGGGCAAGGGCAATTCGCTGATGGTGGCCGGCATGGTCATGGTCGGCGCCATCATCGCCAACAAATCGGCCAACAACCTTTCCGAAGTGACGCCCATCGCCCGCCTCACCGGCGAGTTCGAGGCGCTGGTGGTGCCGGCGGATTCGCCGTTCAAGACGGCCGGCGATTTCGTCGCCGCGCTCAAAGCGGATCCGACCAAGGTTCCCGTGGCCGGCGGCTCGGCCGGCGGCTCCGACCACATCCTGTTCGGGCTGATCGCCAAGACGGTCGGCGTTCCGGCAACCAACCTCTCCTATGTGCCTTTCGCCGGCGGCGGCGAGGCGCTGTCGGCGCTGCTCGGCAACCAGGTGGCGGCCGGCATTTCCGGCTTCGGCGAGTTCTCCGAGCAGGTCAAGGCGGGCGCGCTTCGGCTGTTGGCGATCTCCGCCGACAAGCGCCAGGACGGCATCGACGCACCGACGATGAAGGAAGCCGGCATTGACGTCGAACTGTTCAACTGGCGCGGCGTCTTCGCACCGCCAGGCGTCTCCGACGCCGACAAGGCGGCGATGGTCACGATGATCGAGACCATGGCCAAGAGCGATGCCTGGGCAGCCGAGTGCAAGAACCGTAACTGGACGCCCATCCTGCTTACCGGCGACGACTATGCGAAATTCCTCGTCGACGACACCGCCCGCATCACCGCGATCCTCAAGGATCTCGGCCTCGCCTGATGTCTTCAGGGGCGGCCACGGCCGCCCCTCCGACATTCGCCTGCGGCATGGACATATCATGCGCTGGGAGTGAAACTGCGGATGCGGCCGGCGGGAGGATGCCGGCCATCTCGGGAGGACATCGATGAGCACCAGCGACCAGCAGCCGGCGCCCCCGCGCCTTGCCATGCCCGAATTGTTGATCGGCATCGGGCTTCTCGCCTGTGCTGCGGCCGTGGCGTGGCAGACCCTGGCGATCCCGGTTTCGCCGCTCTATTCCAAGGTCGGGCCGACCGTCTTTCCCTACATCACCATGACCGGCATGATCGTGCTTTCGCTGCTGCTCATCGTCGCCGCGCTGCGCGGCGGCTGGCAGCCGCAGGAGGAAAAGGAAACGCCGACCGACTGGAAGGCGATGGGCATCGTCGTTGCAGGCCTGGTCGCCAATCTGGTGCTGATCCAGCCGCTCGGCTTCACCGCCGCCTCGGTCATCATGTTCGTGCTCGTCTGTTATGGCTTCGGCAGCAAGCACACGCTGCGCGATGCGCTGACCGGCTTGATCCTGGCGCTTGCCGCCTATTTCGGCTTTGCCAGGGCGCTCGGCGTCAACATTGGCGCCGGCTTCATCGAAAACCAGCTGAACACGGTGATCGACGCGATCATCGCCACTGTAAGGGGCTGACGCCATGGAGACGCTCGGCCATCTCGCCCACGGATTTTCCGTCGCTTTCTCGCCGATGAACCTGTTGTGGTGCCTGGTCGGCACCACGCTCGGCACCGCCATCGGCGTGCTGCCCGGCCTCGGGCCGGCGCTGACCATCGCGCTGCTGCTGCCGATCACCTACCAGGTGGCGCCGGAGGCGTCCTTCATCCTGTTTGCTGGCATCTATTACGGCGCCATGTATGGCGGCTCGACGACCTCGATCCTGCTCAACACGCCGGGCGAAAGCGCCACCATCGTCACCGCGCTGGAAGGCAACAGGATGGCCCGCTCGGGTCGCGGCGGCGCGGCACTGGCGACCTCGGCGATCGGCTCCTTCGTCGCCGGCACCATCGGCACGATGGGCGTCGCCTTCCTGGCGCCGGTGGTGGTGAAGTTCGCGCTGGCCTTTGGTCCGGCCGAATATTTCTCGCTGATGGTGCTCGCCTTCATCACGGTTTCGGCGGTGCTCGGCTCGTCCTCCGTGCGCGGCCTCACCAGCCTGTTCATCGGCTTCGTCATCGGCATGATCGGCGTCGACCTGCAGACGGGACAGCCGCGCTTCACCTTCGGCATGAACGAACTGCTCGATGGCGTCGATGTCATCATTGCCGCGGTCGGCCTGTTTGCCGTCGGCGAGACGCTCTACATGGCCTCGCGCCGCTATGCCGGCAAGGACGAGATCGTGCCGCTCAAGGGATCGCTCTACATGACAGCGGCCGAATGGGGACGATCGTGGAAGCCATGGCTGCGCGGCGCTTTTATCGGCTTCCCGATCGGCGCCATGCCTGCCGGCGGCGCCGAGATCCCGACCTTCCTGTCCTATGCCATCGAAAAGAAGCTGTCGAAGCACAAGGAGGAGTTCGGCACGGTCGGCGCCATCGAGGGCGTTGCCGGACCGGAAGCCGCCAACAATGCGTCTGCCGCCGGCGTGCTGGTGCCGATGCTCACCCTTGGCCTGCCGACCTCGGCGACCGCCGCAATCATGCTGTCGGCCTTCCAGAGCTACGGCATCAATCCGGGACCGCTGCTGTTGACGACCCAGGCCGATCTGGTCTGGGGCCTGATCGCCAGCCTGTTCATCGCCAACGTCATCCTGGTCGTCCTCAACCTGCCGCTGATCGGGCTGTGGGTACGGCTGTTGAAAATCCCGGCGCCGCAGCTCTATGCCGGCATCCTGGTGTTCGCCACCGTCGGCACCTACGGCATCTCGCAATCGCCGATCGACCTCGTCATCCTCTATCTCCTGGGGGCCGCCGGCTTCCTGATGCGGCGCTTCGATTTCCCGACAGCGCCGGTCATCATCGGCATGATCCTGGGGCCGCTCGCCGAAACGCAGTTCCGCCGGGCGATGACGATCTCGAACGGCGACTGGTCGGTGTTCTACACCCACAAGCTGTCGCTGGTGCTGCTGATCCTCGCCTTCATCGGTCTAGCCGGGCCGCATATCTGGGCCTTCATCGAGCACCGGCGCCGTCGCGGACCGGAGCATG
The DNA here is from genome assembly GCF_040323125.1 of Mesorhizobium sp. M0062. NCBI lineage: Bacteria > Pseudomonadati > Pseudomonadota > Alphaproteobacteria > Hyphomicrobiales > Phyllobacteriaceae > Mesorhizobium > Mesorhizobium sp. M0062. The sequence continues at coordinate 59,744 of NZ_JAMYUO010000029.1, forward strand.
TGCCGGGCGATGCCTGAGCAACCTGGAGCATCATGACCGATCTGCTTGCCGGCATCCGCATCCTCGACCTGACCAATGTGCTGGCGGGCCCTTATTGTGCCTATCAGCTGGCGCTGCTCGGCGCCGATGTCATCAAGGTCGAGACGCCGCAAGGCGGCGATCTGGCGCGCCAGCTCGGCGCCTCGCCGGCGCTCAACAAAGCCGGCATGGGCGCGTCGTTCCTGGCGCAGAATGCCGGCAAGCGATCGGTGGTGCTGGATCTCAAAAGCGAAGCCGACCGCGAACGCTTCCTCGATCTCGTCGCCTCGGCCGACGCGCTGGTCGAGAATTTTCGACCGGGCGTGATGGGGCGGCTGGGTCTCGGCTATGAGGTGCTGAAAGCGGTCCGCCCCGGTCTCGTCTATTGCGCCATATCCGGTTTCGGCCAGAGCGGGCCGATGCGCGACAATCCGGCCTACGACCAGATCATCCAGGGGCTGTCCGGTATCATGAGCATCACCGGCACGCCGGAGACAGCACCCTTGCGGGTCGGCTATCCCGTCGCCGACACGCTGGGCGGGCTGGTCGGGGCCTTCGCCATCGCCGCGGCGCTGGTCAAGCAGAAGACCTCGGGCGAGGGCGCGTTTCTCGATGTCTCGATGCTGGAATGCACGCTGTCGGCGCTGGGCTGGCCGGTGTCCAACTATCTGACCGCCGGTGTCGAGCCGCAGCCGATGGGCAATGAGAACATGACGGCTGCGCCCTCCGGCGCGTTTTGCACCGGCGACGGCCTGCTCAACATCGCCGCCAACAAGCAGGAGCAGTTCGTCACGCTTTGCCGGCTGATCGGCCAGCCGGAACTGGCCGACGATCCGCGCTTTGCCGAGCGCGAGACGCGCAAGCAGAACCGCGCCTCCTTGAAAGGGCTGATCGAGACAGCGCTTGCGAGCGCCTCGGCGGCTGCCTGGGAAGAAAAGTTCAACCGCGCCGGCGTTCCGGCGGGCCGGGTGCTGACGATCCCGCAGGTGCTTGGCGAGCGCCAGGTGGTCGAGCGCGACATGACCGCGCGTTTCCAGGGTCTGCCCGGCATGGCGCAGCCGCTGACCGTGGTGCGCGGCGGCTTCATGGTCGATGGCGCGGCACCCTTGCCGGTCCTGCCGCCGCCTGTGCTGGGCGAGCATATGGACGAGGTTTTTTCCACCCTGCCGCCGCGCGCCAGGAGAAGCGCGTGAGCGAGAGAAAAACCGGCCGCGAACGCGGCGAGGAATGGTGGCAGACCGGCATCATCGAGATGAGCCCCGGCATCATCCGGCTGCGCGGCTATGAAATCCAGGAGCTGATCGGCCGCGTCAGCTTTCCGGCCACGATCTGGTTGATGCTGCGCGGCGAATTGCCGAGCGAGGAGCAGGCGGCGCTGCTCGGCATTGCGCTGGGGGCGGCCGTCGACCACGGGCCGCAGGCGCCGTCGATCGCCATTGCCCGCATGGCCATCACCTGCGGCGTCGGCATCAACAGCGCCATGGCGTCCGCCGTCAACGTGCTGGGTGACGTGCATGGCGGCGCCGGCGAACAGGCGCTGTCCTTCTATGGCGACATTGCCGTGGCACTTGACCAGGGTGTTGCGCTGGACCAAGCCGTAGCCGCACGGCTCGACCGTTTCTTCGCCGAGGAGAAAGGCTATGTGCCGGGATTTGGCCATCGCTTCCACCCGGTCGATCCGCGCGCGCCGCGCCTGATCGCAGTGACGTGCGAGTTTGCCGCGCGCGGCGTCGTCAGCGGACGCTTTGCCGACATCGCCGAGGCCGTCGAATCAGAGGTGGCACGGCGCAAGGGGAAGAAAATACCGCTCAACATCGACGGCGCCACCGCCGTCATCTATGGCGAGCTCGGCTTTCCGCCGCCGTTGACGCGCGGCCTGTTCGTGCTCTCGCGCTCGGTCGGCATCCTGGCGCATGCATGGGAACAGTCGCAGCAAAGCGAGCGCAACAAAGGGCCGCTGCCGCGCGAATGGCTGTGGGCCTATACGGGCACGCCGCTGCGGCCATTTCCCGCTGAGGGGGATGAGGGTCCCGCTGAAGGGGACGAGGGCAAGTGAGGTTGGTCAGGCCGGGTCCGGCACTGCCGGCTGAGGCGGCGCCAGGTTGGCCATCAGCGTCGAGAGATCCGGCTCATCGATGAGCAACGCCGCGTCCTGCGGCTTGAGCCATGCCCGCTGGCGGCTCTTGGCCTCCTGCCAGTTGGCCAGTTCCTCGGACACCTCCAACAGATAGACGACGACGTCGACGCGCACAAAATTGTGCTCCAGCCGTTTCCAGTAGGAATAGCTGCCGGCAGGCGCCTTGCGGGTCTTGCCGAGCACGCCGGCTTCTTCGCGCGCCTCGATGGTGGCGGCCTTGCGCCCGCTCTTTCCTTTCATCGGCCAGCCCTTGGGCACGATAAAGCGCTTCGTCGCTCGCGACGTCACCAGCATCACTTCGAAATTGCCTGAAACGTCCAGACGAAAGGGAATGGCGGCGACCTGGCGAATGCGTTCGCCTCGCCTTGCCTTGCGTACCGCCTTTTTCTTCGTCGTCGCCATGTGCTGAAAATCCGGTCGGCGGGCGCACCGCCGCACGCCGCCTGCAAACCCTGATATGCCCGCGAGGCAATGAGCATTTTTAGTAAATAAGTCGACTAAGTAAATCGCAAGCAACCGATATCAACGGCAAACACGCACAATCTGGTTGTTGACGATCTGAATCGGACAAGCTTGCCGGACGACGGGCACTTCGGGGCGCGGCTGCGGCACGATCCGACGGTCCTGCTCGCGATATTGCTGCTGCTGTTGCTGGAACTGCTGCCGCTGCAGGCTGTTGCGCAATTGCTGCAGCTGGTTCTGCTGGATCAGCCGGTTGGCGCTGGGATTGACGGATTGAGCCGCAGCAGATTGCATGATGCCGGCGAGCGTTGCTGCTGCCAGCATTGCCGACATCAGAACTGTCGATAGGCGAAGCGTCGACATCAGTTCATTCCCGTACAGATATAACCTCCTCTCTATATAGGGCGTTCGTCTCGATCTGCCATGGGCCGGTCTGCCATGGGCCGGTCTGCCATTGGCCCGAGGATGCGGCCTGCCGCACTTGACAGAAAAGATCGATTGACCGCTCTATCGGGCGCGGATCTCGGGCTCAATCGCGGCTGACTCGAGGCACAATCGGGAGCATATTGATGAAAAGCAGGCAAGTATATTTCGCGGCGCTACTGGGCAGCATCTGTATTCTTGGCCCGGTGGCAGTCGCGGCGCAAACCAAGACCGACAAGGCGGCGCCTGCCGCCGCAGCGCCCGCCCCTGCTGCCGGCCCGACATTGCCTGGCGGCGCCTCGGCGCTGTCCGAGACACATGGCGACTGGACGGTCAATTGCCAGGTAACCGGCACGGCCAAGGTTTGCAGCCTGTCGCATCAGCAGTTCAACAAGCAGTCCAACCAGCGCCTGCTGGCGATCGAGCTGTCGAGCAAGAGCGGCGACGATGCCGCCGGAACGCTGGCGCTGCCGTTCGGCCTGGCGCTCGCCAAAGGCGTCAGCCTGACCATCGACGACCAGAAGCTGGAAGGCAGCCTGCCGTTCAACACCTGCCAGGCCGTCGGCTGCCTGGTGCCGGTGGCGTTCGATGCCAGCGTCACGCCGCTGCTCAAGGCAGCCACCACGCTGAAGATCGACGCCTTCGCGGCCGACACCGGTCAAGCGGTGAGTTTCACCATCCCGCTCAACGGCTTCGGCGGCGCACTGGCACGGACCGCGGAACTCTCGGCGGACTGAGCGGAAAACGTCCGGTCACTCAACCTCGCGCAGCCGGTACCCAACGCCGGTCTCGGTGGTGATGTAGCGCGGCTGGTCGGGCGACTTTTCGATCTTCTGCCGGAGCTGGCGGACATAGACCCTGAGATACTGCACGTCGGTCGAATCGCCCCACACCTGCTTCAGCAGGAAATGGTGGGTCAGCACCTTGCCGGCATGCTGCACCATAATGCGCAATATGTCGTACTCCTTGGGGGAGAGCTTTATCTCCTTGCCTTCGACCTTGACGATGCGCTTGACCAGGTCGACGCTGAGATCTCCGGTGTGGAACACCGGCTTTTCGCCCTGCTGCTGGAATTTGTGGCGCAGCGCGACGCGGATGCGGGCGACAAGCTCGTTCATGCCGAACGGCTTGGTGATGTAGTCGTCAGCGCCGAGTTCGAGCGCCGCGACGATGCCGGCTTCGTCGGTGCGGCTGGACAGGATGACCACGGGCACGTCGAGGCCGTCGTCGCGCCATTTCCGCAGGAGATCGAGGCCACCCATGCCGGGCAGGCCGAGGTCGAGCAGGATCAGATCCGGCTTTTGTGCATCGACGAGTTCGATCGCAGCCTTGGCGTTGGGCGCTTCGCTGACCGCATAGCCCTGGCTGCCGAGGCCGACGCGCAGCAGTTTGCGGATCGGCGGCTCGTCATCGACGACCAGTATGCTGACATTGGAATTTGTCATGCCGGATCGCCAGATGCTTGCTCGTCCACACCTGATACGTCCGTATCGGACGATTGTACCAACCTCGGCATGCGGATTGTGAAGACTGCGCCCGGGCGATCGCTGCGGTTCGCCGCCATGATCGTGCCGCCCATCGCCTCGATGAAGCCCCGGCAGATCGACAGGCCGAGCCCGGTGCCGGCCTGGACCTGATCGCGCTTGCGCACCCGGTAAAAGCTGTCGAAGACGCGCTCCAGGTCGGCGGGCGGAATGCCCGGTCCCTCATCCATGATCTGCAGCGCGACGGAGCCATTGTCGGCCCAGCCCTGCAGCCGGATTGTCGATCCCTGTGGCGCGTATTTCGCGGCATTGTCGAGCAGATTGAACAGCATTTGTTCGAACAGCACGGGATCAAGCTTCAGCATCGGCAGGTCGGCCGGAATATCAACCTCGGTCTTGTGCCCGGCAGTGATCTTGCGTGCCCGCTGCAAGGCCGAGCCAACGACATCGCCGACATAGTGCAGGGCGAAATTCGGTTCCATGGCGCCCGATTCAATCTTGGTCATGTCGAGCAGATTGGCGATGAAGCGGTTCAGCCGTTCGGACTCGTCGAGCACGGTGGTCAGCAGCTCGGCCCGATCGTTCTCGGGCAGTGCCGGCGCAAATTCCCTGAGCGTGCCGGCCGCGCCCATGATGGCCGCCAGCGGCGTCTTCAGATCATGCGAGATCGACGTCAGCAGTGCCGAGCGCAAGCGGTCGGCCTCGGCCGCCAGCCTGGCGCGGTCGACATCGGCGACCAGCTGGATGCGCTCGATGGCAACCGCCGCCTGGTCGGCCAGCGCGTCGAGCAGGCGCTGTTGCTCGGGCGTCAGCAGCGGGCCTTGCTTGTCATTGTCGAGGCCGACGACGCCGACGGCCGTGCGTGCGGTGCGCAAGGGGAGGTAGAGGCGTTTTGCCCCGGGCAGGGTATCGGCGCCACGGCCGGCAGCCCGGTTGTGTTCCCAAGCCCAGCGTGCAGCCGCGATGTCGGCCTCGGCCAGCGTGTCATCGGGGGGATAACCGGCCTTGACGGTGATCGTGCCTTCTTCCGGCAAAAGCAGCACCACGCGCAGCTTCAGCATCGAGGCGATCTGGAAGGCTGTGGCCCACAAAACGTCGTCGAGCGTGCCGGCGCCGGCGAGCTTCTTTGAAAAGAGGTAGATGTCCTCGGTGGCCCGGGCGCGTGAACGGGCGGCGGCTGCCTGACGCTGCACACGCGCCGTCAGATTGCTGGCGATGACGGCAACGACGAGGAAGACGGCGAAGGCAACGATGCTCTCCGGATCGCGGATCGTCATCGTGTAGCGCGGCTCGAGAAAGAAGAAGTTGAAGGCAATGGCGCTGAGGAAACAGGCGTACAGCGCCGGCCACAGGCCAAAGGTCACTGCCGATGTCAGCACCGCCAGCAGAAGCACGCTGGCAAGGTTGCGAACGTCGAGGAACTGATCGAGGACGGCACTGACGGCAAGCGCGCCGGCGACATAGACGGTCGAGAAAAGATAAGGCCAGATTTGAAATGGTGTCTGCTCGGCCGCCGCCTTGACCCTCGACGTGGCCTCGTTGTCGCGCTCCGTTCCTGAAATGACATGGACGCTGATATCGCCGGCATTGCGGATCAGATCGTAGGTGAGCGAGCCCTCGATCAGTTCGCGCCAGCGCGAGCGGGTCGGCCTGCCGACGACGATATGGGTGAAATTGTTCACTGTGGCGTGGCGGACGATGTCCTGGGCGACGTTCTGGCCCGGAATGGTCGTCACCTCGGCGCCGAGCTGCTCGGCCAGGCGCAAGAGCGTGGCCAGCTGGTCCTTGTCTTCCTCCGACATGCCGGCCGAACGCGGCGTGTCGACATGCAGCGCCGTCCACGGTGCGCGCAGCCGGTCGGCCAGCCGGCGCGCATAGCGGACACGAGACGCTCCGCCCGGACGCGCATCGACGCAGACGAGCACCCTTTCGCCCGCCGCCCAGGGGCCGGGAATGGCGTGCGACTGCATGTGGTTGAGCAACTGCTCGTCGACGCGCTGGGCGGTGCGGCGCAGCGCCAATTCCCGAAGCGCGGTCAGATTGCCCGGCGAGAAATAGTTTTCGACTGCGCGCTGGGCAGTGTTGGGGAAATAGACCTTGCCCTCCTTCAGCCGCTTGATCAGGTCGTCGGGCGTGAGGTCGATGATCTCGATGTCGTCGGCCTGGTCGATGATGGAGTCCGGGACCGTTTCGCGCACCCTGACGCGGGTGATCTGTGCCACGACGTCATTCAGGCTCTCGACATGCTGGATATTGAGCGTGGTGTAGACGTCGATGCCGCGCGCAAGGATTTCCTGGACGTCGAGATAGCGCTTGGGGTGGCGGCTGCCTGGCGCATTGGTGTGGGCGAGTTCGTCGACGAGCACCAGCGCCGGCCGGCGGGCGAGAATGGCATCGATGTCCATCTCGTCCAGCACGCGGTCCTTGTAGTCGACCTTCTGGCGCGGGATCACCTCGTAGCCTTCGACCAGCGCCAGTGTTTCCTTGCGGCCGTGGGTCTCCACGACGCCGACCACTACGTCGACGCCGTCAGCCAGCCTGGCGCGGCCGGCCATCAGCATTTCATAGGTCTTGCCGACGCCGGGGGCAGCGCCGAGAAATATCCGCAGACGGCCGCGCTCTTCCCGTTCCGCATGCTCGAGCAGCGCGTCCGGAGAGGGTCTGGTATCGTTGCTTCTGGCGTCCGGCATCAGGCTCGATCATGAACGGCGCCGAGGATCGTGTCGATCCCCGGCCCCTGGCTTCAGAGATTGTCTCTCACTGCTTGGTATCGTCCAGTGCCAGGTTGAGCGCCAGCACATTGACGACCGGCTCGCCGAGGAAGCCGAGTTCGCGGCCTTCGACATGGCTGTCGACAAGCGCCTTGACCTTGGCTTCGTCGAAGCCCCTGGCCTTGGCCACCCGAGCGACCTGGAAATAGGCGGCGTCCGGGCTGATAGCGGGGTCGAGGCCGCTGCCGGACGTCGTCACCAGATCCATCGGCACCGGCTGGTTCGGGTTCTCCGCCTTCAGCTTTGCAACATCGCCCTTGATGCGGTCGATCAGCTTGGGGTTGGTCGGACCGAGATTGGAGCCGCTGGACGCTGCGGCGTTGTATCCGTCGCCGGCAGCCGAGGGGCGGCCATGGAAATACTTGTCGTCGGCAAAGCCCTGGCCGATCAGTTCGGAGCCGATGACCGTGCCGTTTTTCTCGATCAAGCTGCCATTGGCCTGGTGCGGAAACAGCGCCTGGGCGATGCCGGTCATGCCCAGGGGATAGATCAGGCCGGTCAAAACGGTGAAAAAGACGATCATGATAACAGCGGGTCTTATCTGAGTGAGCATGGACGTATTTCCTTAAGCGAGGCCGAGGCCGGTGACGATCATGTCGATCGCCTTGATGCCGACGAAGGGAACGATGATGCCGCCGAGGCCGTAGACCAGCAGGTTGCGGCTGAGCAGCGCGCCGGCGCCGATGGCGCGGTATTTGACGCCTTTAAGCGACAGCGGGATCAGAGCGATGATGATCAGCGCGTTGAAGATGATGGCCGACAGGATGGCGCTCTGCGGCGTCGCCAGATGCATGATGTTGAGCGCTTGCAGGGGGCCGATTGTATGTCCCGGCGCAACGTAGAAGACGGCAAACATGGCCGGGATGATGGCGAAGTATTTGGCGACGTCGTTGGCGATCGAGAAGGTCGTCAGCGAGCCGCGCGTCATCAGCAGCGCCTTGCCGATCTCGACGATCTCGATCAGCTTGGTCGGGTCACTATCGAGGTCGATCATGTTGCCGGCCTCGCGGGCGGCAACCGTGCCGGTGTTCATGGCGACGCCGACATCGGCCTGCGCCAAGGCCGGCGCGTCGTTGGTGCCGTCACCGCACATGGCGACCAGCTTGCCCTTGGCCTGTTCGTCGCGGATCAGCTTCAGCTTGTCCTCGGGCGTGGCCTGGGCGAGGAAATCGTCGACGCCGGCTTCGGCTGCGATCGCCGCCGCAGTCATCGGATTGTCGCCGGTGATCATCACGGTGCGGATGCCCATTTTGCGCAGTTCGGCAAAGCGCTCGCGGATACCACCCTTGACGATGTCCTTGAGGTGGACGACGCCGAGCAGGCGGCCGTCACGCTCGACGGCCAGCGGCGTGCCGCCCGACTTGGCGATCTCGTCGGCGATCGCCTGGAGATCCTTGACGGTGTCGCTGCCGGGGCGCGTGCCGTGAGTGGCCGATGTCGACTGGCTGACATAGGCGAGAACCGAATCGACGGCGCCCTTGCGCACCGACGAGCCATCGATGTCGACGCCGCTCATCCGGGTCTGCGCGGTGAAGGGCACGAAGCTGGCATGCAAGGTTGCCATGTCACGGGCGCGGATGGCGTATTTCTCCTTGGCCAGCACGACGATCGAGCGTCCCTCAGGCGTCTCGTCGGCGAGCGAGGCGAGCTGCGCGGCATCGGCCAGTTCCTGTTCGGTGACGCCCTTGACCGGGCGGAATTCGGTGGCCTGGCGGTTGCCGAGCGTGATGGTGCCGGTCTTGTCGAGCAAAAGCGTATCGACGTCGCCCGCCGCTTCGACGGCACGGCCGGACATGGCCAGCACGTTGAAGCGCACCAGGCGGTCCATGCCGGCAATGCCGATGGCCGACAGCAGGGCGCCGATGGTGGTCGGGATCAAGGTGACGAACAGCGCGACCAGCACCGTCACCGGGATATAGCCGCCGGAATAGGAGGCAAAGCTCGGGATCGTGGCGGTGGCCAGCACGAAGATCAGCGTCATGCCGACGAGCAGGATGTTGAGCGCGATCTCGTTGGGCGTCTTCTGGCGCGAGGCACCCTCGACCAGCGAGATCATGCGGTCGAGGAAGGTGTGGCCGGAGGCGGCTGATATGCGCACGCGAATCCAGTCGGACAGAACCTGCGTGCCGCCGGTGACCGCGGAACGGTCGCCGCCGGATTCGCGAATGACGGGTGCGGACTCGCCGGTGATTGCCGCCTCGTTGACCGAGGCCACGCCTTCGACCACTTCACCGTCGGACGGGATGATGTCGCCGGCTTCGACCAGCACGATGTCGCCAACCTTCAGGCTGGTGCCGGGCACCAGCTTGAACCTGGAGCGGTCTTCGCCGGCAAGCAGCTTGGCCTGGGTTTCGGTGCGCGCCTTGCGCAGCGAATCGGCCTGCGCCTTGCCGCGGCCTTCGGCGACGGCCTCGGCGAAGTTGGCGAACAGCACGGTGAACCACAGCCAGATGATGATCTGCAGCGTAAAGCCGAAATCGCCGCCGCCGGTGGCGAGATCCTTGACGAACAGGACCGTGGTAAGAAGCGAGACGATGGCGACGACGAACATCACCGGGTTCCTGACCAGCGTGCGGGGGTCGAGTTTCCTGAAGGCGCCGCCGATGGCCGGCCACAGGATGCGGGCATCCATGATGACCGCGGATTTGGACTGGCTCATTTGATGGCTCCAGAATCTGAACTGTTGGCCGGCACCGACCGATCGGATGCCGAAAAGAGGGGCGGCGGACCATAGGCCAGCAGCCAGATCACGATCATGACTGCCGCGAGGCCGAGGAAGGTAGATACGCTGGGGAAGGGAGGGGGCGTTTCCTCCCCCTCATTGCCGGCTCGTGGGCCGGCTCGCGGCCGGGCCTTCATGCGTTTTGGGTAGAACCAGGACATGACAAGCCTCAGAATGTCTGGCCGTTGATGGCAGCCAGGTGCTCGACGATCGGTCCGATCGCCAGTGCCGGGAAGAAGGTCAGGCCGACGACGATCAGGATGACGCCGACGAGCAGGCCGACGAACAGCGGGCCGTCGGTCGGGAAGGTGCCGGCGGAAGCCGGAACCGTCTTCTTCGTCGCTAGCGAGCCGGCAATGGCAAGCGCTGGAATGATGACGAAGAAGCGACCCACCCACATGGAGATGCCGAGCGTGATGTTGTACCAGGGCGTGTTGCCGGAAAGGCCGCCAAAGGCCGAGCCGTTGTTGGCCGCCGCCGAAGTGTAGGCATAAAGAACCTCGGAGAAGCCATGCGGACCGCCATTGGCCATCGAGGCGACGGCGCTTGGCAGCACGACCGCTATTGCCGTGAAGACCAGCATGACCAACGGCAGAGCGAGGATGGCGAGCATTGCCATCTTGACCTCCTTGGCCTCGATCTTCTTGCCGAGATATTCGGGCGTGCGGCCAACCATCAGGCCGGCGACGAACACGGTGATGACGATGAACATGACGATGCCGTAGAAGCCGGCGCCGACGCCGCCGACGATGACTTCGCCGAGCTGCATGTTGAGCATCGGGATCAGGCCGCCAAGTGCTGTGAACGAGTCATGCATGGCGTTCACCGCACCGCAGCTCGCAGCCGTGGTGATGACGGCGAATAGTGCCGAAGCGGCAATGCCGAAGCGGCTCTCCTTGCCTTCCATGTTGGCGCCGTCGACGCCCAACGCATGGACCAGCGGATTGCCCGCGGCTTCCGCCCAGTAGCAGATAACGACACCAGCGATGAACAGCACACCCATCGTGGCCAGGATCGCCCAGCCCTGGCGCTGGTTGCCGACCATGCGGCCGAAGACGTTGGTGAGTGCAGCACCCAGCGCGAAGATCGTCACCATCTGGATCATGTTGGAGATGGCGTCGGGGTTTTCGAAAGGATGCGCGGCATTGGCGTTGAAGAAGCCGCCGCCATCGGTGCCGAGCATCTTGATGGCGACCTGCGAGGCGACCGGCCCAAGGGCGAGCGTCTGCTTGGCGCCCTCCAGCGTGGTGGCGTCGACATAAGGCCCGAGCGTCTGCGGCATGCCGAGCCAGACATAGACAAGGGTGAGCACGATGCTGAGCGGCAGCAGGATGTAGAGCGTGCAGCGGGTCATATCGACCCAGAAATTGCCGATCGATTTGGCCGAGGCGCGGGCGAAGCCGCGGATCAGCGCCACCGCAATGGAAATGCCGACGGCGGCGGACATGAAGTTCTGAACGGTCAGGCCGGCCATCTGCACGAGGTAGGACAACGTGCTTTCGCCGCCGTAATTCTGCCAGTTGGTGTTGGTGACGAAGCTGACGGCAGTGTTGAAGGCGAGATTGGGTTCGACCGATGCCATCCCGGCCGGATTGTAAGGCAGGACGCCCTGCAGGCGTTGCAGAAAGTACAGCACCAGGAAGCTGGCAAGGCTGAAGAAGATGATTCCTGCCGCGTAGGTCGTCCAGTGCTGCTCCTCGCGCTCGCTGGTTCCCGAAATGCGGTAGAGGCCGCGCTCAACGGGCCCGAGTATGGGCGAGAGAAAGGTGCGATCGCCATTGAAGACGCGGTACATGTAGCCGCCGAGCGGCTTCACCAGCAAAACGACCATCCCGCAATAAACCAGGATCTGTATCCATCCGTTGAGTGTCATGGGTTTCCGTGCCTTGCTTCAGAAGCGTTCTGGGCGAACGAGGGCGTATGTCAGGTAGACGAGCAGGAACAAGGTCACGCCGCCACCGAGGATGTAATCGACAAGCATGGTGCGATCCTTCCGCTTAAAGAGCGTCGCAAGCTTTGATGTAGGCGAGGGAAAGACCGAAGAACAAAACCTCTATCCCGATGACGACGATGTCCATTTGTGTTGGTCCTTGCTTCTGCTTGTATTTGGCGCCAGCGACTGGCGAGCCAGAAATTCCATGAGAACGGCCCGCCGTAACTCTGGGGTCACGGCGTCCGCAGCGTTTTGCTCGAGATGGAATATGGACCCGATCGCCATAAAGGTTCGAGACGGGGCCGGGAGGAAAGATATAAAATTCCTATAAAGATTTCCGGGAGATGGCTCCGTTCCGGGCCGCTAGAAACCGACGCCATGATATCGCGACCCCTCTTGCGGCGGCTCCGTCTTTCGAAACAATGGGAACGCAAAACGAGGGAAAAACAGATGCTCGACATGGCACCATCGAAACAGGCGGCGACATGGCTTTGCGCGCTTGCACGGGCGCTGGAAGCTGATGACGCCGAGGCGGCCGCCAACCTGTTCGTCGAGGATTGCTACTGGCGCGATCTGCTGGCTTTCACCTGGAACATCACCACGATGGAAGGCCGCGATGAGATCCGCGACATGCTGCAAGCGACGCTGGCGGAAGCGAAGCCCTCACACTGGACGCTGTCCGGCGAGGCGACCTCGGATGAGGGCACCGTCGAGGCCTGGTTCACGTTCGAAACGGCGGTCGCGCGGGGCGAAGGGATTGTGCGCCTTACGGACGGCCGCTGCCGGACCTTGTTCACGGCGGTGCGTGAGCTCAAGGGGTTCGAGGAACAAAAGGGACCGGCGCGGCCGCTTGGTATCCGTCACAAGGCCGATCCGAAGCGCGAAACCTGGGCGGAGGCGCGGGCGCGCGAGACGCGCGACCTCGGCGCCACCGAGCAGCCCTATTGCCTGGTGATCGGCGGCGGGCAGGGCGGCATCATGCTCGGCGCGCGGCTGAGGCAGCTCGGTGTGCCCACCATCATCATCGAGAAAAATGCGCGCCCCGGCGATTCCTGGCGCAACCGTTATCGCTCGCTCGTGCTCCACGATCCGGTCTGGTACGACCATCTGCCCTACATTCCGTTCCCGGAGAACTGGCCGGTGTTCACGCCCAAGGACAAGATGGGCGACTGGCTGGAGATGTACACCAGGGTGATGGAGCTCAACTACTGGGTCGCCACCAAATGCCTCAGCGCCAGCTATGACGAGGCCGAGAAGGTGTGGACTGTGGTGGTCGACCGCGTCGGCCGGCAGATCACGCTGAAGCCGAAGCACATTGTCTTTGCCACCGGCGCCTATGGCCCGCCACGCCAGATCGCGCTGCCCGGCGCCGAGACCTTCAAGGGCGAACTCCTGCATTCCAGCCAGTATGCAAGCGGCGAGAAATTCCGCGGCAGACGTGTCGCTGTCATCGGCGCGGCAAGCTCGGGGCACGATGTCAGCGTCGACCTCTGGGAGAGCGGCGCAGACGTCACCATGATCCAGCGGTCGCCGACGACAGTGGTGAAATCCGACACTCTGATGGAAGTCGGCTTCGAGATCTTCTCGGAAAAGGCTTTGGCGCGCGGCATCAGCACCGACAAGGCCGACCTGATCGTCGCGTCCACGCCGTTCGCGCTTGTACCCAAGGGCCAGCGGGATCTTTACGAGGTGATCAAGGCACGCGACGCAGACTTCTACGACCAGCTACGCGCCGCCGGCTTCGCCATCGATTTCGGGGAGGACGAGACCGGGCTGTTGATGAAGGCCTACCGCACCGGCTCCGGCTACTACATCGATGTCGGCGCCTGCGAACTGATCATCAATGGCGAGATCAAAGTGAAGAGCGGCGTCGGCATCAGTTCATTGACGCCGACCGGCATCCTGTTCGACGACCGCAGCGAGCTGGCCGTCGATGCGATCGTCGCCTGTACCGGCTACCAGTCGATGAACGAGACCGTGGCGGCCATCGTCTCGCGCGAGGTCGCCGACAAGGTCGGGCCATGCTGGGGCCTCGGCTCCGGCGTCAAGGGCGATCCCGGTCCTTGGCAAGGCGAGCTGCGCAACATGTGGAAGCCGACGGCGCAGGACGCGCTGTGGTTCCACGGCGGCAATCTGGCGCTGTCGCGGTTTTACTCGAAATATGTGGCGCTGCAGATCAAGGCGCGGATGGAAGGGATTGCGACGCCGGTGTTTGGGGCGGTGAGTAACGCAGGGCGCTAGCGATCTCCTCCCCCCTCGAGGGGGAGATGTCGCCGAAGGCGACAGAGGGGTCGCCGCGCGTGGAGCGCTGACCTCCAGCTGCCGCGAGGAGCTTGCGTCCGGTCGAACCGACCCCCTCTGGCCTGCCGGCCATCTCCCCCTCAAGGAGGGAGATTATCCATGCCCGAAATGCCGTGCCGCGACCTCGACATGCGTATGTGCCGCATGCGGCTCGAAGCGCTCGGTCTCGTTGTGGTCGGGCGCCTCGTTCGGCCACCAGACACCGCCGATAACAATGCCTTCTGAGACCAGCCGCTGATCCGCGATCAGCGCCGCACCGACCGCATCGACGAAGGTAAAGCGCCCGGGGCGCAGTCTCAGCACCGCGACATCGCCGACACCGCCAACTTTCAGCGTCCCAAGCTCCGGCCTGGCGATCGCCTCGGCTGGCCTTTGCGTGGCGGCGCACAGCACCTCGACCAGCGGCATGCCCAGCGCCATCAGCTTCGACATGCAGACCAGTATGTCGAAGGCCGGACCGTCGACGCAATAGAGATGCACGTCGCTGGAGATGACGTCGGGCGCGAGGCCCTCGGCCAGCATCGCTTTCGCCACGGCGAAGTCGAACGAGCCCATGCCGTGGCCAATGTCGAAGATGACACCGCGTTCGCGGGCCAGCCGCATGTCCGGCCGGATCGCGCCGGAGGCGAACACCGGCGCATTGGGGAATGGCCGAAAACAATGGGTGAGGATGTCGCCGCGGCGCAGCCGCGGCAGCACTTCGGAGCGGCCGGGCGGCGGCTCGTCAATATGCGCCATCAGCGGCAGGCCGGCCTGGTCGGCGGCTTCCAGCGCGAGGTCCACCGGGGCGATGCCGCTGGTGCCGCCGGCATGCTTGCCGGAGCGCACTTTTACGCCGACGACGACATCGGCGTGCTCGCGCACCGCGGCCACCGTCTCGCGTGGCTCGCAGAGCCTGAGATCGCTGCATTCGCCGACGGAGACCGTCTGCGAAAAGCCGAATATGCCGGCAAAGGAGATGTTGACATAGGCCAGGATGCGCACCTTCGAGCGCTCGATGACATGGCGGCGAAAGCCCAGAATATTGCCGGCGCCGGCGCTGCCGGCGTCGATGAAGGTGGTGGTGCCGCTCTTGGCCGCCAGCCGGTCGGCATCGACGCCAAGCGAGGTGCCGCCCCAATAGACATGGCTATGCAAATCGATGAGGCCGGGCGTGACGATGCAATCCCTGGCGTCGACGACCTGCGTAGCATGCTCGGCGTCGATCGCGGCTTCGATGGCCGCAACGCGGCCATCGGCGATGGCGACATCGCGCACCGCGTCCAGGCCGGAGGCCGGATCGATCAGGCGGCCGCCCTTGATCAGGAGATCGAACTGCATCGGCGGCTGCCTCTCTCTTTGCTTTGGGGCATGATCTCTGGACAAAACGGTTTCCGTTTGTCCGAGAAAACCGGTTTCCACTTTTCGGGATCATGCCCCGACTGGTGAAACCGGCCGGTAGGCGACGGCTTCGACCTCGATCTTGATGTCGATCATCAGCCGCGATTCGACCGTGGTGCGGGCCGGCGAATTTTTCGGGAAGTGCTTGGCGTAGACGGCATTGAAGGCGCCGAAGTCGCGCGCGTCCTCGAGCCAGACCGTGGTCTTGACGACATCGTCCATGGTGCAACCGGCCAGCGCGAGTGCCGCCTTCACATTCTGCAGCACCTGCTCGGTCTGCTCGGTGATGCCGCCCTTGACCACGATGCGGTCGCCGTCGACCGGCACCTGACCTGAGATGTAGACGAAATCCCCGGCGCGCACGGCCGGCGACAGCGGCACGTGGGATGTTCCAAAACACTCTTTGGGCAAGGGAAACTCCTGTTCAGAATGGCGGGCCGCGCGCCGTTTTCGCCGACCGCTCTACGCCTGTCCCGGTGATCCTCATAGGGGGCTTTTTGGAAAGCAACATTTTTCCAAACGCGTGTTGCTTTATCGCAGGCTCGCCAGCATCTTGCGCGTCGCATTTTCCCGACAGGAGATTTCAATGACCTTCGACAAGAACCCGTTTCCAGAGGGCGATGCCGATCGTCACGCGCTCTGGGAAATGCTGGTGCGGCGCGACATCGACGCCTTTGTCGGTCAGGACTGGTCGATGGTCGAGGATGATTTCCTCGCCGACAGCTTCTTCGGCATGCATGCGCATTTCCTCAGCGATGCCGACGCCTGGCGTCTGCAATTCCCGAGCCTTGCCGTCTATCGCGACGAATGGCTGCGCCAGGCCAAGGAGACGGCGGCGACCAAGTTCGCCGAGCCGCTGCGCGAGGCGCTGTTTCGCGTCACCAACATGCGCGACATCGACGTCGATGGCGACCGCGCCGTGCTGCACAAGAAGTTCAACGGCTCGGTGGCCAAGGCCGATGGCAGCGTCGACAAGCTGAAATGGCAGACGCTGTATTTTTGCAGGAAGGTGGCGGGCCACTGGAAGATCGGCGGCTTCGTCGGCTACATGCCACATCCCTTGGGGATCTGAGTCTTGCCGCTTATGCTATTGCCGTCCTTCGCGCACGAAGACGTCGCTTCCCGGGCTGCGGCTGTAAAAGCTCGGCGCGCGGCGCCAACCGAACTCACTCGAACTCAAGCGAGTTGAACGGCACAGGTTCGTCCCACAGGGCTAGCGGGAGCGGTGGTCGAACACGACCGCCATGGTCTTACCAATTGCCGCCATGACGACGAGTTCGACGAGATCGTCGTCGCTGTCGACACAGGTTGGATCCATGCGGCGGATGGCGTCGAGCGCCGCCCTGGTCGAGACGGTATCGCCGGCGCGGAATCTGGAAAGCGCAGAGGAAACAAGGTTCTGGGTTGTCACGTCGATGACAGGTACGCTCTGCACTACGTTCATGGCTTCCTCCTGCCAAGAACCCTCTCCCGAAGGAAATAATACGCCGAACGACGGCGTGTGCCAGCGGAATCGTGGTCCGACCAGATTGCCGGGAGGGCACGTTTGCGTGTTTGATAGGGTCGAGCCCACAGCGTCCAGGACCGGATATGAAACTGTACTTCAGCCGCAATCCCAATCCGCGCCTCGCGGTTGCAACTGCACGTCATCTGCAGGCCAAGGTCGAGTGTGAGTTCGCGGCACCCATGGCGCCCGGGCAGGCTGAGCGGTTTCGTCAGCTCAATCCCAATCTTACCCTGCCGATATTGGCATGGACGGGCGGCAGCCTGTGGGAAGCCGACGCCATAGCCTGCCTTCTGTCGCGCGAAGCGGGTTCGGATTTCTGGCGCGGCGGCGGCGACCAACCCGACATGATCCGCTGGCTGAGCTGGGGCAAGGAGAATTTCGTCCGGGCCTGCGACATCGTGCATTTCGAGCGCGGAACCAAGCAGCGCTACGGGATTGGGCCCGTCGACCAGGGCAAGGTCGAGGAGGGGCTGGCGGAGTTCCGCATCGCGGCAGCGATTCTCGAGGCGGAGCTCGCCAAGCGGCCATGGCTTGTGGGCAAGTCGCTTTCCTATGCCGATTTCCGCATGGCGACGTTTTTGCCGTTCAACGATGCAGCCGGCCTGCCGCTGGCGGACTATCCCTCTGTTCTGGGTTGGTATCGCCGGCTCGAAGCCATCGATGCCTGGCGCGATCCCTTCGACGGGCTGGAAGCGCCGCTTCTGCCGCCGGTCAACTCCGCTTGATGTGCCTTCCCTTTGGGCAGATGGGCTGATGTGTGGCGCTTTGGCAGCATAGGTGTGGAACAGCGGGCGAGTTGCCATGGCGCGCTCGACGGCTCGCGGCCGGGTTGATAAGCCCTGTCCGCAAGGAGAGTCGTGACATGACCGTAGCCATCGAGATGGGACAGACGACGGCGGGTGCGTCGGCGGCGCTCGACCTTGAGGAGCTGCTGGCCACCCGGCTTCTGGTGCAGGGCAATTCCGGCTCCGGCAAATCGCACCTTTTGCGCCGGCTCCTGGAGCAGAGCGCGCCCTGGGTGCAGCAGACCATCATCGACCCGGAAGGCGATTTCGTCTCGCTGGGCGACCATTACGGCCATCTGGTCATCGATGCCGAGGAGCATACGGAGCGTGGCCTGCAAGCAGCCGGCGAGCGGGCGCGCATCCACCGCGTCTCCACGGTGCTCAATCTCGAAGGGCTCGATGCCGAGAACCAGATGCGGCGCGCCGCTGCCTTTCTCGGCGGGTTGTTCGAGGTTGCCCGCGAGCATTGGTATCCGATGCTGGTGGTGGTCGACGAAGCGCAGCTGTTCGCGCCCGCCGTGGCCGGCGAAGTGTCCGACGAGGCGCGAAAGCTCTCGCTCGGCGCCATGACCAATTTGATGTGCCGCGGCCGCAAGCGCGGCCTTGCCGGCATCATCGCCACGCAGCGGCTGGCAAAGCTCGCCAAGAATGTCGCGGCGGAGGCGTCCAATTTCCTCATGGGCCGTACCTTCCTCGATATCGACATGGCGCGCGCCGCCGACCTTCTGGGCATGGAACGGCGTCAGGCCGAGGCGTTTCGAGACCTGGAGCGCGGGCACTTCATGGCGTTGGGCCCAGCGCTGTCGCGCCGTCCGCTCGGCGTGCGCATCGGCCAGACCGAGACCAGCCCGCGCAACGGTACGCCGCGGCTGATGGCAATGCCGGAAACAGCGCTTGAAGACGCGCGCGCCATCATCCTGGCGGCGCCGCCGCCCGAGACGATGCGCGCGCCGCGCCGGATGGCGTCGCCGGAGCTGCTCGACCAGCTGATGGCGGCCAAATCGGCGGCGATGGAGATCCGCCCGGAACCTGCGGAACCGGCGGTAAGCGCCGAGGATAGGGCCGAGCGGCGAGAGCGGGTGGACCGTGTCCTGCGCGCCATCCTGGCGCAGCCCGATGCGGGTTTCCGCGTCATCGGCGTGCTTTATCAGGAGTTCGTCGTCCGCTGCCGCATCGAAGGCCTCGCTTCGGTGGTGCCGGACCTCTCAGAATTCCGCCGCATGCTGACGCGTGCCCGCGCCGGGCTCGGCGCCGACATGGCAGGCGATGGCGCCTGGCAGGACGTTTCCGTGCGCGCCTCGCTGCTGCCCGAGGACATGCAGGGCGTGTTCATGATGATCGCCCGCGCCGCCAAGGAGGGCTGGCCGTGCCCGAGCGACGCGGCGATCGCGCGCGCCTACGGCTCGCATTCGCTGCGCCGCGCCCGGCGGCTGCTCACCTATATCGAGGAGCAGGGCCTCATCGTCTGCCAGCTCGACGGCACCGGCCGCCGCACGGTGACGCTGGTCGAGCTTGCCTGGGCGACGGCGCCGGGCGACCCCAATGCCGCGGAGGCGGAACAGGGCAGCCTGGCGCTGTGAAAGGCGAACAGGCAGCTACCTGACTTGCTTGCGCGGTTCTGAACAAGATGTGTTTCGCCGATCGACGCGCGACGATTTATGATGGGTTTCCGAGAATCGCAGAACGGTTCGGGCGGGAGGGTTGTCCGGTGCGGTTGAAATCTCTGGCTGTCTTTGTCTTTGGCCTCCTCGCCATCGCCGGCATCACCTTGACGATGTCTGCCCGGTCTTTTGCCGCGTCCTCCGATATACCGGCCTGGCTGCAGGCCCATGTCGGCAATGACGACGGCGAGATTTCGCAAGTGGTGCTGGAGCGGGCGCGCGCGCTTTACCTGAAGAAGGTCGCGCAAGGCGCGGTCCACAATGGCTGCTATTTCGCCATGGATGCGACGCGCCCCGGCGATCTCGGCAATGGCGTGCTGGGGCGGCGCTACTACGTCATTTGCGAGGCCAAGCAGTCGTTCAGGGCGATCTCGTCGGGCCATGGCGGCGGCCGCAATCTGAAGGGCGTGGTCGATTTCTCCAACGGCAAGCGCTGCGCGAAAAACTTCGGCAATGCGCTGGACTCGTCCTTGACGACCGGCGGCGCCTATATGACCGGCGAGGCAAAGACCTCATTCAAGGGTTTTTACCGCATCGGCGCAAAAAAGGACCAGGCGCTGCTGCGCACCTTCATCCAGTTCGACGGCGAGGGGGAGACGGCGAATGCCAGGCAGCGGGTGATCGGCGGCCACGCGGCGCGGCTGTTGCGCGGCATGTGCCTGCGCAAGAACCCGAACAGCTCCTATGCCGACCATGACGGCTTCGTGCCATACGGCAAGCTGGTGGATTATGCCGGCGGCCGCAGCAATGGCTGCACCAGCTGGTCGCCGTCCGACGCCGACCAGATCATTTCGATGGTGAAGGGCAATCCGACGACGCTCTATATATACCCGGAATCGCGCGACATCACCGCCGTTGGTAAATCGGGCGCCTATTGGAATGCGTCCTGCCTGAAGGAGATCGGCAAGCCGAAATTCTGGCCGCGAAAGAGCCTTGAGCCGATCATCGCGCAATACGCCAAGGACAACCCGCCACCGCCGCCACAACCGTTGCCGATCTGCACCGGGCCGTGAGGGATGAGTCCTCGGCTCGGCATTGTCGGGGCGCGGACTGGCTGGGCGGCGCCGCCGATCCGATGGACTCTACTGATTGATCTCGGGTTCGACGAGCTTTGCCAGATTGCGCAGCGACTCCTGCCAGCCGAGATAGCAGGCTTCAGCCGGAATAACGTCCGGAATGCCGGCCTGGGTGATGTCGAGTTCGGTGCCGACCGACACTTTCTTCAGGAGCACGGTCACTTCGATCTGGCCGGGCAAATTGGGGTCGTCGAACCTGTCGGTGTAGCGCAGGCGCTCGCCGGGAACGAGTTCGAGATATTCGCCGCCGAAGGAATGGCTGCCGCCCGTCGTGAAGTTTCGGAACGACATCTTGAAGGCGCCACCGACTTTCGCGTCGAAGCTGTGTACCGTGCAAGTGAAGCCGTTCGGCGGAAGCCATTTCGCCAGCGCGTCGGCTTCTGTGAATGCGCGGTAGACCTTCTCCGGGCTGGTCGTCAGAACGCGGTGCAAACGTACGGTGCTTGGCATCTCTTCGGTATCCTTTGTGGTTTCGTTGTCCGATGCCCCAAGGACGGGTGAACCTCACCCGGTCCGACATAGCCTGTCAAATTTTCTTGGTAGTGTGCTGAGAGTTCTGCAAATTCGCTGAGAGGGGGCGGTCATGGCAGGCTGGTGATTGTTCACGTCACCTGATTCCCGCGAAGGAACGCCACCATGACCAAGACTGAAGTTAAGACCGCCAGCGCTGCCGTCAAAGACATTTTGCTTTCGAACCCGGATGGATTGCACGAAGTGCT